>DATDLN010000037.1:0-39963 GCA_036519295.1 Thermoleophilaceae bacterium
CGGGAAGCGCTTGTAGCGGCCGGTGCGGGCGATGCTGCGCCCCGACAGCGTCGTCGAGACGGTGATGCCGAGCATCGCCGGCACCAGCAGCAGCCCCGCCTCGGTCGGCGTCGCTCCGGTCGTGGTCTGCAGGAACAGCGGCACGAACACCGTGATCGCAAACAGCGCGGCGGTCGCCAGGAACAGCGCCGTCGACACGAGCGCCACCGTGCGGGTGCGCAGCAGTTGCAGCGGCACGATCGGATCCGCGACCCGCCGCTCCTGCACGACGAGTGCGGCCGCGAGCGCGAGTGTCGCGGCGATCAGGGCCACCCGGCCGCCGTCCTGGATGCAGGCCAGCATCAGCGTGCTCGTGGCGCCGGCCAGAAGCGCGGCACCGATGGCGTCGAGCGGCTGCTCGGGCGGTTCGACCGGCGCCGCCGGCAGCTGCAGCCGCAGGCCGACCAGCGCCAGGAGGCCGACGGGCAGGTTGACGAAGAACACCCAGCGCCAGCTGGCGCCCTGGACCAGCGCGCCGCCGAGCAGCGGCCCGACGACGGTCGCGACCGCGAACGTCGCCGCGATGTAGCCCTGATAGCGGCCGCGCTCGCGGGGGCTCACGAGGTCGCCGACGGCGGCCATCGCGAGTGCCATCAGGCCGCCCGCCGCGGCGCCCTGGACGAGCCGGAGCACGATCAGCTGCATCATGTCCTGCGCCGCGCCGCACAGCGCCGAGGCGGCCACGAAGACCGCCAGCGCCAGCTCGAGCATCCGCTTGCGGCCGAGACGGTCGCCGAGCTTTCCCCACAGAGGCGTCGCCGCGGCGGCGGCCACGACATATGCGGTCACGACCCACGACACGTCGCTGATCCGGCCCAAATCGCCGGCGATCACCGGCAGCCCCGTCGCGAGCATCGTCTGGTCGAGCACCCCGGGCAGCATCGCCAGGACGACCGCTCCAAACGGGACGAGTAGCCCGGCTGGCTGGTAATCGGGTCGAGCGCGACTCATGCGTCCTCCTCCTCGCATCGCTTTACTGGAGTCACATCAAATATATAGCAAAGTAAAATTGGGTCGCAACTATTCTTAGTGCGATATGCTGTTTGCCATGGCCGGTGCCGTCGCAGAGCTCGGGCTGCGCGAGCGCAAGAAGCAGCGGACCCGGCAGCTCATCGCCGACACTGCCCGGCGGCTGTTCGCCGAGCGCGGCTTCGACCAGGTCACGGTGGCCGAGATCGCCCGCGAGGCGGAGGTCGCGCAGGCGACCGTGTTCAACTACTTCCCGACCAAGGAGGATCTCTTCTACAGCCGCCTCGAAGCCTTCGAGGAGCGGCTGCTGGCGGCGATCCGTGAGCGCCGGCCAGGCCAGAGCGTGCTCGCCGCTTTCGCCGCCTTCCTCCTCGACCAGCGCGGCGTGCTTGCCATGAACGCCCCCGGCGGCGACGAAGAGGCGACCGCCCAAGTCCAGACGGTCACCCGCGTCATCACCAACAGCCCCGCTCTGCTCGCCCGCGAGCGGCAGGTCTTTGACCACTACGCACGAGTCCTCACGACGCTGCTCGCTGAGGAGACGGGCGCCGAACCCGGCGACGTGGTCTGCCAGGTGGTGGCCAACACGCTGCTCGGCCTCCACCGGGCCTTGATCGACTACGTGCGCGACCAAGCGCTCGCCGGCGCCCCAGCCTCCCGGATCCGGAAAGGCGTTCGCAGCGAGGCGAAGCGCGCGATTGCGCGACTCGAGCGGGGGCTGCGGGACTTCGGGGTACGCCAAGCGCCCGCGTAGACCGCCCCGACGAAGCCACCCACGCCTTTGCCGTTGTCACGGCCGCCTTTGCAGGCGGCAGGGGCCGCCAACCTATCTCGTATCCGACGCCTCTACGCGCCCGACGAATCCCTCAACCGCCGAGCGCCTCGATCACGTCCCTGGAGTGGGTCACGGGCAGCCGGTTGCCCTCGAGCTCGATGCGTGACCCGGTGTCGTCGTGGATCAGCTCGAGCACGCGAACGTGAACCAGCTGGTGGACCTTCCCGCTGAGGCCCGCACGCGAAACCTGAAAGGCGAGCGCCGTGGGCTCGTCGTGCCTGGTCGGCGCGGCAAGCCGTACACCGTCGTGGCCGAGACTCCGACCAGCATCTTGTCGGGCAGCCCGGAGGCCGCGCCCGCGGCGTGCCTTCCCGCCAGGGAACCCGCGGCCAGGCCGACGCCCTCAGCCGCGCCGCCAAGCGCACTTCCGGCGTCGCCGCCGACCATCCCGCCCACGAAAAGGCCGCCGCTCTGACCGCGCGGGTTGAACTGACCGGCGGCGATCACATCGTCCTCGATCCCGCGCGCGGCAAGCGCCCCCTTGGACCAGCTCGACATCTTCTCCTCTGACATCCGTCGAGCCTCCTCTCAGGGCGGGCGCTCGGCCGTATCGTAGCCCGCGTGGAGAAGCCCTACCGCGCGGGCCACGGCCTCCACGAGCCGAGTCGGTACGGTCCGCTCGTGGCTGGCGACGACGCGGAGGTCCTCGAGGTCGCCGGGCGTGAGGTCCGGCTCTCCAGTCCCGGCAAGGTGCTTTTCGCCGAGCGCGGCGAGACCAAGCGCGATCTGGTCGACTACTACCTGCGCGTCGGCAAGCCGCTTCTGCGCACGATGGGCGGTCGCCCGGTGCTCATGCAGCGCTTCCCCAAGGGCGCGGAAGGACCGTCCTTCTTCCAGAAGCGCGTCCCGGAGAACGCGCCCGAGTGGCTCCGGACGACAACGGTGACGACCGTCAACGGCACGCCGTCGCGCGCGCTCGTGATCGCCGACCTCGCGCACGTGGTCTGGGCGCTCAACCTCGGGTGTCTGGGCTTTCACGTCTGGCCGTACCGCGCCGAGCACCCCGAGCATTGCGACGAGCTGCGCCTGGATCTCGACCCGCAGCCCGGCACCGACTTCATGGACGTTCGCCGCGCGGCCGCGGAGCTCAAGGCCCTGCTGGACGAGCTCGACGTCGTCGCCTATCCGAAGACCACTGGCAACCGCGGGTTGCACGTCTACGTCCGCCTCGTGCCGCGCTGGGACTCCTACGCGGTGCGCGCCGCCGCGGTGGCGGTCGCCCGGGAGCTCGAGAGCCGCCGCCCCGACATCATCACCGCGGCATGGTGGAAGGAGGAGCGCGGCGCGAGGATCTTCGTCGACTACAACCAGAACGCCCCGCACAAGACCGTCTTCGGCGCATGGGCAGTGCGCGCCCGTGCGGGCGGCCAGGTCTCCACGCCGCTGCGCTGGCAGGACGTCGTGGAGTTGCACCCGGACGAGCTGACGCTGGCGACGGTCTCCGACCGACTCGACCAGCTCGGCGACCCGTGGGAGGACATTGACGAGGCCCCGCAGTCACTCGAACCCCTGCTCGCCATGCACGAGCGTGACCGCGCAAACGGTCTGCTCGACGCCCCGTGGCCGCCGGTCTACCCGAAGATGCCCGACGAGCCCCCGCGCGTCGCGCCAGGCCGCGCGAGAAAGGGCCCATCCACTCAATCCGATGATTCGATGTGACGCTGTCGCATGTGGTTACGGCAGATCTCCCGCAGGCCGATCCGCGGTGAACTGGGCCGCGTATCCCTCGGCGACGACCACCGACTGGTAGAGGCAGTGCCGACAGCGTGCCCGTGCGACCGCGGTCCTACCGCCCTCGTCTCACCCCCTTGACGATGAGCCGGCTGGTCTGCCGCTGCCGGTACCGTGGGGTCGGTGCGAATCGCCACCTGGAACGTCAACTCGGTCAAGCAGCGCGTGCCGCGGCTGCTGCCTTGGCTCGATGAGCGGCGGCCGGACGTGGTCTGCCTGCAGGAGACCAAGCTCGCAGACGATGCGTTCCTCGAGCTGCTAGGCGACGAGCTTGGGGACCGCGGGTATGCCGTCGCAGTTCACGGCGAGGCGACCTGGAATGGAGTCGCCGTCCTCTCGCGTGTGGGTCTGGACGACGTGGTGGCGGGACTCGCCGGCGCGCCGGGCTTCCCGCGCCCGGAGTCGCGCGCGGTCTCTGCCACCTGTGGCGGGATCCGGGTGGTCTCCGTGTACGTACCGAACGGGCGCGTGCCGGACTCGGAGCACTACCGGTACAAGCTCGACTGGCTCGCTTCGCTGCGCGAGATGGTCGCCGCCGGCCCGGAGGCGACGGTCGTCTGTGGCGACATGAACATCGCCCCGACCGACGACGACGTGTTCGATCCCGAGGCCTACATCGGACAGACTCACGTAACGCCGCTCGAGCGGGCGGCCCTGGCGGAGCTACGGGAGCTCGGCCTGCGTGACGTCGTGCGCGACCGCTGGCCGAACGAGCGGGTGTTCACGTACTGGGACTACCGGGCGGGAATGTTCCATCAGGACCTCGGGATGCGGATCGATCTGGTATTGGCCAGCGGAACGGTCGCCCACCGCGTCCGGGCGGCATGGGTGGACCGACAGGCACGCAAGGGAAGCGGGCCGAGCGACCACGCGCCGGTGATCGTCGACTTGGACGAGGCGCCGGACGGGGACATCGGGCCAGTCGTGCCGCCGCCCTCCGCTCCGGTGACGAAGCGCGGCGCGGCCAAGCTGCCGCAGTCGCCGTAGGGCATACGCCCGGCCCTCGATCAGCCTGTCGCAGTCCTGCCGTTGCGGCGCAGGATGTCGATTGCTCGGACGGTGACGTGACCGCGCCAATCGAGGGATCCCGCGGGGGAGATTTTCAGGTAGTCGACGATCCAGCCGCCGTCGTCCTGTTGCAGGGCAGCCAGGCGATCGAGGTCCGCGGAGATGACCTCGGCGGCAAACAGGTCCCGGGCCGGCCGATCCGGGTAGGGGGCGACGTCGAGCGGGCGAAGCACCTCGTCCTCGGTTCCGCCCCGGACGCGTATCCGGCCGTCGGCGGGGGCGTACGTGCCAAGCCGGCGGAGGAGGGCCGGCGCCCCGCGGCGGCTGTCGTAGACCGCGTCCAGGAAGTGCACCGAGAAGGCCAGTACGTAAGCGAAGGGCTCCTGCTCGATCGCCTCGATCGCGTTCAGGCAGTAGCGGGTGGCCCGCTCAAGCCAGGGGTGTGCGGCGACGGCGGGATCGTGGCCTGCGACGCGCTGCGCGGCGGCTGCGGTCACCGCGGTGATTTGCAGTGAAGACTCGGACGCGTCTGCAGCCTGCCACCAGGGTCCCGAGCCGGCGGTCATTCCCACGGGCAACGCCATCGGCAGGCCCCCGTCTGGCAGGGTGACCGAGTCCAGCCAGTCGCACAAGGCCGCCGCCTGCCTGGCGGTGGCCGGTGCGATGTCCTCGAACACCTCGAAGGCATGAAACGCGGCTCCGGGCTGGCTCTCGGGAGTACGAAGATCGGCTTCCAGGCCCCAGCCGTAGCCGCCGTCGGGGTTGCGATACCCATCCAGCGCGGCCAGCGCGCCCGAGGGATCGGTCTGGCCGTTCAGCAGCTCGAAGCGGCGGCGGTCCAGGACGCGCGCGTGGGTGGCCATGAAGTCGGTCGCCGCGGCGAGGTCGATGGTCATGCGTTCGTCCTCCTTTCAGGGCGGTCAGCGGGTCGACGTTGTCGTAGATCAAACGATCGATGACGCCGACCGACTCGAACCCGGCACGCTCGGCCGCCGCCGCCCAGCGGCCCATCTGCGTCATATCCGCCTGCGGCACCGCCGCCGGCAGCCCGATTCCGAGTCTCACGACACCCATTCTCGACGCTCCACGGCGACTCGTCTTGAACGAAACGGACACGCCCTGGGTGGATCAGCGGGCGGTGCAGGTCAGGATCGCGATGCCGTTCTTCAGAGCCCTGGTGTCGACGAGATCGAACCTGGCTGGGGGGCAGTCCCGGTAGAGCAGGTCCTCTGGCTGGGCACTGCCCACGAACAGCCCCGGAGCGAACGACGCCGCATTCGAGGAGGCGGCCCTCGCGATCCCCGGTGCAACCCTCCTGGAGCACCTCGCGGGACCGAGCCACTACCAGTTGCGAGTGGCCGTCGGCGCCACCGACGCCGTCGACGCGGTAATCCGCCGGCTCAAGGAAGACCTCCGCGTCGAGTCGACCAACACGAAGATCGTCACCCGCACGGTACGGGCCGACTGAGGAGGCGCCGGGGCCGGTCGCGCCATGATTACGCCGTGCTCCTCCGCCTCGCCGATCCCGACGAGCGGTACGCCGCGGTGCGGCTGTGCTCCGACCTGCCGCTGTCCGATAGCCAGCGTGCGTACGCCCGCCGCAACGGAGAGTGGCGACTCGAGCTCGCTCCGCCTCCAGTCGCCAGGCTGGAGTATCGGCTCGAGGTAGTCCATCGCGACGGCGACAGCGAGTGCCTTTGCGATGCCGGAAATCCGAACCGGGCCCCCGGCGCCTTCGGCGAGAAGTCGGTGCTGCTGATGCCGGGCTATGCCGCCCCTCGCTGGCTCCGGGACGAGGGGGTGGCCGGGAGCACCAGGGAGCTGGTTGTCCGCGGGCACGGCCTCGGCGCGAGGATCCGGATGAGCATCTGGAGCCCCAAGGACGCGGATCCGGCGGAGGGCCTGCCGCTGCTCGCCGCGCACGACGGTCCGGAGTACGACCGGCTCGCCGCGCTGACGCGCTTCACCGCCGTCGGGATCCGCACGGGCGAGCTGCCCCGACATCGGGTCGCGCTGCTCGCCCCCGGGGAGCGCGACGAGTGGTACTCGGCCTCGGCGCGCTATGCCGGCGCCATGGTCCGGGACTTCCTGCCCGCGATCCGGGCGACGGTCGCGGTCCGCGGTGCCCCGGCGGGTATGGGGGCGAGCCTCGGCGCGCTCGCGATGCTCCACATCCAGCGCCGCCATCCGGGCACCTTCGGGGCCCTGTTCCTCCAGTCCGGGAGCTTCTTTACGCCGCGCTTCGACGCCCACCAGGCGCGCTTCCCGCGCTACCGGCGCATCGTCCGTTTCGTACGCGCGACGCTCCGCCAGCCGAGACACTCCGACCCGGTGCCCGTCGCGCTGACGTGCGGGTCGGCGGAGGAGAACGTTCACAACAACCGGCTGATGGCGCGCGCCCTGTCCGCCCAGGGCTATCCGGCCGGGCTCCACGAAATCCCCGACACGCACAACTACACGGCCTGGCGCGACGCGTTCGAGCCGCATCTGACGGGCCTCCTCGCGCGGGCATGGTGAGCGGCCGCCCTGCGGAGGTTTGGTCGAGCGCGATCGGGGCGTGCGGCGGGCTAGTGGCCTACGGTCACTGGGGGCGGCCCGTGCTCGCGTTTCCCGCCGAGCGGGGCGGGCCGTGGGAGTACGAGAACCGGGGCATGATCGGCGCCGTGTCCGGCCTGCTCGAGGGCGGTCGGGTGAAGCTGTACTGCGTGGACTCCTTCGACTCCACCTCCTGGTCCAACGCCTCCGCCCCGCTCGAGGCCCGTGCGCGCGAGCACGCCCGCTACGAATCATGGATCCTCGAGGAGGTCGTGTCGTGGATCCATGCCGACTGCGGCGGTCCGCAGGAGATCGCGACCCTGGGAGTCAGTCTCGGCGCCTACCACGCGGTGAACCTCGCCCTCAAGCGAGCCGACCTCTTCCCGCTCGCGCTCGGACTGTCCGGAAACTACGACCCCGCCGCCTGGGACGGCTGGGGCGAGCGCGGCGACGCCGCCTACTTCAACAATCCGATGGACTACCTGGAGCACATGGGCGGCGACCATCTGGAGTGGCTGCGCGAGCGCCTCAGCATCATCCTCGTCTGCGGCCAGGGGATGTGGGAGGACACCACCGGCGCCCTCGAGAGTTCGAAGCGGCTCGCCGGCCTTCTGGCCGAGAAGGGCATCCGCCACGAGCTCGACCTCTGGGGCCACGACGTCCCGCACGACTGGCCCTCCTGGCGCGCGCAGCTGGCGCATCATCTGGCACGGTTCCCCTGATGGCCGAGACCGAGCACCTCATCGGCCTCCTCCTCGGCACCGAGGAGGACTGGCCGACCGCCTTCGAGACGCTGATCTCACGGCTCGGCCCGATCTCCGACGCCTCCGGCGGCCGCCATCGCGTGACGACCGAGCGGATCACCATGGAGCCCTTCGACCTGCGCGACAGGCCGCGCTACGACCTCGTCGTCGACCGGCTGGCCTACTGGTACTTCCTACCGCGCGAGTGGCTCAAGAAGGTTGCACTGATGGACGACGTCTACCTGCTCAACAGCCCTTTCACGTTCCAGGCGATGGAGAAGCACGCCGCCTACTGCGCGATGCTGCGGCTGGGACTGAAGGTGCCGCGGACCGTGCTGGTCCCGCACAAGAATCCGCCGGACAACGCTCGCTTCGCATACACTGCGGCCAAGTACAACCGGCCGTTCGATCTCGACGAGATCGCTGCGTCCGTCGGCTACCCGCTGTTCATGAAGCCCTACGACGGCGGGCAGTGGGTGGGCGTCAGCCAGATCCGCGACAGCGCGGAGCTGCATCGCGCCTACGACGCCTCGGGCCAGCGGCTCATGCACCTGCAGGCCTCGATCGAGGGATACGAGGTCTTCGCGCGGTCGCTGTCGATCGGCGCCGAGACCATGATCATGCACTTCCGGCCAGAGCTGCCGATGCACGACCGATACGCGGTCGATCACGACTTCCTGACGCCGGAGATCGGCGACGAGGTGCTGACGATCAGCAGGCTTATCAACGCGTTCTTCCGCTGGGAGTTCAACTCGTGTGAGACGCTTGTCCGAGGCAGCGACGCGTATCCGATCGACTACGCCAACGCGTCGCCGGACGTAGCGCTTACCAGCCTGCACTACTACTTTCCGTGGGCGATGGGCGCGCTGCTGAAGTGGTGCGTGTTCTGCGTCGTCACCGGTCGCCGCCCGTGGGTCGATCTCGACACGCGCCGCTACTTCGAGATCGGCGACCGCGACGAC
This sequence comes from Thermoleophilaceae bacterium, assembly GCA_036519295.1. Taxonomy (GTDB): domain Bacteria; phylum Actinomycetota; class Thermoleophilia; order Solirubrobacterales; family Thermoleophilaceae; genus JACVRW01. The sequence goes on from DATDLN010000037.1 coordinate 8,823, forward strand.
CTCTCCTATGCGGAGAAGCTCGCTGCCTACCGGGCGCTGGCTGACGCGTATTTCGAGGTCGACCGCTACCGGGACTTCTGCGACAGCCGCCTGCCGCACGTCGACGAAGTCGTCCTCGACTGGATCTCCTCGGCGGAGTTCGACCGCCTACTGGCGGGCACCGTCCGCGAGGCGTATCCCGTCCACGAGCAGGAGTGGTTCATCGGACACTTCCGCGGCCTGATCGGCCAGTGGGTACGCGAGCGGGGCGCGACGGCGACTTTGTCGCAGTGACTCGGACCAAGGCAGCCAGCCTGCGCCCAGCCTTCCATTCCCAGCTCCTCATACGTCGTGACGGCCTCAGCGGGCAGCTTTAGCGCCCTCACTTTGTCGCCGTAGAGCACCGCCGCTCGCTCCTCGTCGCGCAGGTGGACCGCATTCTCAGCGAGCAGCGAGAGGCAGAAGAGCCATTCGCAATCCCGCGGCAGTGCGGCGAAGTTCGCCTCTGCGAGTTCGTCGTATGCACGGCGCGCCTCGTGCTCTCGTCCCAGCTGTGTTCGCGCAGCGGGATGAAGCATCGGAACGACCGGTAGCCCGGATACTCGTCAACCGCCTCTCGAATGAGCTCGACCTCCGTCGACCCTGCGCCCGGCGAAGGATGAACATCGCCAACCGGTACGAGCAGTCGGCGCCCGAGCTCCGAGGGGGCCTGTCTTCGTACGCTTGCCGCATGGCTCCCTACGGAAAGCGCACTGATCTGATCGTGCATGAGGAGGAGCCGTTCAACGCCGAGACCGGGCTCGCCGCGCTGGCCGAGGGACCGCTGACGGCCACCGATGCGTTCTACGTGCGGGGTCACGGCGCGGTGCCGGAGATCGACCCGGCTGCGTGGCGGCTGCAAGTACACGGGATCGTCGAGCGGGAGCTGGAGCTTTCCCTCACAACGTTGCGCGAGGCGTTCCGGGAGCGCGAGGTGACCGCGACGCTGCAGTGCGCCGGCAACCGCCGCGCAGGTCTCATAACCATCCGCGACATTCCGGGTGAGGCTCCTTGGGGTCCCGGCGCCACCGGCACTGCGATGTGGACCGGTGTGGCCCTCGCCGACGTGCTGTCGCTCGCCCAGCCGCGTCGGGGGGCAGCGCATGTCGGCTTTGACGGTGCGGACCTCTGCCCCGAGGCGAAACCCGCCCAGCGCTTCGGTGGCTCGATTCCGCTCGACAAGGCGTGCCGCCCCGAGGTGCTGCTCGCATGGGCGATGAACGACGAGCCGCTGCCGGCCGTCCACGGCGCGCCCCTCCGCGTGGTCGTACCCGGCTATATCGGGGCCCGCAGCGTCAAGTGGCTCCAGCGGATCGAGGTCCGCTCGACACCCTGGGACGGTTACTTCCAACAGGTCGTCTATCGGTTATTACCCGAGGACGGGACGCCGGCCCCCGGCGCCGGGATGCCGCTCGGCCTCGTCGCGCTCAACGCCGACGTATTGTCCCCGGCCGACGGCGAAACGGTCACCGCGGGTCCCGTCGAGGTGCGCGGCTACGCGTTCGCAGGCGGAGAGCGGCATGTCGCGCGGGTCGACGTCTCGCTCGACGGCGGTGCCGGCTGGTCGCAGGCCGAGCTGCTCGACGACCTCGGGCGGTGGGCCTGGCGGCACTGGCGGATCACTCTCGACCTGGCGCCCGGAGACCACGAGATCCTCGTCCGTGCCTGGGACTCCTCGGCGGCGACGCAGCCGGAGGACGAAGCGGCGCTGTGGAACCCGAAGGGCTACGTGAACAACGCGCGCCCGCGGATCCGGGTCCGGGCAGAGGCGGCGTAGCTCAACGCCCGCCTGCTCGAGGATCCGCTCGCGGTCGACGAGGACGCGCGCCGCCCGGCGCGCCCGGCACGTAGGAGTTGCCGGCGAGGTCAGGGGACGAATCCCGTCACTGCCCACGCGCGAGCGGTCAACTCAAACGGCGCGTCGCCGACGCCGAGGTGCCGCCGATAGGCGTCGTGCAGCGCGGAGCGGCGGTCCTGGTCCAGCGAGCTGCAGAACGCGCCAGACGGCGCGACGCCCGTCGGCAATGGTGCCCACAGGTCCTCGAAGCCGGCGTAGCCAGCGCGCACCACAAGCGAGTCGAGGCGCACTTGGCGAAGTCCGGCGAGCCGCCACAACTCGGCCAGATCGCCCTCGCCGCACCAGCGCATCACAACCCCCTCGTCGGCGGTGGCGGCGCGTTCGGGCTCGACTTCGCGGGCGGCGTCCCAGAATGCGCGCAGAAGAGTCATCTCCGCCGCGTAGTCCCATACGCACGCGGCGACAATGCCGCCCGGGCACGTCACCCGGCGCATCTCGCGCACACCGGCGTGCGGATCGCGTATGAAATTCACGACCAGTTGCGACAACACAGCATCGAACGACCCGTCTGCGAACGGGAGCGACTCGGCCGAAGCCACCACGATCTCGACCCGAGGCAGCCGCGCTCGGCAGGCCTCCGCAAACGGCTCCGACGGGTCCGCGCCAGACACTTTCGCCGCCCCGAGGCGCTCCGCGAGCGCCGCCGTGAGCGCCCCCGGTCCGCAGCCGACGTCGAGCGCCCGCATCCCCGCCTCTACCCCCGCATACTCGATTAGCGCAGACGCGAGCTCCCACCCGTAACGGCCGACGAAACGGTCATAGGCATCCGCCGACGTGCGGAACGTATCGGCGCCCGTCATCGCGCGCGAAGGCTAGCCCGCCACGCCGCCCGCTCCTAAGGTAGACGGGCATGGCCGCCGGCAACGTCGATCTGCTCCGACCGATCTACTAGGAATGGGGCCGTGGCAACTGGCGGCCGCGCTTCGACGTCTACCACCCGCGCATGCGGTGGGGCTGGTCCGACGAGTTCCCGGGGCTCGCCGGCGTCTACGAGGACCACAGGGATCCCAATCCACGACTGCGCGCCTGGCTCGACGGGTGGGATCACTGGCGCGCCGAGGCGGACGACTACCTCGAGCTCGGCGATCACGTTGTGGTGCTGGCGAGCTACCAGGGCCGGGGTAAGGGCAGCGGCGTCGAGATCCACCAGCGGGGGGCGCACGTCTTCGAGCTGCGCGACGGCAAGGTGGTGCGCCTCGAGATCTTCGCGAGCCGTGAGAAGGCGATCGAGTCGGTCCGCTCCGCGGCGTCGGAAGAGCGGGACCGCGTCGGCTGAGGGGTACTGGCACCACCCCGCTTCGGGTGCCAGGGGCATTGGACCGGCGCCCGCGCGGGGCGATGATCGTCCTACGCACCAACGAACTAGGAGCCACCATGTACCCCACGAACGCCTACGTCATCCGGCAGAGCACCCACGCGGACACCCACGCGCTGTGGCGCCTCGCCGAGCTGGACAACCAGCGGCCGTTCTCCGGCCCCGCGCTCATCGGAGAGATCGACGGGAAGCCGGCGGCCGCGATCTCGCTGGCCGAGGGACGCGTCATCGCCGACCCGTTCCAGCAGACTGGCGTCCTCATTCAGCTGCTTCGCATGCGCCACGGCGCGCTGGGCGCGTCCTCACGTGAGCCCTCGCTGCCCGGCCGCATGCGTGCTGCGATGGCCCCCTTCCGCGCGCGGGCGGCAACGGCCTGACCGGTCCGTCCGGCAGCGGACGCGCGCGACGAGCTGCCGCGCGGTCACCGTCTGGCGACGAGGAGCGCGCGCAGGTCGTCGATCGCGTCCGCGTGCTCGGCGCTCTTGTCGGGGCGGTAACGCTTTACGCGCGCGAAACGAAGCGCCACGCCGCCCGGGTAGCGGGTCGAGGACTGGACGCCGTCCAACGCGATCTCGACCACGAGCTCCGGGCGCACGAGCACCGCGATCCCCCGCCGGCCGGTTTCGCGCGCGAGCAGCTCCTTCGTCTGCCACTCGAGGAGCTCGTCGGTCAGCCCCTTGAAGCACTTTCCGACCATCAGGAATTCGCCCGTGCGCGGGTCGCGGGCGCCGAGGTGGAGGTTCGACAGCCAGCCCTGGCGGCGCCCATGGCCCCACTCGGCGCCGAGCACCACTAGGTCGTAGGTCCGCACCGGCTTCACCTTGCGCCAGGCCTTGCCGCGGGGGCCCGCGCTGTACCGCGACGCAACGTCCTTCACGACGATGCCCTCGTGTCCCGCGCCGAGCGCCTCGTCGAGAACGTGCTGCGCCGTCTCGGGGTCCGACGTGACCACGCCCGGGATCCTGAGGTGCGGAGCCATCCCTTCGAGCCGCTCGGCGCGCTCCTCGAGTGGGGTGTCGAGCAGATCGTCCCCGTCCACGTGGAGGACGTCGAAGAGGAACGTCACCACCCCCTCGGGCGGCGCCGCGTTGTCGATCTGCGAGACCGTCTCCTGGAAGGCGGCCGGGCCGTGCTCGCCCATCCACAGCGCCTCGCCGTCGAAGACGGCCTGAGTGACGGGCAGGCGGCGCACCGCCTCGACGATCCCGGGCAGGGCGTACGTGATCTCGTTGAGGTTGCGGGTGTAGATGCGGACCTGGTCGCCGCGGCGGTGGACCTGGATCCGGATCCCGTCGAGCTTCCACTCCACCGATGAACGCTCGAAGCTCGCAAGCGCTTCGGGCACGCTCGCAGCGGTCGAGGCGAGCATCGGGAGAATGGGGCGGAAGATCTCGAAACCGACTTCGCGAAGCCCGTCCTCGCCCTCCCTGAGGGCGATCACGGCGGTGCGCGTGAGGTCGCCCGAGAGCATCAGCGCGCGGCGCGCGATCTCGCCGGAGACCCCGGCCGCCTTGGCGATCGCGTCGACCATCAACCCGGCGAGCGCGCCCTGCCTCAGCCCACCGGTGAACAGCCGCTTGACGAAGTCGGCCTCTTGCTCCGTGGCCCGGCCGAGGATCTCGCCGAGAATCCGCCTGCGCATGGCCGCCGAGCCGCTTCCGGTCATTTCCTTGACTTCGGCGATCGCGCGGTCCAGCTCCGCGATGGTCAGAGACGCCTCCCGGGCCGGCGCGCGCTCGATGCGGTAGATCGTGGAGTAGCCGACGCCGACGCGGCCCTGTCGGGGCACGCCGACCAGGAAACCCACCGCGGGCGCGAGTTCATTCGGGTCGAGGCGGCCCAGCAGCTCGGCGAGGATCGCGATCTTTCGGGAACGCGAGCTCGTATCGGTCACCTCCTGGGAAGCGGTGACGACATCGGCGAGCAACGTCATGGGCGAGCGCTATCCCCCACCACCTGGTCGAGCATCGCGCCGTATTGACATGCAGCCTCCCGGCTGCCTATAGTCAGGCAGCCAAACGGCTGCATGTTGAACGACCCCGATCTGGAGGTGTCATGAACGACCTTCAGCTCACGCATATCCCGTCCGTAAAGGTGGGGATGCTCATCCGCAGGCCGCCCGGCGATGTGTTCGAGGCAATCGTCGACCCCGCCATTACGACCAAATTCTGGTTCACCAAGAGCACCGGCAAGCTGGCTCCCGGCGCGGACCTCCGATGGGACTGGGAGATGTACGGCGCCTCGGCCCGCGTCTCCGTGAAGGAGGTCGAGAAGAACAGTCGCGTCGTCATCGACTGGAGCGCCGACGAGAACACGACGACGGTCGATTTCCGCTTCATTCCGTGGGAGGACGACGCTACCTACGTCGAGGTCACCGAGACGGGCCTGAGCGGAGATGGAGATGAGATCGTCTCCCGCGTCGCCGGCTCCACCGGCGGGTTCACGATCGCCCTCTGCGCGCTCAAGGCTCTGCTCGAACACGACATCAGGCTGACGGTCGTGCTCGATCGTTATCCGGAGGGCCTCGAGGTCTGAACGGCCGCCGCCGGCTGCATCGTCTCGCCCGTCTCGAGCAGGGTCTTCAGATTCGAGACGAGCTCGGGCCAGCCCCCGGTCTGCGGGGTACGCCCGCTTACGGCCTCGAGCAGCGGGCTGCTCGGGGCGAATCCTTCGTGAGTGACCGTGAGCTTGACGGCGTCGCCGGCCGGCTCGAGGCCGAAGCGAACCCGCGAGCGCGGCTCACGTTGAAGCTCGGCAAGACGCTCCGGTGACCAGCCGAACAGCTCTGCGTGATGTGGCTGTGGAGCGGGCCAGGTGTAGGACAGACGCCTGCAGGGCTCGGCCTCGAGGACGACCTGATCGAGATCCCGGGGCTCCTCGTCGGCCCCCTCCTGCCAGAGGATGGGCGACCCGACCCGCCAGTCCGAGTGGAGTCCTGCGCCCCAATAGCGCCGCGTGAAGGCGGGATCGGTGAGCGCCTGCCAGAGTCGCTCGGGCGTCGTCCTGATGTAGGTCGCGTACACGAACCGGGTCGGCTCCATCGCGTCGGCCTCCAACGCCCGCTTGAGGTTGGCGAGCGCCCCGGCGCGCTCGCGGTCGTACTGGCTCATCCACCGCTCCGCGATGTCGTTGATGGGCGCGGCGTTCAGGAAGTGCAGCCTCTCCCGCCCCCGTCTACTCGTCGTAACGACGCCGGCCGCCTCCAGCACCGCCAGGTGCTTGGTCACCGACTGGCGCGCCATGTCCAAGCCGGCGCACAGCTCCCGCAGGCTTTGCCCGTTGCGTTCGTTCAGGCGGTCGAGAAGCCGGCGGCGGGAGGGATCGGCGAGCGCCTTGAACACCGTGTCCATTGTCATCGTCATTGCCCTTATGCAGCCGCTGGGCTGCACGTCAATCTATCTCAAGGAGTGTGCAGACTTCTCGGTCGAGGGCCCCCTACGAGACCCACGACGGGCGCGCGCCTCCTCGGGCTTGTCGATGAACGACCTCGCGGACGCGCCTAGCCTTCGCGCGGCGCTTCGGCCGACTGGTATCTCGCGATCACCACACCAGTGGTCGTCGTCACGCTGTCGACGAGCCGGAGATCGGCGAACGGACTGCCGTCGGGGAAGAGCCGGCGTCCCGATCCCAGAACCACCGGGTGGATCAGCAGCAGGTACTCGTCGATGAGGTTGTCCCGCATCAGCGACTGGATCAGCTCCCCACTGCCGAGCACGACGATGTCCTTGTCCGATTGCTCCTTGAGCCTGGCGACGGCTTCCCCGGCGTCACCCTCGAGGAGAGTGGAATTCATCCAAGGAAGCGGCTCGGCCAGGGTCGTCGACGCCACGTACTTCTGGGTGTTGTTGAGGACCTCGGTGTAGGGGTTGTCCTTCTGGTGAGGCCAGAAGGCGTGGAAGGCCTCGTAGGTCCATCTCCCGAGGAGCAGCGACCCTCCCTGGGACATTCCCTCTCCCATGACCCTGCCCATGACCTCATCGCTGTTGGGGGCCGCCCAGCCACCGTGCTCGAAGCCGCCGCGACGGTCCTCGTCTGGCCCGGCCGGCGCCTGCATGACGCCATCGAGCGTCAGGTGGTTGGTGACGACGATCTTGCTCATTTGAAGCTCCTTTCTGGCGCGGAGTGATCAGGCCTCGGTTCTTCCTGACCTCCCGGTCAGCAGTGGCCATCTGTGCAGCGGGGATCGGAGCCAGGCCAAGGGCCACCGGCGTGACTCTCGCTCGCGCCTTCGGTTAGGGGCAACCGGCGCCCGCTGCGGGTGCCGGAACGGTCAGCACCCGACCCGTCCGTGGTCCTTTAGTCAGCCGTGCCATGTTGTCGGCGGAACTTTCCGACATGCGCCATTCCTGCGCCATGACGAACAGCGTTCTCCCGTCTGGACCCCCAAGCATGCACGCGAAGGGGGCCCGGTCGAGCTCGACCCGCTCCAGCATCTCACCGCCGTCGCGGACCCGCACGCAGGCATTCGCCCCGGATCCGGTCCACACGGCGCCTTCGGCGTCGATGCAGATGCCGTCGGGTCCGAGGCCATCGGCCCAGACGCGGCGGTTCGACAAGCTCCCGTCGGCGGCGATGTCGAAGGCAGTGAGCCTGCCGGCAAAGGACTCCGAGACGATCAGCGTGGAATTGTCGGGAGTCACGACCATCCCGTTCGGGAACGCGATGCCGTCGGCCACCTGACGCGCGGAGCCGTCCGGGGTGACCAGGGCAATGATTCCGGGCTGGAACTCCTCTTCGCCGAAGCGGAAGCCGACGCCGTTCAGGTAGATGTTGCCGCGGCCGTCCACGACGATCTCGTTCCAGCCATGCTCGGCGACGGCGCTCAGATCGGCATGCCTCACCATGGAACCGTCGGGCTCCCTGCGCATGAGCTCCTGGCCCGTCACAAGAAGGCGACCATCGGGCAGCCAGTCGATCGACCACCCGAGGCCCGGCGGGCCCTGTCCAACGACCTCGCTGTTGCCGTCCAAATCCACGGCGACGATCTCCCCCGTGCCCCAATGGGCGAACCAGAGACGGTCGTCGTGCCAACGAGGCGACTCGCCGATCACCCGACCGGTCAACAGAAGTTGGGCTTCCAGTGCTGCTGGTTCGTGTGGCGACATTCAGACCTCCTCGAGCGGAGCAACCCATTTGGCGCTATGACGCGCCTTATGTACGGAACTAGACCGTATAGTACTACATGCGGAACGGAACCGTCTAGTACTATTCACGCAGCTTTTGATGACCGGCACTCCCCCACCCGAAGCGCCCGCTGAGTTGCAGGACACGCGCCGGTCGACTCGCAAGCGCGGGGCGATACTCGAGGCGGCCACGGCGGCGTTCCTCCGCAACGGCTACCGGGGCACGAGCATGGACGAGATCGCCGCGCTCGCCGGCGTCTCGAAGCAGACGGTCTACAAGCACTTCGCCGACAAGGAGCGTCTCTTCACCGAGATTGTCACGAGCACGGTCGACGAGGTCGCCGAGCCCGTCCACAACGAGGTGCTGGAGCTCAGGGACAGCGGCGACCTCGAGGAGGATCTTCGGGACCTCGCACGCCGCCAGGTCGCCGCGGTGATGCAGCCGCGGGTTCTGCAGCTACGTCGGCTGGTGATCGCCGAAGCCGGCCGCTTCCCGGAGCTGGGTCGCACCTTCTACGAGCGAGGCCCGGGACGCACGATCGGCGCCCTCGCCACCGTCTTCGACGGTCTCGCCGCGCGAGGCCTGCTCCGGCTCGACGACCCGCTCCTCGCCGCCGCACACTTCAACTGGTTGATCATGTCGGGCCCGCTGAACCTGGCGATGCTCCTCGGCCGCGACGAGGCGCCCGCCCCCGCCGAGCTCGACCGGTACGCGGACACCGGCGTGCGGGCGTTCCTCGCAGCCTACGCCGCGCGCTGATCAGAGTCGCCGGCCGGCCACCGCTACGGCCCGCTACTGCGCCTTCATCTGAGCCACGAATCCGCGCACGTCCGCGGCCGGCTCCGAGTAGGCCTCGCCGAGCGCGTCCTCTACCGCGGCCATGTACTCCTTGGCCCAGGCGGGGAAGTCGTAGTCGATCGCGTGCAGGAACTCGAGCGTCGCGGCCAGGCGGATGTCGGCGATGGAGGGAGCGCCCCCGCCGATGAACTTCTTCCCCTCGAGGAAGAACGCGTGATAGGCCGCGAGCGGCTCGGCGATCGCTGCCTCAGCGTCCTTCTGGGCCTTTGCCTTCATGTCGTCGTCGGCGTCGGACGTGGCGACTTCCCCCGCGTACTGCGGGAAGCCAAGCGTCGGATAGGTGGCGCGGGCGACGAGCGGATAGAGCGTGCCGATCAGATAGAACATCGCGCTGTCGATCATCGCCCGCTCGCCCGGGTCGGTCGGATAGAACCGGTCGAGGCCGTGCTTGTTGCAGAGGTACTGCATGATCGCGCAGCTCTCCCAGAGCGAACCTCGCGGCAGTCCGTCCTCCTCGAGCATGGGCGTGAGCTTGGCCGGGTCCTTCTGTACGAAGGCCGGCTCGTCCTTCTTCCCCCAAACGTCGAGCTCGTCGAAGTCGAGCCCGGCGGCGCGTACGAAGATCCGAGCGGTCAGGTTGTTGACGCTTGGTCTCAGGATGCTCAGGGTGTTTGCGTTCATGCACTCCTCCTAGTGGTAGGGCGCCTTCGCCTCGTGCTCGACGAGCTTTGATTTGTACTCGCTCCGTCCCAGGCTCCTCCACGGCACGAGGTCCACACGTGTCTGGATGACGAGCACGTTGCGCAGTCTCTCTCGAATCGCGTCCGCCAGGGCCGCATCGGCCGCCCTGCCCCGAGCCAGCTCGACCCGCACGGGGAGCGGTGGCTCCTGCTTCACGCCGGGCGCCCGCGGCCTCACGAGGACGTGGCCACTGACGTCCGGCGCAAACGCGCTCACCACCTCGCGGACGGCCGAGGGGAAGACGTTGACGCCGCGGACGATGAGCATGTCGTCGGTACGCCCGACGCACCGCAGGCGTGGGCCCGTGCGCCCGCAGGCGCACGGCCGTGTCCGGACCTGAACGTGATCACGCGTGCGGAAGCGCAGCAGCGGCGCCGCGCGATGCCGAAGGTGCGTCAACACGAGCTCGCCGGTGGCGCCGTCGCTCATCTCGACGCCGTCGCCGGTCGCGGGATCGATCAGCTCGGCGTGGACGAAGCCGCGGGCGCCCAGATGCATCCCGTCCTGCTCCTCGCACTCGCCCCAGAGCGAGACCCCGATGTCGCCGATGCCCATCGCCTCGGTGACCCTTGCCCCCCAACCCTGCTCGAGCTTCGTGCGAAAGGCCGGCTCCCCACCGCCGGGCTCGCCCGCCACGAGCACGCGCTCGACGCTCGACCCCCGCAGATCGAAGTTCCGCTCCGCTGCCCACTCGACCAAATACGCCGCGTAGGAGGGTGTGAGCACCGCGCCCTCGGGCTTCAGCTGTTCGATCGCCAGCATCAAACGCTCAGTGTTCCCGGTGCCGACCGGAATGTGGCAGAGGCCGATCCGCTCGAATGCGGCGAGCGCGGCGCCCGCCACGAAGGGACCGGCGTTGTAGGTGGTGACAATGCGCCGGCCGGCCGCGATGCCGGAGGCCGCGTAGCTGCGCGCGGACGCCGTGACCCAGTTGTCGAGATCGCCGGCCGTCAGCGGCACGTAGCTGGGGCTGCCGGTGGTGCCGCTCGTCGAGTAGATCCGGACGATCTCGGACCGCGTCGCGCAGAGATGGGCGCCGATCGGATTGTTCGGCGTGCACGTCGCCCGCACCTCACGCTTCTCGGTGAGAGGCAGGCCCGCGATGTCGGCAAGCCCGCCGGCAGCGTTGGGGGAGCCGAATCCGGCGCCCGCCAGTTTCTCGCGGTAGAAGGGCGAGCGGTCGAAAAGGTAGGCGAGTTGAGCCCGGTAGCTCGCGTCGTCGACGGCGAGCTGCTCTCCCCAGGGGCGGGTTTCGACCTCGGGGGCGAGTATCAGCGCCCGTCCTCCGGCTGTCGCTCGTACTCGATCGCCTCCTCGGCCTTCCCCGCCATGAAGAAGCCAAGCGGGTTCTGTTGCTCCTCGGCCAGATGAGCGAGCAGGCCCGCCGTCCGCGCGAGGATCGGAACGGCCTTGACGGTTGCGGACGAGAAGCCAAGGTCGAGCATCACGGCGGCGATCGGCATGGCGACGTTCATGGTGAGCGGCCTGCCCCACGCCTCGGCCGCAGCCTCGCGCAGGTGGCGAGCGAGCAGGACGTGGGGCCCGCTCACCTGGCGCTCGTCGGCAAGCTCGAGAATCCGTTCGGCCCGCGGGTCGAGCGGGCGGTGAACCGGGTGGCCGAAGCCCGGCAACCTGCCGGCGGAAGCGTGGACCGCACGCGCGACGTCTCCGGCGACCGCCTCGGGTGAATCGCCGGAGGCCACCTTCTTCTGTGCGTCTTCGAGAAGCCGCGCGCAGGACTCGGAGGTGCCGAGGATGACCGGGCCGCAACCCAGGATCCCCGCCGCGACCGCGCCTTGCAGCGAGCCGGGATCCGCCGCGAGCGTCATACGGGCGGCGACGTTGGTGGGCATCATCCCGTGCTCGGCGATTGCGACGAGCAGGAGATCGAGGAAGTAGCGCTGGTCCTCGGTCGGCTCGCGGCCGGTGAGAAGCAGGTTGAAGTACTCCGTGAAGCTCAACCTGCCCATCAGGTCGCCGCAGAGGTCGCGTCCCCGCACTTCGACCCTGTCCGGATAGGCCTGGCTGATATGGCTGACCGGAGCCCCGGCCTTACCGATCTGCACGCCGCCTCTCTCCTCCCCCTTGGGCCGGCATCTTGGCGACGCTACGGATCGAACGTGTACCCGTCAAGACAAGCGCTGCCCCATAGCAAGAACGTAGGCGAGCGAGGCCCGAACTCGCCGGGGCCTCGCTCGCCATCGATCCTGCTACCTGGCGTGTGTGATCGGTCAGCGAGAGATGCGACCGATCAGCGTCATGGGCTCACGGTCCGAGGCGTCCTCGAAGAAGCTCGCCAGCCCGTATCCCTTGGCCTTCGCATACGCGCCCGTGCCGTGCTTCACGAGGAAGCTGGCGATGCCCGTGAAGGAAGCGGCGGTGACGTCGCCGGCGCCGTCTTGGCACGAGTCGCCCGAGAGCGCGAGGACAAGGCGGTCGGCGGAACCGGCGCCGAGCACGATGCGCCCGTCGATCGGTGCGCAGACGCCGCCTCGCCGTTCGGGAACAACTCGGCGACCCTGAGCTCGCCCGTTGTAAGCGCCCGTCCCCACCGGCGTGCCGCGGAAGACGCCGTCGGCGAGCTCGAGCTGGCAGACGCCGTCCGGACACGGCCCGTCCTTGATGGTGTCCTCGCCCCGGACGACGAGGCGCTCGGTGCTGCGATGGTTGGCTGACTGGGCACTCTCTTGGGGGGCCGCGGCGGCGGCGCTGGTGGCGAGGATGAGCGCGAGAGCGACCAGCCCGAACGCGATCAGCCCGAGCATTGCCGGGAGCCGGCGCGACTGGGGTGAGATAGACATGCTGCTCGCGGTTCTCGTGCCGATCGGGCAGCAGCCGCAGCGTGGCGGCGTGAAACGAGCGGCGACGGCTGGAGCGGGGGACTGAAGGTCTGAAGCGGCCGTCGCCAGGAGCTCAATGGCCTCCGCGTCCCCCGGACGGGCGGCCTGCTCGACGTGGTGGGCACGCTCGACCGGCCCGGCGCCGCTCCGCTCGAGCGCCCCGGCGGCACGGGCGTGCGCGTCCAGACGCCACCCGCTCGGCGCCGCCTCGTACACCGCGTGGCGCACCACCGGGTGGCGGAAGGCGAACAATCGCGGCGCGCCGGCCGGCCGTGCCAGGGCGCACGCCAGCAACTCGTCGAGCGCCGCCAGCCCCGCCACCTCGGAGAGCTCCGCCACCTCGGCGGCCAGCCCGACCTCGAACGGATCGCCGGCGACGGCCGCCCCGTCCAAAAGCCTGCCTCCAGATGGGCGAGCAGCCGGGACTTGCCGATACCGGGCTCGCCCTCGATCGCGACGATCTCGCCCGGCCTGGCGCGGAGCGCCTCCAGCGCAGCGGCGATCGCCTCGCGCTCCGCGGAGCGGCCGACGAGGGGAGGGAGCGACGCCGCCATTCCGCGATTCTCGCGTAGCCCCCACGCTGGATAGGTGAATACACCGATGGCGGACCAGAACGGAGCCGGGAAACTGGCCACATGAACGACGAACTCATCCATCCCGCCGTCCGCGTTGGCCACGTGCACCTCAGGGTGGCGGACCTCGACCGCGCCCTCGGCTTCTACCGCGACGCGCTCGGCTTCGGCCTCGTCGCCGACGGCCGGGCCGTTGGGCTCGACGCCGCCTTCCTGGCCGCCGGTGACTACCCGCCACCACGTCGGCCTCAACACCTGGGAGAGCGCGGACGCCACGCCGCCTCCGCGCGGGCACACCGGTCTCTATCACGTGGCCTTCGTCTACCCCGATCGCCGCGAGCTCGGCCGCGCGGTCCAGCGCCTGCTCGACCACGACCATCCGATCGATCACGCCACCGACCACGGGGCCACCGTCTCCGTGTACCTGTCCGATCCGGACGAAACGGCGTCGAGCTCTACTACGACCGCCCGCGCGCGGACTGGTTTGATCGCGACGGCCGGCCGATCCTGAAGGCCGAGCGGTTCGACTACCGCCACCTTCTGCCGGCGTCATGAAACCCAACTACGAGGAGGACACAGTGCTGAAGCAGGGCCGCGTGGCAACCCGAATCCCGGCGCAGGATCTCGACCGAGCGCGGCGGTTCTACGCCGACAAGCTTGGCCTCGAGCCCAGCGAGGAGCGGCCGGGCGGTCTCCTGTACCGCTGCGCAAGCGGCGAGTTCGCGCTGTTCGGATCGGGAGGAAGCTCACCGGGCACGTTCACACAGATGGCGTGGGACGTCGACGACATCGACGCCACCGTCGCGGAGATGAGGGCGCGCGGTGTCGTGTTCGAGGAGGTCGACATCCCGGGGATGACGACGGTCGACGGAATCGCCGAGGTGTCCGGCAACTATCCGAGCAAGGGCGGCAAGGGCGAGCGTGCCGCCTGGTTCCGCGACAGCGAAGGCAACATGCTCGGAATCGGCCAGTCGATTCGCTGAACCTCGCCGCGACGCGTGTTCGGTGAATCCTCTTGACAGCCCTCTGTCACTGTGACAGTGTTTTGCCATCATGCCCAGACGGACTTGGACGGCCGAAGGCAGCGCCGCCACCGGGGTCGTGCTCAGCACATTCCGCGCGAACGGCCTATTCCTCGCGGCCGGCGATCTGCTGGCGGCGAAGGAGGGGCTGACCTCGGCCCGCTGGCAGGTGATGGGAGCCGTGGCGCTGGCCGGCCGGCCGCTGACCGTCCCGCAGGTCGCCCGGCGTATGGGCCTTACGCGGCAAAGCGTGCAGGCGTCGGTCAATCGGCTCCTCGGCGACGGGCTCGTGCAGACGAACAGCAATCCGGATCACCGGCGCTCCCCGCTGATTCGGCTGACCGAGCTCGGCAGCGAGAGGTACGCGGCGGTACAGCGCCGACAGGTCGGCTGGATCAACGAGCTCGCCGCCGGACTGGGGGTCTCGGAGCTGTCGACCACCGCCCGCGTCCTCCAGGAACTGGGCGACAGGCTCGACGCGAGCGCCCGAAGCGGCGGAAGGGAGCAGTGACGACGATGGAACTCCGTGAGATGGACGAGCGCGTGACCTACCTGCAACAGCTGCAGCAGGACACGGGCCCTGTCGTGCTCATCAACCAGTTCAACGTGGCCCCCGGCGACTCGGCGCGGCTGCGCGACGTCTGGGCCGACGACGCCGCCTTCATGAGACGGCAGCCCGGCTTCATCTCGACCCAGCTCCACCGCGGGATAGTGGGGAGCACCACGTTCATGAACCTGGCCGTGTGGGAGTCCGCGATGGCGCTCGGGGACGCTTTCCGCTCGCCCGGATTCCAGGAACGCGCGAGCCGCTATCCCGACAGCGCCGTCGCGGCGCCACACGTCTTCGAGCGGCTCGCCGTTCCTGGGATCTGCGTGGCGTAGGGTCTCAGGCAGCCTCGGCGTAGGCGGGCTCGGCGAGGGTCCGCTCAGGCTCGGCGTGGTCCGCGGGGCTCTCCGAGCGCAGCACGCGCACGGCCACCACGATCGCGACCGCCACGAGTGCCGCTCCGATCAGGTAGGCGAGGTGATATCCAGAGTTGAGCGCCGAGGCGGTCGACTCGCCGTGGGCGAGGAGGCCGTCGGTGCGCTCGGTCGCAACCGTCGCGAGCACGGCGAGGCCGATCGCGCCGCCCACCTGCACGCTCGTGTTGACGAGGCCCGAGGCCAATCCGGAGTCGCTCGGCGTGGCGCCCGACATCGCGAGCGTCATCAGCGAGGGGAAGCCTAGGCCGGCGCCGAGGCCGATCAGGACCATCGGCGGGAGCAGATCGACTACATAGCTCGCCTCGACCGGCGTCCGCGCGAAGAGGAGCATTCCGGCGGCGATCGCCACCATGCTCGGGATGAGCGTCGCCTTCGGTCCGTAGCGCATGTTGAGGCGGGCCGAGAAGCGGAACGACATCGTCCCCATGACCAGGGTGACCGGCAGGTACGCAAGGCCGACCTCGAGGGCGCCGTAGCCCAGGATCCGCTGCATGTAGAGGGCGCCCAGGAAGAACATCCCGAACATGCCGACCACGAGGAAGGCCTGGATCAAGTTCGCCCCCGAGACGTTGCGCGAGCGGAACAGGCGCAGCGGCATCAGCGGGTTGGCGACTCGCGCCTGGCGGGCGATGAACGCGGCCAGCAGGGCGATCGCGGCGGCGCCGAGCCCGAGCGTCTGGGTCGAACCCCAACCCTGCGCCTCGACCTCGAGGATCGTGTAGACACCGAGCATCAGGCCGGCGGTGAGGAGGGCCGCGCCGGGAATGTCGGCGCCCTCCCGGAGGCCGATTCCCTCGCCGCCCTCGACCAACCTGAGGGCGAACAGCCCGGTGGCCACGCCGATGGGCAGGTTGACGAAGAAGATCCAGTGCCAGTTGATCGCCTCGGTCAGGACGCCGCCGACGATCAGGCCGATCGAGCCCCCCGCGACGGCGACGAACGTGTAGATGCCGATCGCCTTCGCCTGCTCCCGTGGCTCCGGGAACATCGTGACGATCATGCCGAGGATCACGGCGGAGGTGAGGGCGCCGCCGACGCCCTGGACGAAGCGCGCCCCGATCAGGACGCCCTGGCTCTGGGCCACCGCGCACAGCAGCGAGGCGCTGGTGAAGACGGCCAGGCCGATCAGGAAGACGCGGCGCTGCCCGAAGAGGTCGCCGAGACGACCCGCGAGCAGCAGCAGACCGCCGAAAGCGATCAGATATGCGTTCACTACCCACGCGAGGTTGCTCTGCGAGAACCCCAAGTCGTCCTGAATCGAGGGCAGCGCCACGTTCACGATCGTGGCGTCGAGCACGATCATGAGCATGCCCACGCAGAGCACATAGAGAGCCATCCAGCGCTTCCGGTCGTTTCTGATCTCGGCGGTCACGTTTCGATCTCCTGTCATCGGTCTTTAATGGAGGTCGTTACTGAGACCCCCGAATCGACATGAACTCATCGGTCAACATGTCGGGTATGGGAATCGACCTCAGCACCTATCGGCGGGAGAGCCTCGAGAACTGGGGACGTGTCGCCCCGGGCTGGGAGGACCGGCGCGAGTGGATGGTCGACAACACCGCCCGGGTCAATGCCTGGCTCGTCGAAACGGTCGACCCGCAGCCCGGCCAGACCATCCTCGAGATCGGCGCCGGGCCGGGTGAGCTGGGACTGCAGGTAGCGGAGCGCCTAGAGGGCGGTCGCCTCATCTCCACCGACTTCGCACCGGAAATGGTCGAGGTCGCCCGGCGCCAGAGCGAGGCTCGCGGCCTGACCAACGTCGAGCATCGCGTGCTCGACGCCGAGGCAATGGACCTCGCCGACGACTCGGTGGACGGCGTGGTCTGTCGCTGGGCCTACATGCTCATGGCCGATCCGGCCGCGGCGCTGGCGGAAACGAGGCGGGTCCTTCGCCGTGGTGGTCCGCTCGCCTTTGCCGTTTGGGGGACCGCCGAGCGGAACCCGTGGCAGGCCGTACCCGCGATGACGATCGTTCAGCGAGGTCACAGGCCCCCGCCGGAGCCCGGAGCGCCGGGGATCTTCGCCATGGGAGACCCCGCTCGGATCCGCGAGCTCGTAACGGGCGCGGGCTTCGACGAGCCCGAGCTCGAGGAGATCGCCTTCGAGTACCACTACGCGGACTTCGACGACCTGTGGGGGGCGCTCGTCGGACTCAGCCCGTTCGGGAGTACCTTCGACGCGCTGCCGGACGAAGAGCGGGAGGCGACGCGCACCGCGATCAGGGAGAGCATGGCGCCCTACTGCGACGAGGCCGGCTCGTACACCGCCCCCGCCGCGACCTGGGTCGTGCTGGCGCGCTGACGCTCATCCACTTGCGGGGGCGCCGCCGCCACGGGTCTGGAGCGGCTGCTCGGGGAGACGCAGGACCGCGATCAGCGCGACCGCGGCCAGCGGCGCCGCGACTACGAAGACGGTCTGCACCCCGTCGATGATGTCGGCCCGGGCCACCGCGCCGAGCGCGCCGACGCCTCCCTCCGTCGCGTGCATCCCGGCGCGCGCGGCGAAGACGGCGCCGAGTACCGCGGCACCGATCGCACCGCCGAGCGCGCGGAAGAAGCCCGTCGTGGCGGTCGCGATGCCGAGCTCGCGGCGCTCCACGGTGTTCTGGACCGCGACGATCAGCACCTGCGTGACCATGCCGAAGCCCAAGCCGAAGACCGCGAGGGCAATGCCGGTGGCCGTGCGCGACGGATCGCCCGCCAGCGCCGCCAGCAGGCCGAGCGCCGCCGTCATCAGCGCGAGCCCGGCGATCGGGAAGCGCTTGTAGCGCCCAGTGCGGGCGATGCTGCGACCCGAAAGCGTTGTGGAGAGCGTGAGGCCGATCATCATCGGGACCAAGAGCAGTCCCGCCTGTGTGGGGCTGGCGCCCGTCGTCGTCTGCAGGAACAGCGGCACGAACACGGTGATCGCGAACAGCGCGGCGGTCCCGAAGAACAGCGCCGTGCTTGCCACGGCCACCGACCGCGTGCGGAGGAGGTGGAAGGGGACGATCGGGTCGGCGGCACGCCGTTCGCGCCCGACCAGAGCGCTCGACAGGAGCAGCGTGGCGCCGATCAGCCCGAGGATCGGGCCGGAGTCCCAGGCATAGCGGTCACCACCCCAGACGCAGGTGAGCATCAGCGCGGTCGTGGCTCCGGCGAGCAGGACTGCGCCCGAGACGTCGAGCGGACGCTCGGGGGGGTCGGTCTCCGGCGCGGGCAGCCTGAGGCTCAGGCCCACGAGCGCGGCGATGCCCACCGGCAGGTTCACGTAGAAGACCCAGCGCCAGCTCGCGTGGTCCACGAGCACGCCGCCCAGAAGCGGCCCGATCACCGTGGCGACCGCGAACGTCGCGGCGATGTAGCCCTGATAGCGCCCCCGCTCGCGAGGCGATACGAGATCGCCAACCCCCGCCATGGCGAGCGTCATCAGTCCGCCCGCGGCGGCGCCCTGCACGACGCGAAGGACGATCAACTCGGTGATGCCCTGCGCAGCGCCGCACAGTGCGGACGCGCTCACGAAAACGACGAGGGAGAGCTCGAGCAGCCGCTTGTGCCCGTACCTGTCGCCGAGCTTCCCCCACAGAGGCGTTGACGCGGCGGCTGCCACGACGTACGCGGTGACTAGCCACGAGACGTCGGTGAGGCTTCCGAGGTCGGCGGCGATGGTGGGCAGGCCGGTCGCCAGGATCGTCTGGTCGAGCACCGCGGGCAGCATGGCGAGCACGATGGCGGCAAACGGCACGGCGACGGTGGAGCCAGGGCTACTAGTGCTGGGTGTCATGGGATCTGTCATGGGAACCTTCCGCTGCTCGACGTGTCGGGGCTCTGTATAGTCACTATAACTTTTTAGTCACCGTATCATAATTCCCATGGATCAGCACCCAGGACTTCGAGAGCGCAAGAAGCAGCAGACGCGAGAGGCAATCGCCGAGACGGCCCGTCGCCTGTTCAGCGAGCGCGGCTTCGACCGCGTGACCGTGGCCGAGATCGCCCGCACAGCGGAGGTGGCCGAGAAGACGGTGTCAACTACTTCCCGACCAAGGAGAACCTCGTCTACTGGCGCATGGAGTCGTTCGAGGACGAGCTGCTCGAGACGATCCGCACAAGGGCGCCGGGAGAGTCTGTCGTGGAGGCGTTCGGCCGCTTCGTGAGCGAGCCGCGCGGCCTCGTCGGCGCAAGGGACGCGGAGGCCCGCGAGCGGCTCGAGGCCATCACGCGCATGATCAGCGACAGTCCAACGCTTCGCGCGCGCGAGGAGCAGATCTACGCGCGCTACACGGCGTCCCTGGCGAGCCTCATCGCCGAGGAAGCCGGCGCGCACGACGGCGACATCGCACCGTGGGTGGCCGCAAACGCGATGATGGGGGTCCACCGCGCCCTGGTCGACTACACGCGACGACGGATAGTCGCGGGCGCGCGAGGACCGCGGCTCGCCCGCGACGTCCTCGCGCAGGCGAAGCAGGCGGTCGCACTGCTCGAGGAAGGCCTGGGCGACCTAGCGCGACGAGCCTCGTGACACGACCCGCTCGAGGCCGGCCGCCCGAGCGAGCCGTTCCAGCGAGCCCCTCAGCGCCTCCCCGAGCGCCTTCGTATCACGCACGCCCGGCTCGCGATGGAATGCCAGCAGCCGCAGCTCACCCCTCTTGCGGTCGGACTTGAGGTCGGCCCTACCGACGATCCCGTCGCGGCGCAACAGCGGCAGCACGTAGTAGCCGTAAACGCGCTGCGAGGGCGGCTTGTAGATCTCCATCACGTGCTTGAACCCGAACACGCGCTCCGCGAAGGGGCGGTCCCAGAGCAGATTGTCGAAGGGCGACAGCAGCGTCGCGCCGGGCGACACTCTCTCGCCCAGCGGCATCCCGGCCGGCACCAGCACCGCCGGACCGCCGTCGTCCACCGCCAGCCGCTGCAGCTGGCCCTCGGCGACGAGCGCGTCCACGTATGGCCGTATGGCGGCGCGTCGCCCGGGCACGCGGTAGTGCTCGGCGATCCCGCTCTCGGTCAGCGCCCCTCGCCCGCGTACCGCTCGCAGCACGAGCCCTCTCAGCGCGTCGCCGTCGCTCGGCACCGGTGCGTCGAGGACCGGCCGCGGGATCACCCGCTCGGTCAGGTCGTAGAGCCGCTGGAAGCCCTGGCGGCCGGCGATCGACAGGTCGCCGCGGTCCCACAGCGAGTCGAGAACGCGCTTCGCGGGCTTCCAGTTCCACATCCCCCCACCGCCCTCGCCCTCGAAGTCGCGCGAGCCGAGCGGACCGCGGGCCTGGATCTCCGCGAGCACGTGCTCGGCTACCTCGGGATGCTCGCGCAGCGCCCGATCGTGGCTGTCCCAGTGGCCGCGGCCCCGCATCCGCCAGCGAAACAGCGGAAAGTCCTCCACCGGCAGCAGGCAGGCCTCGTGCGCCCAGTACTCGAAGATGCGGCCCTGGCTCAGCAGGGCGGACACCGTGCCTCGCGGGTAGTTGCCGACGCGCGAGGTGAGCACGATGCGGTGGCTTCGCTCGACCGTGGAGATCGAGTCGAGCTGCACGCCCGAGAGACGCCGGATGGCGGTCTCCACCTCGTAGGCGCCGGCCTTTCGGAGTCTTGTCGCAAAGCCTTGATGGGCGACAACGTGACGCCGCAGCGCGGCAAGGGTGATGCTGCCGGTCGTCACGCCGGGTACTACTACTCGATCATGCGATCGTGGTGAGATGCGTATCCGTCTTGTGCGCCCTGGCGCTCTGCGCGACCGCGGCGGCGGTAGGGGTCGGCTGCGGCGAGGATGAGAAGGCCTTGAGTCGCGGCCAGGGAGCCCGCGTCGATCGCTTCGATGCGGACCGGGCGTGGAGTCTCGTGGAGCGTCAGGTCGCCGTCGGCCAGCGGCCCGCCGGCTCGCCTCAGCTGCGCGCGCTGGCCGTCAGGCTGCGCCGCCTTCTGCCGAACGGCCACTTCGAGCCGATTCCCCGCGAGCCCGGATTGCGGAACGTGGTGGGCACCCTCGAGGGGCGTCGGCCGGGCATAGTGCTCGGAGCGCACTACGACACCTTGGTCGAGCCGAAGGGATTCGTCGGCGCCAACAACGGGGCGGCGGGCACGGCCGTGGTCGTAGAGGCGGCGCGCGCGCTGCGGCAACTGCCCCGTCCGGCCGGCGCGCGGGAAGTCCGTTTCGTGCTCTTCGACGGCGAGGAGCCGGAGGCCGGGCTGCCCGAGGAAAGCCGCGACTTCTACCACAAGGGCCTCCGCGGCTCGCGGGCCTACGTGGCCGAACACCCAGGTCGAACCGCGGCGATGGTGCTGCTCGACTATGTCGGCAACCGTGGGCTGACGCTTCCCCGCGAGGGCAGCTCAACGGCCTCGCTTTGGGCCCAGGTGCGCGCCGCCGCCGCCAGGGTCGGCGCCGCCCGCCTGTTCCCGAGGAGGGTCGGCCCCTCGATCGTCGATGACCACACGCCGTTCCTGCTGGAA
Source organism: Thermoleophilaceae bacterium (assembly GCA_036519295.1). GTDB lineage: Bacteria > Actinomycetota > Thermoleophilia > Solirubrobacterales > Thermoleophilaceae > JACVRW01. Next base: position 30,520 of record DATDLN010000037.1, read on the forward strand.
GGCGTGTCGGCAGTCGACCTGATCGACTGGAGCTACCCGGGGCACTCGCTCTCGGACGGCCTCGACAAGCTCTCGCGCCGGAGCCTGGACGGCGTCGGCGAGACGGTGGTGGAGCTCGTCGCGGAGCTGCGCCGGAGTTAGGTTCGATGGCGGTGCTCCGGGCGTTCCCGGTCTCCGCCGGCCGGATCGGAGCGGGGTAAGGAGCCGGTCACGTTCGCGGCGGCGCCGGTCCGGAGGGCGCTGTCCTGCCCGGACCGCGAAATGCGGTGGCCTATCCAGGACGGCGCGAGACAACCGGTACGATGCCGTGAATGAGAATCATTCTCAATAGTTCCCGTGCGTGGGACCGACCTCCGCGGTCGCCTGCGCGGCGGCTGCTGCCGCGGGTGCTTCCGCTGGTGCTACTCGTTGCCGCGTTGGTCGCGCTGGCAACGGGCTGTGGGAGTAATGACTCTCAAGCGAGCGGCGCGCAGCTGACGGTGGTCGCGACGACCACTCAGGTGGCCGACTTCGTCAGGAACGTGGGCGGCGACCGGGTCGACGTGCACGGCATCCTCGGCACGAACGCCGATCCGCACGACTACGAGCCGCGACCGAGCGACGTCGGGGCGATCGGCGACGCGCCCCTGGTCTTCAAGTCCGGTGGCGACATCGACGCGTGGCTCGACGAGCTGATCGAGAACGCCGGCGGCGATCCGCGGGTCGTGACCCTCATCGACTCGGTTCACAGAATCGAGGACGAGCACGGGGAGACCGATCCGCATTGGTGGGAGGACCCACGCAACACGATCCGGGCGGTCGCCGTGATTCGGGATGCCCTGATCGAAGCCGATCCCGCCGGACGGGCGACCTACGAGCGGAATGCGGGCACCTACCTCCGCAAGCTCGAGGCGCTCGACCGGGACATCGCCGACTGCATGCGGCGGGTGCCCGTCGACGAGCGCAAGCTGGTCACGACGCACGACGCGCTCGGCTACTTTGCCGATCGCTACGACGTCGGGGTGGTCGGCGCCCTGATTCCCTCCCTTTCGACCCAGGCCCAGCCGTCCGCGCGTGACATCAACGAGCTGGTCGACCACATCCGCGCGGAGGGCGTGGAGGCGATCTTCCCCGAGACCGCACTGAACAAGCGACTCGAGAGCGCCGTGTCGCGCGAGGCGGGCGCCAAGGTCGGCGGGCAGCTCTGGGCCGACGCACTCGGACCCGAGGGGTCCGGCGCCGAGACCTATCTCGACGCCATGCGGAAGAACACCAGCACCATGGCCGAGGGGATGTCCGGCGGCGCGGTGAGCTGCTCAGCCCATTAGCGCTCGGTAGTGCCGCTTCAGCTCCTCGGTCCGCTCTTCGGGCCAGGGGCAGACTGTGGTGCCCATCAACTGCTTGGCGAGCAGCTCGAGGTGCGTATGCCAGGCCGCCAGCGCCGTAGGGCGCAGATGCGCGAGCGGCGCGGGGACCGTTTGGGTCAACTCGACGAGAGCGCCGCCGGGGCCGTCCGAGAGCTCCCAACGCACCCGGCCCGCCTGCTCGCCGTCCGAGAGCCAGGCGTACTCGAGCAGCTTCGGCGCCTCGACGGCGGTGACCGGTCCGGCGGGGACGAACCCGTTGGTGGATTGCAGCGGCGGGTCTGCGCCGACCGTGACATCGCCATCGCCGAGCACGCCCCACACGTTGCCGACGGGGTGGGGCAGCAGCCGCTCGAAGCGCACCGTCCAGCCGTCGGCCGCGTCCTGCACTGTCCCCTCCAAGAGGCCGAAGCTCTCGACATAGGCCTCGTGCCGCTCGGCATATCGATCGGGCGTCTGCTGCTCCACCGGCGTCCCTTCGAGCGTCAACGCCAGCGCGTCGAGGCAGCTCTCCCACCCGACGCCGTAGCTGGCAGCCGACGGACGCTCGTCGAAGGTCTGGGTGAATACGAGGATGCAGCCGTTGCCGTCGGGTCGCAGCTCGAGGCGGAGAAGGGACTCCCCCCAGGTGAAGGCGAACAGCCGGGGCGGATCGAATTCCGTGACCTCGCCCTCAAGCGTCGGGCCCTCGCCGCCGGGGTGGACGAAGCGGAGCGCCGCGCCGGGCTCCCTGTCGCCCTCGATCGCGGCCGGGAACCAGTTAGCCAGCTCGGCCGGGTCGGTGATGGCACGCCAGACCTTCTCCGCCGGATGCGCGAGCCGGCGCTCGAAGCGCAGGACGGCCCTGCCGTCGACTGTCTGCAATGTGCCTTCCACGTCTCAGTCCTCCATCGTGTCGAGATGCCGTTCGAGCGCGTCGAGGTGCTCCGCCCAGAGGCGCCGGTAGGGCTCGAGCCAGGCGTGTACCTCGGCCAGCGGCTCGGGGCGAAGCTCGTAGAGACGCCGCTGCGCGTCGGAGCGGACCCGCACGAGCCCGGCCTGCCGCAGGACCCGGAGGTGCTTCGAGGTCCCCGGTTGCGTGAGGCCGATTTGCGCAACCAGCTCGCCAACCGGCCGTGGCCCCTCCAGTAGGAGGTCGAGTATGCGGCGCCGGTTGGGCTCGGCCAACACGTCGAACGTCGTCGCCATCGGAACGAGTATAGCTTATCAGTTATATAAATATGTAGGCATACAAGCGGATTTCGCTACCTCAAGGCGACGCGTTGAGTCATCGCCGGCCCAAGCCCCACCGCCGCCTCGGACCACACCCCTTACCCCGCCCAACTCCCGCCCGCGGAGACCGGCCCGGCCGCCCGGCCGCCACCCGGACGACCGACTGCGATCTAAGCGAGCAACGCCCCGGCGCGCCCAGCGGAACGCGTTTGGTGTAATCCCCGCTCGCCGATGCCCACAGCCCAGCTCGAACAGCTGCGCGTCGACCCGGGTGAGCCGGCGCGGCTGGCCGAGCGCGACCCGCGGGACACCCTCGGTCTCGAGAAGGAGGAGGCCGAGAAGCAGACGAAGAAGCTGCGGGAGCGGATCGACGAGCTCCAGTACCTCCTGTTCGCCGAGGCGAAGCGCGCGGTGCTCCTCCTCCTTCAGGGCGTCGACGCATCCGGGAAGGACGGGGTCATCCGCCGCGTATTCGCCGGCGTCAACCCCCAGGGCGTCCGGGTCACGTCCTTCAAGGCCCCGGTGGGCGCGGAGGTCGAGCACGACTACCTCTGGCGCATTCACGCCGCGCTCCCCCCGCGGGGGACGATCGGCGTCTTCAACCGCTCGCACTACGAGGACATCGTCACCGTCGGCGTGCTCGGCCTCTTCCCCGAGGAGGTCTGGCGGCGCCGCGGCGGGCACATCCGCGAGTTCGAGCGCATGCTCGCTGACGAGGGAACGGCAACGGCCAAGGTCTTCCTCAACGTGTCCAGGAGGGAGCAGCGCGAGCGGCTGCAGGAGCGAATCGACGATCCCCAGAAGCGCTGGAAGTTCCGCCCCGGCGACCTCGACGTGAGCGAGCGCTACGACGAGTACCTGGCCGCCTACGACGCGGCAATAACGGAGACCTCGACCGAGTGGGCGCCCTGGCATGTCGTCCCGGCCGACCGGAACTGGGTCAAGACCTATGCAACCGCGTCGATCGTCTGCGAGATCCTCGAGCGCCTCGACCCAAAGCTGCCCGAGGGTCCCGAAGCGTCTTAGGCTCACCCAGGCACACGCCTACCGGCGGCGGCTGCTCGCCGACCTGCGCCGGGCGCGCCGGCAATCGGCCACAACAATTCGTTACCGTCGCCGGCGATGGCAGAGGCGGCCGAGCGGGTTCTCTCTCAGCGGGAGTTGAACCGGGCTCTGCTCGAGCGCCAGTTCCTGCTCACGCGCAAGCGAGAGACGCTGCCGCGCGCGCTGGAGCGAATCGGCGGCATCCAGGCTCAGTACGCGCCCTCGATGTACATCGGGCTCTGGTCGCGTCTGGCGGATGTCGAGCGCGAGCGCCTCACGAGGGCGCTCGAGCGGAGGACCGTCGTCCAGGGGACGCTCCTCCGATCGACGATCCACCTCGTCTCCGCGCGCGACTATTGGCCCTTCGCGATCGGGGTCCGGAAGGCGCGGCGGGAATGGTGGCTTCGCATCCACTCCGAGGGCTCGCGGGAGATTGCCGCGGCCGCGGCTCGCATGCGGCGACGGCTCGCCGACGGGCCGGCGTCGCGCGCCGAGCTCGTCGAGTCGCTGAGCACGAACCTCTTCAACGGCGCCGGCCTATGGCTCGACATGGTTCGCGTGCCGCCCTCGGGCACCTGGGAGCGCCGGCGCGCGGACATCTATGCCGCGGCCGATGACTGGCTCGGTCCCTCGGGCGGCGTTACCCAGGAGGACGGCATCGAGCTGCTCGTGACCCGCTACCTCGGAGGCTTCGGCCCGGGCCGACCGGTGGACGTCGCGGCCTGGGCGGGGCTGCCGGTGCAGGCGGTCTCGTCTGCCCTCGACCGCCGCTCGCTGCGGCGCTTCCGCGACGAGCAGGGCCAGCTGCTCGTGGACCTGCCTCGGGCACCGCTCCCCGACCCGGACACCCCAGCGCCGGTGCGCTTCCTCCCGACCTGGGACGCGACGCTGTTAACCCACGCCCGCGGCAGCGGGATCCTGCCGGAGGAGTTCCGGCGGCTCGTGTTCAACACGAAGACTCCGCAATCGGTGGGGACGTTCACCGTGGACGGCGCCGTGGCGGGCTCGTGGAGACACGAGGGCGGCCACATTCGGCTGTCTCCGTTCAGGCGGTTGCCGCGCGCGGCGCGTGGCGAGGCCGAGGAAGAGGCCGAGCGGCTCGCGGCCTTCCAAGCGTAGGACGAGATAGAGCGCCCGCAAGGCGGCGGACGCGGGTACAGGGCGTAGGCAAGCGGTCAGCGTCAGCCGGGCACGGCCAAATCTTACCGCCGCCGCGCCGCGCGGTGTAACCCGAGAGTCGGCTGTGCGGTAGAGCGTTTGTGGGCCCGCACGAGAGCCGCCCGGACGAGACCCGCGCGCTCAGCCGACTCGCCTTCGACGAGCTGCGGGGCGCCGCCGGAGGGGTGCGGGAGGTCCATCGGGCGATTGCCGAGCGTGCGTTCGGCGCCGTTGGGGCCGGCGCGCTCCCGGCCCGGTCGGTGCACGACGCAGTGGCGAACGGCGTCTACGGAGCGGTGCGCGGCTTTGCCTGTCTGCTCGGCCAGGCTGCCGACGCCGGGCTGGGGCGCCGGCCACCCGCCGACGCGCGCTGGCTGTCCACATCTCGTCGCGGCGCCGTGGCACTTGGGGCTCTGGACGGCCTGATCGGCGACACGCTCGAGCGCCAGGGCAGCGCCCTCCAGGAGCCCATCACCGTACGGGTGCGCGGTCGGGCGGTGGCTCCGGAGCCGGACGCGGTCCGTCGCGCGTTCCCGCAGGCGACGCCGCGCGTCGTCGTCTTCCTGCACGGATTGATGGAGACCGAGCTCGCCTGGCGGCTCGGCGTCGGCGCCGAGGGCGGGACCTACGCTCACCGGCTCGCCCGGGACCTGGACTGCACGCCGCTCTACGTCCGCTACAACAGCGGGCGCCACATCTCGGCGAACGGTCGCTCGCTGGCGGATTTGTTCGAGGAGCTCCTCGCCGCGTGGCCGAAAGATGTGGAGCAGATCGCGCTCGTCGGCCATTCGATGGGCGGGCTCGTGGCGCGCAGCGCGTGCCACTACGCGGACGAGCGGGACGACCTCTGGGTGCATCGGGTGCGGCACGTGGTCTCGCTGGGCTCGCCTCACATGGGGGCGCCGCTGGCCAACGTCGTGCACTGGGCGAGCGCGGGCCTCGACCTGACTCCCGAGACCCGTCCCTTCGCCGCCTACCTCCGCAGGCGCAGCGCGGGTATCCGCGACCTGCGGCAGGGCTCGCTCGTCGACGAGGATTGGCGCGACTGCGATCCCGACGCGCTGCGCGCGGCGGCCTGCCGGGAGGTGCCGCTGCTCGAGGGGGCCACCCATTGCTTCGTAGCGGCCACGGTCACCCGCAGCGCGGGGCACCCGCTCGGCCGCCTTCTGGGCGACTGCCTCGTGCTCGAGCCGAGCGCCGCCGGTCGCGCCGGCACACGCCGCATCCCGTTCCGGGCCGAGCACGGCATGCACCTGGGCGGAGCGCACCACCTGACGCTGCTGAACCACCCGGCGGTGTACGAGCGACTGCGCGAGTGGCTCGCCGCGCCGCCGCTGCCCCCGAGCGCGCCCGCGCGCCGTTGAACGGCGGCGCCGGCCTCTCGGGCCGGCGCCGTCGCGGAGGGAACTCGCGGGGGAGGAGCGAGCTGCTTACACGCGTGCGTGCGAGAGCGAACCGCGCAGCAGCGACCGGAGGCGGCCTCCGGACGCGCGACCGGCCTCGGCCAGCTGTTGCTTGCGGAGCTCGAGCAGCGCCACGATCTCGGCCGTCGGCTCGAACGGATCGGCGATCGGCCGCCCCGAGCCGAGCGGCAACGCGGCGAGTATCCGAGAGTCGGACTCCGCAACGAGGGCGGGGCCTCTCAGGGGCCGCGCGCTGTCGAGCGCGGCGAGACGAGCGAGGCCGGACTCGTCAGCAGGACGCGACGGACGAACGGTGACGTTGAGCATGACGATTGCCCTCCTTGGACGTCGTACGGTGATTGCTTAGTAGGGGATGCAGTGCTACCGTACGACCGGTGAGCGATCACACAATGTCACACAAAATAGATTTGTCTGCATTGCAACGCGACGGCGAGGTGTCGCTCACGCAGCAGCTCGTCGATCGCTTCGCGGAGGCGATCGACTCCGGCGAGCTCGAGCCGGGAGAGAAGCTTCCACCCACGCGCGAGCTGGCGGCGACCGTGGGCGTCAATCACCTGACGGCGGCCCGCGTCTATCGCAAGCTCGCGGAGCTCGGCTACGTGACAGCGCGGGTCGGCCGAGGCACGTTCGTGCGATCGCTGGCGCCCGCCGGCAGCGCCGAGCACGGCGACGACTGGCAGGTCTACGCGCTTCCGCAGCGTGAGATCACCTACCCCGAGCAGGTGCTTGCCGACGCCTTCGCCACCGCCGGCCAGACAGGCCTCATCTCGCTCGCCGTGGGCTGGCCTTCGCCGAAGCTCTATCCGACCGCGGAGCTGGCGCGCATCACCGCCGAGGTGTTCGAGGAGGAGGGCGGCAACGCCCTCTCCTACCTGCCGGCCGAGGGGCTTTGGGCGTTCCGCGAGGAGCTTGCGGCACGCGGCCGCGACGCGGGCTGGGCCGAGGAGCCCGACGAGATCGTGGTTACCTCGGGTGCAAAGCAGGCGCTCGGCCTCGCCGCGCGCGCCACGCTGGAGGAGGGCGACGTAGCCGTGATCGAGTCACCCACGTTCCTGGGCATGCTCGAGTCGCTTCGTCACACGCGAGCGCGCGTCATCGGCGTGCCGGTCGACGAGAACGGGCTCGACCTCGACGCGCTGGAGCGCCTCCTCGCCCGCCACGAGGTGAAGCTCGTCGCACTACAGACCGCCTGCCAGAACCCCACCGGCCGGAACCTCTCGGAGGAGCGCAGGCGGCGCCTCGCCGAGCTGGCCGGGGAGCGCAACTTCTTCGTGCTCGAGGACCGCGTCTACGCCGACGCGCGGCTCGAGGGCGAGCCCGTCCGTCCGGTCCGCGAGCTCGCGCCGGCCCACGTGATCTACGTGAACTCGCTCTCCAAGGTCGTAGGCGGAGGCCTGCGGGTGGGCTGGATCGCGGCGCGCGGACCCGTCCGCGAGCGGCTCGCGATGCTCAAGCTCGAGGACGACTTCCACACCGCGACGCTGATCCAGCACATCGCCGCCCGCTGGCTCGCCGCCGGGGCGCACGACCGCCACATCGAGACCACCCTCCCCTTCTACCGCGAGCGCAGGAACGCACTGCTCGCCGCGCTGGAGCGCCATCTCGCCGGCGAGTATCGCGCGGATCCGCCGCGCGGCGGCCATCACGTGTGGGTGACGCTGACGCGGCCGCTCGACGAGCGCGCGCTCTACTCGGAGGCGGCTCGGCACGGCGTGACCTTCACGCCCGGCGGCGCCGTCACGGCCGAGCGCCGCTCCCAGACATCGTTCCGGCTGTCGTTCTCACTGCTCGAGCCAGAGGAGCTCGAGGAGGGTGTGCGGCGCCTCGCGCGGGCGATCCGCGAGGTGCGCCGGCGGGCGCGCATCGTGGTGGCGGCGCCGATGTCGTAGTGGCGTTGGCGGTCTTTCGCTCGCCGCGTATGACCCTGGCCATCATCTCCGACGTCCACGGCAATCTGACCGCTCTCGACGCGGTGATTCGCGACTGCGAGAGTCGCAGGATCTCCAACGTCGTTCACGGTGGCGATCTCGTGCTGATCGGCGCCCGTCCCGCGGAGGTTCTCGATCGGGTCCGGGAGCTGGGCTGGCCCGGAGTGGTGGGCAACACCGACGAGTTGCTGTGGCGTCCCGATGAGCTGGAGCGGCAGGTCCGCATCGCCCCGCGCCTCGCTCCGCTCCTCAGGCTGCTGTTCGAGGAATACGCGCCGGCCACCCGAAAGCTGCTCGGCGAGGAGCGCGTGAGCTGGCTGCGTGAGCTACCCGCCGAGCTCCGACGAGGCGATGCGCTCGTCCTCCACGCGGCGCCCGGCAACCTGTGGCGCGCGCCCATGCCGGACGCCGATGACGGCGAACTGATCGAGACCTACGGGGCGCTTGAAGCGCGGCTCGTGATCTACGGCCATATCCACCGGCCCTACGTACGCCGCCTCGACGAGGACATGGTCGTCGCGAATTCCGGCAGCGTGGGCCTGCCCTGGGATGGAGATCCGCGTGCGTCCTACCTGGTGGCGGGCGAGGACGGAGTGGAGGTCGTGCGAGTCGCGTACGACGTCGAACGCGAGGTCGCCGCAGTGCTGCGGTCGGGATACCCCGACGGCGAGCGCATCATGGCGATGCTCCGCCGCGGCCGGTTTCAGCCGCCGTGAGGGACCCTCTCCCAGAGCTCGCCGAGCGTGCGGAGGTCGTCGCGGGAGAAACGGCTCAGGAAGCGCTCGCGGACCCCGGCGAGGTGGGTTCGGCGGGCCTCCATGAAGAGGGCGCGGCCGCGGTCGGTGATCGCGGCGAAGTAGCCGCGAGCGTCCTCCTCGCACTGCTCGCGCTCAAGCAGCCCGTCGCGCTCGAGCCGGTCGACGAGTCGCGTCAGACCGCTGCGGCTCAGCAGCACCGAGTCGGCCAGCTCGGCCATGCGCATGCGGCCGTCCGGCGAGTCGGCGAGGAAGAGCAGCACCTCGTACGAGGTGAGCGGCAGGCCGTGGCGATGTGTGAGCTCGGCGTCGAGCACCCGGGTCATGTCCGAGTGCACGCGCAGCATGCCGCGCCAGGCGGCGAGTTCCTCGCGGTCGAGTTGGGTGCCGTTTGCGTTCACTGGTCCACGCTACAGTAGTTGCTACCGCAACCATTCTAACCGACCGGTCGCTCCGACAATTTCGGTCCCGCTCTGGCGAGCGACTGGGCGTGGCCGGCAAGTCACGCGGGTGAGTCGATGCTGGAGCATCGGCGATCCTGCGCGACGCCGCTAGGCGCGGCCAGACGCTGCCAGACGGG
>DATDLN010000038.1:0-9451 GCA_036519295.1 Thermoleophilaceae bacterium
CAGTGTTCCCGGCCAACAGCGCGAGGGCTCATTCGCTGATACCGACCGCGACGTGGTCGTCAGCTACGACAACGGCGCCGAGCGATCGCGGGTGGTCAGCGATCGCGAGCTCCGACGGCTGCCACGGGCCGCGGCCGTAGGCGACGCCGCCGGCGACGGCGTGGTCGGCGAGCTCCACGTGGGGCGCGCGGTCGTGGTCGCCGAGATCGCCCCGGGTGATGCCGGGGCCAGGCTCGAGCAAGCCGCGCACGCCGCCTGATCGTGGCCATGGAAACGACGACAGCGCGGAGCGCAGCCAAACTCGGCCTTGTGGTCGAGCAGCAAGTCGTATAGCGCAGATGCGGGCAGGGAAGGTCGCCCGGCTCGAGTCGTTCCTGTCGTGGCGCGAGGCGCCGGACGCCGCCGGTCTGCCGGCCTAGCGGCGATCAGCCGCGCCGTGCGGGCGGACTGGTCCTCGGCGTTCCAATGGGTGTCTGCCTGCGTTGCATCGAGCGTCGCGCGGTGAGATAGTCGCAGCGATGAGGCGCGGTCGGAGCAACGTGCGCATGCGCGGCCGCACCGGGACGTCGCGGTGGCGCCGTCGCGTTGGGGCGTTCGCCGCTGCGCTCGCGGCAGCGGCGATCACGCTCGCGCTCAGCGCGCCCGCCGGCATGGCCCAAACGTGCCAGCCTCAGGTCGGCGCGGAGGGCGCCGCCCCGTTCACGGTGTGGTACTGCGCGGGGGACGCGACCGGCCAGCGGGAGGCGGCGACGGTCGCCCAGCTCCTCGACCAGGTGTGGCCGGAGATGACGAGACCCGAACCCGACGGGCTCGGGCCTCCGCTCGCCCCCGAGGCGAACGGCGGCAGGTTCAGCGTCTACGTCACGGCGCCCACGGCGGAGGTGGTCCTCGGGGATTGCCCGGACCTCTGCTCCTCGGTCGGCAACAACTTCGGCCAGGCGGTGCCGGCGCCGCCGTTCATCGTGAGACCGTCGGGCGCCGAGCGCTCGAGCGCCGCGCTGATCATCAACGAGGAGCGAGGCGTCAACGACGCGACGGTGATCCACGAGTTCTTCCATGCGCTCGAGTTCAGGCATACGCTCCACGGAGCCACGAGCTGGCTGAGCGAGACCATGTCGACCTGGGCCGAGCAGCACTACCGCGCCACGGAGACCGCGCGCCTAGACTTCTTCAGGGCGTTTCAGGACAGCCCCGGCTCGCCGCTGATCCGGAGGGGCGGAACCCTCGAGTACGGGGCCTACGTGTGGCTCGTCTGGCTCGCCCAGAGCACGAACAGCGCAAGCTCGGTCTTTCGTCTGTGGACCGCGCTCGAGCGGGCCAGGTCCAACAACGCTGACGCGATCGATTCGCTCGTGGACAGGTACCTGACGCGGCTCGGGCTCGGTTTAAGGTCGAGCTTCAAGGATTTCGCGGTGGAGGACCTCAACCTCAACCTGTCGCGCCGGGTGACCCCGCAGCTGTTCAGCCGCGGGACCTTTGGCGACCCCGCGGTGCCGCTGGGCCTGACCCCGATCCTCTTCCGACGCCCGTGGACGCTGGGCACCAGGGGGCGGAGGACCAGGGTGAGGCTGGCCGAGCTGAGCATGCAGTACGACCACATCAGAGCCATCAGCCGGTCGGTCGGGGCGGTCACCGTCCGCTCGAGCGGGATCAAGCCGTGGGGCGACGTGGTCGTCCTCGCGCGCGCTGCGACCGGCTGGCAGCGCGTGGATCTCCAGAACGGGTCGGTCACCTTCTGCCGTCGCACGAGGCGCGGGAACGTCGGGCAGCTCTTCGTGATCGCCGACAACCACGACCGTCGCGGGGCGCACTCCGGCTCCTACACGGTCAGCGGACAGACCACGTGCCCCTCCAGCCGACCCGTAACGCGGGCGGCGGCGCCGGCCTGAGACCCAACGGGCCGGCACAGCGAGCCGGGAGCAACCATGCGAGCCGACGGTTGGGCACCGCGTCTTTTGGAGCAGGACTCGCTCGCGAGGCTTGTCCGTCAAGCTGAACCCTGAAGACTCTGCCGTCCGTGGGCGACGTCGACGAGCACCGGCGCCCGAGCAGCTCAGGCCTGGGTGAGTAGATCGATCCTCGCCGCGAGAATGAAATCGTTGCGGCTCAAGCCGGACGCCGTATGCGTCCATGTCCGGAACGCGGCACGGCCCCACTCGAGCTCGATCTGGGGGTGGTGGCCCTCCGCCTCGGCCAGGAGGGCAACCCGTACGGCCAGGCCGAACGCGCCGCCGAAGTCGTCGAAGGAGAACTCCCGCCGCAAAGCTCGGTTGCTTTCGCGCTCCCACGCGGGCACCTGTCGCTGCAGCTCGGCGGCCTCATCCTGGCTCAGCGGCGGCGTCCCGGGAGGGTATTCGCGGCAATGCTCGCTAGCGAGGTCGGTCACCGGCGAAGCGTAACCGGCGGATCAGAGTCGACCGCCGTAGCCGGCCGGAGCCCGGGCTCCCGCACGAACGATCCAGCGCTTCCCGGCAGATTCAAACTCCCACGGCCCAACGGGGACAGGCGACGGACGCGCCCCGCGGCCGGTCAAGGCCATCAGGAACCCTCGGCCAAGCGTGAGCGAGCGGTCGTCTGCCTCGCGCCCTCGCAGGTCGAGGTGGTCCGCGAGCTATTACTCGCGCGCGAGAAGCTGCACGCGGCGACGATGGTGTCTGCACGCGGCGACGATGGTGTCGCTCGTGGCGTACCAGGGGCTGCGGATGCCGGAGGAGCGGCTCGGGCTGGAGGTGAAGCACGTTCGCAAAAACACCCTCCTGGTCGAGCAGCGCAACATCGGGGGTGAGATCGTCCGAGGCCAGAAGGTCCGGGGCTCCGATCCCTGCGCGATCGACCTGCTCGATCCCGTGCGGCGGCGGCTGCACGACTACAGCAACTGGCGCCGGCGCGTGTGGAAGAAGGCGCGGGAGACGGCCAGGGGTCGACCCGCTCCCGCCGTACGACCTACGCCATGCATTCGCCGGCCTGTGGATCCGGGCCGGCATGTCGATTCCCGAGCTCGCGGAACAGATGGGGCAGTCGCCGCAGATGACGGTGATGACCTACACCCACGTATCCGAGAGCTCAAGGGCGAGCCGCGAATCTCTGCCGAGAAGCAGATCAACCGAGCTCGGTGCGAGGCTCGTGGACCCTAGCTGGAGCCCAAGCGGGTGCAGGGGGCGCCTAGGGCACGCGCTCCGGCGGCAAAATGCCTGCATACCGGCCAAATAGCTCCGGGTGGATTCGAACCACCGACCTCACGATTATGGGTCGTGCTCCGCCGTATGAAGGCCGGGCCCAGGCGGGCACAGCAAGTTGAGAAATCCCTGCAAGGCGACGGTTTCGCAGGAGCGTGTGGTTGCCGGTGGATCCGCCCGTGGTCACGCTGGGTGGACCCGTGGTGGACCCGCCGGGAGGCGCTCGCTTGGATGCGGGCTCGCCGAAACACGCTCGCGCCGCCACTTCGCGGCGAGGCCGAAAGCAAGCAGCCGATACAACGGTCGCGTCCCATGGCGTGGTGTAGGACGGCGCCGGACGGAATCGGCGCGGCCCGCTCGAAGGGAGTCTGCGGTCGTGAGCGCGGAACGCCCACGACTGATCGGTCGCCCTCGCAGCGGCAGCTGAGGCGTCGGCGCCGTAACGGCGCAGGGTCTGATCCATCTCCGCGCGCGACTTCTCGGGGGCGACGGTCGTCTTCGCGGCGGAGGCCATCAACGGGGTGCCGGGGTGCCTTGGCCGTCGTTGTGGAGTACGTCGAGGTAATACCCGTGGTCGGCGGTCTCCCACTCGGTCGCCTCGGCGATGGCGCTCGCCTCGCCCCACTCGGTCTGCGTCGTGACCAGGTGCCAGTTCTTCGTGGAGGCGACCATCGCCCGGACGTTGGCGTCCCAGGCGGCGACCGGGGCGGTGCCCGGCTGCGCGACTGACAGGACCTCGCGCTTCAGCCGCGGGTTAGCCTCGGCGTGGTGCCAGAACCCCGGCGAGATCGCAAACGAATCGCCGACCGTATTCACCGCGCTCGCGGGCGCGTACTGGTGCCAGTCGTCGGGCTGGCTGGCGCAGGACGCGAAGCCGGCGAACACCTTGAGCACGAGGTAGAAGTCGGCGCCCGCGAGCCGGGTCCACTTGTCTGCCACGGCGCAGGTGGTGTCGTCGGCGTTGTAGACGAACAGCACCGGCTGGCTGTCGATGCGGGCGAACTCGGGCCGCCCGGCGTATCGCGCCTTGATGTAGTCGAGGTCGCTGGTGATCTCAGCATCGGACGGGTTGCCGAACCCCTCCTTCTCGTAGTAGAGGCTGTGCTTCAGCCGCGACCCGAGCGCGGTGGTGCGGTCCATCAGCAGCGGGATGCGGGCCTGCTCGGACTGCTTACTCTGGCCCCACCACGAGCTGATCGAGACCTTGATCTTGCCCCAGTCCATCGCGCGGACGTGGGCGTCGACCGTGGCGGGGTCGGAGTCGGAGTACACGCCGAGGACCGGGTGGAAGCGGCCAAACGTGGTCGGCGGGAACCACGGATAGTGGAACGTCGCGCGGACCGGGAGCGTTACGTTGGAGCCCGGCGGCGGAGGAGGCTCGACGACAATCGACTCGTCATCGTCGGTCGCGTTGGCGCAGCCCGGGTCGGCAAGGTCGATGAGCCCGTCGCCATCGTCGTCCAGTCCGTTCGCGCATTGCTTGGGGGGCGGGGGCGGGACCTCCGCCTGGATCGTCCAGGCGTACGACGCAGGGGTCGGATCGACCACCCCCTTGCCGTTGACCGCGGCAACCCGGAAAGTGTGCTCGCCCACCGCTAGGCCGGTGTACGTCTTCGGCGTCGTACAGGCGGCGAAGATGGCCCCATCGAGCGAGCAGCGGAAGGTGTGCCGCGGCCCGGACGAGTGGAACGTGAATGTCGCCGTCCTGGAGGTCGTCGTGGCGGGTGGGCTCGAGTCGATGGTCGTTTCCGGCGCCGCCGCCGCGACGCCCGGCAGACCGAGCAGGGCCGCCCCGTACAGTGTCAGCAGCACTCCGAGTTTCCTCATTTGCCCTCCTCCTAACCGACACTTGCGCGCCGCGTCGCTCATCCCCGGCACTCTCGACCGGCGGCAGGTCCTCGTCGTTGACAAGGTTGCCGCAGCCACGCAAGTAGAAGCGGCAGAAGTGATCGTCGCATCAGCAGCCGCTTGAGGCTTGCGTTCACCACGAAGCGCCACCGGTGCGTGGCCTCTGAACACCCGGCAAACCCCCACGCGCTCGTTACCAGGCAGCAGCTGAGGCGGTCCGCAGGGGCGCGGCCCGCACGACCGCGCTGCTCTTGTCGCGCCAAGCGGACGATGGCGTTGCTGCTCGCGAGGCCGAGATCGTCCGACGGCTCTCGAGCGTAGGCCCGAGCGGCTCACCGCGCGAGCTCGCATGCTGGCTTGACCGAATCGCGCCCAGGCCCGACAGAGGGCGCTGGGCGAGCGCCACTGTCTCGTCGATGATCCGCAACCTCACCTATCTCGGCCGGGTGACGCACGGGCGCCACGTCAACGAGCGGGCGCACAAGCCGATCGGCGTCGCCCAGCTCTGGCGGGGTGCCCCATCCATCGCCGCCGTGACGCCGCCACCGCGCGGGAGCACGCAGTTTTCGCCTGCCTGGCGCACTGTGCGTCGCGCGGACGCCGTGAGCGCGGCGGCTCGCCCGCGGGGCGGCCGATGTACCGGTGCGGGATCTACCACGCGCCGGTCGCTGCGCGGCCGCGGCGTCGGTGATGGCACCCGCCCTGGAGAGGGAGCTGGTGGGCCAGCTGATCGCCACCTGGCGGACCGGTCGGCGGACGACCGGGCGCGGGATGTCGAGCTCGCCGAGTCGAGCCGAGCGGTGGAGGCGGCGGCCGAGCGCCTCCCGCTCTACCTTCAGGTGAGCCCCCACCCGCAGGTCGGGACGAGAGGCGCACCGGCCAGGGTGCGCCAGCGGGAGCGGGACCCGAGGGCCGCGGAGGTCCGCCTTTTCGGCGCGGAGTGAGAACGCCGAGCAAAGTACCGATCGCGGCCGCAGAGCGGCGGGAACCAGCGGTAGCGGGAGTCGGCCCGTCGAGGCGGGGGCGGTACCGGGCTTGCGCGGCGGGGTGATCGTGCAGCCGTGGGAGGGGAGTTCCGGCAGCGCCGTCCACCGGTCGGTGTCGTGCAGGTCGAGCGCGTGGGGGCGCTATGCCGGGAGCTCGAGGAGGGTGACGGTGTCGTCGTTCAGGTCACCTGCATGTCTCGCTGCCGCTGTCGGTGAACGTCCCCGTGGCGGGGAGGAACCGCCAGTCGTAGCCGTCGGCCCGGAGGTCCAGTCGCAGCAGCCCGAACGACTCGGACGACGCGGCCTCGCGGCCCGAAGGCGCCGTGCCTACGGTCCGCAGGTCCCTGCCGCCGGTCCCGACGATGATCTGCCGGATGCCGTTCGGGTCGGGGCCGTTCGGCCCCATGCGGGCGAACCGCTGGTAGTTGTGGTTGTGGCCGTTCAGCACCAAATCGACGCGGCGCGGCATGAGCACGTCTGCCCAGTCGTCGGCGAGGGCCGTGCTGGGTCCGTGGTCGCCCGAGGCGAAGCGCGGGTGGTGCCAGTAGACGCCCTGGCACCGCGTGGCGCTGGCGGCGAGGCGCTGGTCAAGCCACGCCTTGTCCGCCGCGGTCAGGTCGCCAGTGCTGTCGCTGGTGCCGCTGTCGAGCGAGTAGAACGTCCAGGCACCGACGCGCCACTCGTAGCGTTGACGTGCCGAGTCCGGGGTGATCGGGCACGCATCAACCGCGGTCCGGCCGGACATTTCGCCGCAGTAGCCGCCCTTGGTCGACTCGTGGTTGCCGGGCGCGGGGAACAGCTTTGCGTAGGGAGCCGCGGCGCCCCAGCAGGGGCGGAAGAAGCTCGCGAAGTTCGCGGCGCTACCGGCCTCGTATTGGAGGTCACCAATCGCGATCACCGCGTCGTGCGGGGTGTCGCGCAGCAGCTGCGTCGTCGCTGCGCACGTGGCGACCGGGTTCTGTATGTCCCCCGCCGCCAGTACGACCGCACCGCCCGCTGGGGGCGGGGGCGGAACCTGCGCCTGGATCGTCCAGTCGTACGCCGCAGGGATCGGATCGGCCACCCCCTTGCGGTTGACCCCGCTAACCCGAAACGTGTGCTCGCCCGCCGCTAGGCCGGTGTACGTCTTCGGCGTAGTACAGGCAGCGAAGACGGCCCCATCGAGCGAGCAGCGGAACGTGTGCCGCGGCCCGGACGAGTGGAAAGCGAACGTCGCCGTCGTCGAGGTCGTCAAGGCGGGCGGACCCGAGTCGATGGTCGTTTCCGGCGCCGCCGCCGCGACCCGCGGCAGGGCCAGCAAGGCCACCCCGAACAATGTCAGCAGCACTACGAGCTTCCTCATGTTCCTCCTTCCGAACCGGCACGAGCTGGTGCAAACGTTTCGCGGTACATTTCCTCGAAGCCCCCAGAGGCCGCCCTCGCCACCCCCGACGAGCTGTCGAATAGCGGCTCGCGGGTCCGAGCCAGCGACGGCCGCTCGGCTAACGCGGGCGGATCGCCGCCTCCACGACGGCATAAAGCTGACCCCGGTGTCCATGCGCGGCCTCTCCCACCATCGGAAGTAGCACTCCAGCTCCGCCCGCAGCCCCTCGGGGCCGACCTGGCTCAGGTGGCGCTGGAGCCGAGGGTCCGCGCCCAAGCGGTCGAACCCCTCGCGGTCCCGAATCCAGACCTCGGCCACGAAGGGGATGCTATTCGGTGCTCACCGACCCGCTGACTGCAAGTCGTGAATGACGGGCTCAGCACGCTGGAGCTGACTCAGATGCGGTGACCGCCGCGGCGGTCTACGTCGCGCCCGCTCGCCACGCCCACCTACCTCGCTCAGGGGCGCGAGCGCCAGCGCGAACGGGAGCCGGACGTGAGGGGTACGTCATGCACCCTCCTGAAATTCGCGCCAGCGTCAAGGAACGATGGGGTGATGGGAGGCCAACGCTCACGCGCCGCGACCTGTTCTACGGCCTCCACGTGGAAGTGGTCAACGTAGGCCGCACGGTCGAGGCCCTGCGGCGCGTAACGGTCGAGGACGCCGAGGGCAAGGTCCTCGCGCCCCACTGCCAATCCAAGAAGCCCTCAAAGCCGCTCACGCGAGAACAGCCCGTGATGGAGTTGATCGCGCTTCCCGGCAAGCTCCATGAGCGTGGCACCTCTACGTGGTGGCCGAACTCGCGCGGGCGAGAGGTCTCGATCCGATCCCGAGAAGCCGGATGGCTTCGTGCTGACGTTTCTCAGGGCGGGGAGTGAGACCGAAACGTCGTAGCTGGCTGCCCTCCTGATCGTCCGTCGCCCTCGGGAGCCCAGACTTGTCTCTATCTAATCTCAGTAGCTCCGGGTGGATTCGAACCACCGACCTCACGATTATGAGTCGTTGACGGCGGGTCGCGGCGGGTCATCGCAGCGTGCAGATTCCGCATTGGCAAGCGGAATCCGAGCGCGGCGCAGACGGCTGGCAGACGCCCGGCGCCGACCTGGTGTTCGCACTGAGTTCGCAAGATGGGGACGAACCTTCGGGCACCGCGCCCTTAGAGCGGCAGTGGCTCACCCTTGCCGTGGCGGGCGCGAGCGGGGCTGGACGCTCTAAGGAACACCTTTCGAGGAGGCTCCGCCGCATCCGGTTGCTGAGTAACGTCCGAGGCCGTGGTCATCCTGCCGCGTCTCGCCAGGGCGCTCAACGCGCCCGCCATAGCAGCGGTGCTGGGCCTGATCCTGATCGCCGTCGCCATCATTGGGCTCGCGACCGATGACATCCGGACCGGCTACGCGATCGTCATCCTGATTGTTGGACTAATCAACCTAGTACGGACGATGTCGCCCCGGAACGGAGATTGACTGCCTAAATGGTCGCCATCGGATGGACTTGCGCGGCCTGATCACCGAGGACAACCGCTCGGTGATCTACGTGGCCAGGCAGCTTGGGCACGACGCGACGTTGACGCTCAAGACGTACGGCGTCATCGACGAGCTTGAGGACGCGCCCGCGATTGCGCCGAGGACGCGATCCGCGCCGCCCGAGCGAAGGTGCCGCAGGCGCCCCGCGAGGCGTCCCGCTGATCCTGCTGTTCGCACACGGTTCGCAGTCGTCTCGCGGGGCGGGCAGGATATCCTGCCGCCGCGGCCCGCAATCCCGCTCCCAGTGCGGGTTTGCGGGCCATAGCTCCGGGTGGATTCGAACCACCGACCTCACGATTATGAGTCGTGCACCGCCGTGTAAAGGGCGGGCCCGTGCGGGCACAGGAGGTGGCAAAACCCCTGCAAGGCGAACGTTTCGTAGAAGCTCCCAGTCGCCAGGTGGAGCCGACCGTGCACACACTGGTGGACCCGTGGTGGACCCGCGCCGAGGCGGGCGCGTGCACTCGCTGCCGGCCCGAGCCAGGCCTGGCACACGCGCCGTGACGAGTGCGGGATCACCCGCTGGAGCCGTCCGAGACCCTGCTCCCTCGCGCG
>DATDLN010000039.1:0-2047 GCA_036519295.1 Thermoleophilaceae bacterium
CCCCCCCGTCGCATCTCGTTGGGCTAATCCGTCCGGGTGAGGTGCCAGCCTCGGCGCGTGCCGAGGGTGAGCCGGACGAGGATGAGGTGCCCCCGGCCTGAGCACGCGGGGTCGCGCGTGAAGCTCGACGGCAGCTACGGCAGGCCCGGCCATCGGCGCCAGCGCTACCGATGCACGCCTCGCGGTGGCAAGTCGCACGTGTTCACCGAGCTGCTGCCGCGCGAGGAGTCCTGGCACGACTCCTGCGAGCACTGCGAGCGCCACCTGGAGCGCCGCGAGGGGCCGAAGGCGCCGCGCCATTACCAGTTCGTCGCCCGCGGCGTCGCCGAGGCGCTGCACGCGGTCGGCTCCGGGTCCAGCTATCGGCGCGCTTCGTGGGTTGCCCGCGACCGCGCCCATCGCTTCCGGTTCGATCCCGAGACGGGCGAGTTGCGCGAGTCAGACCACGGCCAGCTGGTCGGCGACTGGGTGGAGCTGTTCGCGCCGGTCGTCTTCGAGCCCTACCGCCCCAGCGCCTGGCCGGCCGAGGGCTCGCTCCTACTCGATCACCTGCCCTTCCGCGTCCGCGCTCTGGATGCCGCCGGGAGGCGGATTCCGGCCGGCCGGGTCGCCTTCGACGTCTTCTGCGCGGTCGGATACGTGGCCGGCAAGCCGAGGCTCTTGGGCGGGGAGGCCTTCGCGACCGCCCACCCGGCGAACTGGAGCGCGTTTCTGGCCTCGCTGCCGGGCGAGCCCAAGCGGGTCGTCTGCGACGCCCACGTGGGCATGCTGCAGGCGATCTCCGAGCGTTGGCCGGAAGCGGAGCTTCACCAGTGCGAGTGGCATCTCCAGCATGCTCTCGATCGCCTGCTGACCAAGCAGGCGCGCAGACACCCGAGCCCCGAGCTCGACGAGCTGCGGACCGCCGCCGAGGGGGCGCTCACCGGCCCCTCCTTCTGGCGCCCGTTCGTCCGCGCGGCGCGAGCGGTTGAAAACGAGATTCTCGATCGCTGGATCGTGGTCAACGGACCGACGATCGAGGCGCAGTTCGCGCGCCGACCGCCGCCCTCCCGGCGGCCCGCCGACATGCCGCTCACCACCTCGGCGCTCGAACAGATCACGCGGCCGATCGTCACCGCCCTTTACCCGCGCCGCTACGGACTCAAGAACCGCGAGCGCCTCAACCGCCTGCTGATGCTCTTGCAGCTCCACGTCAACGGCGACGACGACGTCCAGCGATACGCAACGACGATCCGCCGCTGGCTCGAGGCCAACGGCGGCCGCCCGATCGCGCGCCGGCGCGCGATCGCAGATCCGCTGGGGTCGCCGTCCCTACGGTGACTTAAGCCCAATCAGATGCGACGGGGGGGAGCGTCCTAGGGCGACACGGTAGTAGCCCCGGGAGGCGATCCTCGAAAGGAAAGCTCGGCCGCGCAACCGGCGCACGCATCGCCCCACGCGCGGTGTCCGCAATCGCGGGGGTCTTCGGCTGTGACCTACGGGAAAGATACCCCGCTTCGGCGGCTCTCAGGCGCGATGTTGCTCGAGACGATGGACAGACGGAGGGGTGAGAGCCGTGGTCTCAAAGCCGGGAGACCGAGGTCGCAGTCCGCCCGCCGCGGCCGAAGCACCCCAGCCCTTGCTCCGCCTTCCCGGACACCTGGCAGGAGGCGCCGGCTTCGTCGAGGTCCGGGAGTGGCAGCGCACCGGGCCGCTCGAGGACGGCACGTCGATCCCGCGAGCGCCCCGGGGTGTCCGCTCAGGAAGCACGGCGGCCAGCGTGGGGACGAGGACCCGTGGTCTCGCCGCCCTGGCGAGGGGCTCTGGTCGAAGTAGCGGGATGCGTGCGGCCGACCGGAGAACACGCGCGAGCATTCCCCCCGATCGATGGCTACTGCTTCGCGCTGCCGCGCCCGGTCGCGCGGCGCCCCGTGCTTCGGCGGCTCGAGGTCCCGCCGCGCGCGGTGGTCGTCCGCTTACCCCTCGCGGCGGTTGTTCGCTTGCCTGTGGCGGCCTTCTGCACCTCCTCCAGATCCTTGGCTATCCGCCGGCTCGTGCGGCGGAGGTT
>DATDLN010000040.1:0-2619 GCA_036519295.1 Thermoleophilaceae bacterium
CTCGGCAAGGGCTGGCGGATCGCGTCGATCGGGCCTGCCGGCGAGCGGCTCGTCAGCTACGCGACCGTCTCCCACGACGGTCGCCACGCGGGTCGCGGCGGCCTCGGGGCGGTCATGGGGGCGAAGAACCTCAAGGCCGTGGCCGTGCGCAGCGCGGGGGGCAAGGCGCCGCTCGCGGATTCGGCCGCCGTGCTGAAAGCCGCCCGCGACCTGCGCGCTCGCTCCTTCGGTCCCGCCACCGCCAAGTACCGCGAGCTGGGAACGCTCGCGAACCTCCTCTCCTTCAACGCGATCTCCACGCTGCCCACGCGCAACTTCCAGGCCGCCGACTTCGAGGAGGCGCCGCGCCTCGCCGCCGAGGAGCTGCACGAGCTCCGTGAGGTGGCGCGCGACTACTGCGCCTCGTGCTCCATCGGCTGCGAGCACATCTACGAGGCCCCCGGAGGCAAGCAGGCGCGGGTGGAGTACGAGAACGTGTTCGCGCTCGGGCCCCTCTGCGGCGTCTCCGATCCGGACTCGGTGCTGGCGGCCAGCGCGCGCTGCGACGAGCTCGGCCTGGACACGATCTCCGCCGGCGGCACGATCGCGTGGGCGATGGAGTGTGCCGAGCGGGGCCTGATCGACGCGCCCTGGCTGCGCTTCGGCGATGCCCCCGCCCTTCTCCGCGCCCTGGACGAGATCGGAGCGCGCGACGGGCTCGGCGACCTGCTCGCGGAGGGCTCCCGCCGCGCCGCGGCCGTCGTGGGCGACGGCGCCGAGGCCTTTGCGCCACATGTCAAGGGCCTCGAGCTGCCGGGCTACGAGCCGCGGACGCTGCAGGCGATGGCGCTCGGCCTGGCGGTGAACGCCCGCGGGGCCGACCACAACCGCTCGGGCGCCTACGAGGCCGACCTGTCCGGCGAGCTCGACCGCCTCTCGGGCGGCGAGGGCCACGCGGCCGCGGCGATCGAGACCGAGGACCGGGCCGCGATCATGGACTCGCTGATCCTGTGCAAGTTCCTGCGCGGGGTCTTCGAGGACCCCTTCCCCGACTGGGCCGAGCTGTTGGCGCCCATTACGGGCTGGGACGTCACCGGCGACGAGCTGCGTGGCACGGCGCGCCGGATCGTGCTCGCCAAGCGGCTCTACAACCTGCGCGAGGGCTGGAGCCGAGCGGAGGATTGGCTGCCCGATCGCTTCCTCGGCGAGTCGCTCGAGCTGAACTCGGGCCGCCAGGCCACCCTGACGCCCGAGCGCCTGACACAGATGATCGACGCCTACTACGCCCACCGCGGACTGGATCAGGACGGCCGCCCCCTGCCGGCCACCGAGGCCGAGCTCGGCCTGGATCTGTTCGTGCCCGCGGTTCCCGGGTATTAACCTGAGTCCGTGGCTGTCACCGCACCTCCGGCTAGCCGCACAGTGACCCTCACTATCGACGGGCGCGAGCTCACGGTGCCCGAGGGCACCACGATCTGGGAGGCGGCGAAGGAGGCCGGGATCGAGATCCCGGTGCTCTGCCACGACGAGCGCTACGACCCCGTCGGCGTGTGCCGGATGTGCGTCGTGGACGTGGGCGCCCGCGTGTACGCGGCGGCGTGCGTGCGGCCCTGCGAGGACGGCATGGAAGTGAAGACGGAGACGCCGGAGGTGGAGCAGCGCCGGGCGACGCTCACGCAGCTGCTGCTCGCCGACCAGCCGCCGATCGAAAGCGATCCCAAGGAGACGACCACCGCCGACAACGAGCTGCTCGAGCTGGCGCGGCGCTACGGCCTGCAGCGCGAGAACGGGATCCCGCTTGCGTACGGGCGCGGCGAGGACCACTCGAACCCGGTCATCTCCGTAAACCACGACGCCTGCATCCTCTGCGACCGCTGCGTCAGAGCCTGTGACGACATCCAGGGCAACGACGTGATCGGCCGCTCCGGGAAGGGCTACGAGACGCGCATCGCCTTCGACCTGAACGACCCGATGGGCGAGTCCTCGTGCGTCACCTGCGGCGAGTGCGTGGCGGCGTGTCCCACCGGCGCGCTCGTCAACAAGCCGATTCGGGACGTGCCCATCCAGCCGCGCTCCGAGCTCGACTCGGTGGAGACCGTCTGCCCGTACTGCGGCGTCGGCTGCGCGCTCACCTACCACGTCGACCGCGAGCGCAACGCGATCTCGTTCGCGGACGGCCGCGAGCAGCCCGGCTCCCACCGGCGCCTGTGCGTGAAGGGCCGGTACGGCTGGGACTACGCGCAGTCGCCGCAGCGCCTCACCACGCCGCTAATCCGACTCGAGCAGTCGTACCCGAAGGGGCCGCTGTCCTCCGACGTGCGCGGCGAGGGCCGCGGCCGGCGCAAGCCCGGCGGCATCGTCAGCTACGACGAGGTGCTCCCGCACTTCCGAGAGGCCTCCTGGGAGGAGGCTCTCGACCTTGTGGCCGACCGCCTCAAGGCGATCCACGGCGAGCACGGCTCGGGCGCGATCGCCGGCTTCGGCTCGGCCAAGTGCTCGAACGAGGAGGCCTACCTCTTCCAGAAGCTGATCCGGGCCGGCTTCGGCACCAACAATGTCGACCACTGCACGCGCCTCTGCCACGCGTCGAGCGTGGCGGCGCTGTTCGAGGGCGTCGGCTCGGGCGCGGTGTCGACGACC
>DATDLN010000041.1:0-7980 GCA_036519295.1 Thermoleophilaceae bacterium
GTGCGGGCTGCTGTTCCGGGGCACCGTGAGTCCACCGGCCGCGCGCTCTCCGCGCTTCCGAACCCCCGGCGCCCCGGACTCGAGGCGCTCTCGGCGCCCGGCTCCGGCGCCGGCGCGCCGCTGCGGAGGCGCGGACCGCTCGATCGGCTCCGCGCCGGCCCCGGGCCGCTCGGCCGCGGGCGCGGTTGCGGGCGACCCGGCCCCTGGGGCGGTCGCGGGCGAGGCGGCGGCAGGGGAGGCCGCCGGCGGGTCGGCGCCAGGGGCGGCCTGCGGGCGCTCGGGCTGACGGACGACGTCGATTGCCGTCTTGCCCGCCACGGCGCCGCCGCCAGCGAGAACGCCGACGAGCGCCACCTTGGCGAGGGTGGCGCTCCCGAACGATCCCGTCGCCGCGCCGCCCAGGCCGGCCGCAAGGCCGCCGCCGGCGGAGCCACCCCCCAAGCCCACCGCGGCGAGCACGCTCGACTTCAGCCCGAGCGAAGGCGCCACCGGCAGGGCCGCGGCGAGCATCCGCCGCTGTTGCCTCACCTGCTCGCGATAGGCCCGGCAGCCCGCACATTCGCGCAGGTGGTGGCGCAGCCTGCCGCGCCGGAGCGATCCGCCCCGCAGGTTCGCGAGCTCCGCGCGGATCTCCTCACACGGCGTCTCGCGCGCGGCGCGGCGCTGAATCAGCCCGCTCCGCGCTCGGAAGACGAGGGCCTTCACCCTGGCCTCGCCGCAGCCGAGCACATTCGCGATCTCCGCATGCGAGAGATCGCCCGCCTCGGAGAGCAGCAGCGCCGCGCGCTGGTCCTCGGACAGCTCGCGGATGTCGCGGACCAGGTCGCGCAACTCCGCGCGCTGCTCCACCTGCTCGGCCAGTCCCGCGGTGACCGGCTCCGGCTGCTCCGTCGCCAGCTCACGTCGTGCGCGCAGAACCGAAACGCAGCGGTTGCGAGCAATCGCGTAAAGCCAGGGCCTGAGGGCGAGCTGCCGCTCGCCGTCGCGCTGGAGGTCGCGGAACGCCGCCGCAAACGTGTGCTGGACGGCGTCCTCCGCCTCCTCCCGAGATCCGAGCATGTGCCGGCAGAAGCCCAGGATCCCGGCTCCGTAGCGCTCAAACGCGACCTCGAAAGCGGCCTCGTTGCCGCGCCTGATCTGCTCCACGAGCTTCTCGTCGCCGGCGAGGGCGAGGACGCGCTTGGAGCGGACGGGCGGGAGGTGAACTCGCGCTGAGATGAGTGAAGCCGCATCACCCATAGGAACGCCACCGCGGCGGCGAAGTTCAACCATAACTCCCGAACCTTGGCGGTGACCGGGCGTTGGAAGAGATATGAAGAGGATGACGGTGGCCATCGGGCTGGTGGCGCTCGCCCTGCCGGCAGGGGCCGTGGCAAAACCGAAGCCGGATCAAGCCGACAAGCGCGCTGCGATCGCGCAGTGCAAGAGCGAGCGCGGGAAGACGAAGGCAACTCGCGAGGCCTTCAAGGCGAAGTACCACAGCATGAGCCGCTGCGTGCGCCGGAAGGCGGCGGAGGAGGCGGCCGAGGAAGAGGCGGCCCAGAAGAACGCGGCGAAGGAATGCAAGGCAGAGCGCACCCAGATCGGCGCTCAGGCGTTCGCCGACAAGTACGGCACCAACAAGAACGGGAAGAATGCCCTCGGCAAGTGCGTCTCCGCCAAAGCCAAGGCGAAGAAGACGGAGATGGACGACGCGGATGAGCAGGCCGCGACGGAGATCAAGAACGCTGCGAAGGAGTGCGACTCGGAGCGCACGGCCATGGGAGAGGAGGCGTTCGCCAAGAAGTACGGGGCGAACGGGAACGGGAGGAACGCCTTCGGGAAGTGTGTGTCGAGCAAGACCCGCGAGGCGTAACCGACTGGGGGGCGAAGGCCTGACGGCGCAAGGAAGCGCCGTCTGGGCGGCCAGGAACGGGAGGGCTCCTTCGGGAGCCCTCTCGCTTCCTCAGGAGATGCGTGCCGTCGCCGTGCGCAGCACCTCGAGGCTTTCCTCCCACGCCTCCCGCTCTCCCTCCTCGAGCTCGGGCATCAGCGCCGGGCCGGCCCCGCTCTGGCCAAGCTCGACGGGGAGGCTCGCGCACAGCCCCTCCTCCACGCGGACGCTCACGGGCACGACCGCCCCGTGCTCGCGCACCACGTGGGCCGCGAGCCGGGCCGCGGTCATTGCGATCGCGCTGCTGGGCGAGCCGCCCTTCAACTCGTGCACGCGCGGACCGGCCAGGCGGACCTCCTCCGCGACGGCCGCGTTGTCCAGGGACAGCCCCTGGAGCGCGGCGTAGTCTCGTAGTGGAAACGGTCCCACGCGGGCGAGGCCGAAGGGGAACACCGCCGACAGCCCGTGCTCCCCGATCACCCACGCGTGGACGCTCCCGGGATGGATGCCGATCCGCGCGGCGAGCACTTCTCGGAGGCGCCAGGAGTCGAGCGCCGTGCCGGTGCCGAACACGTTCACGCCGCGCGGCGACCACGCGCGCGTGAAGAACTCGGTCATCACGTCGACGGGGTTCGTTATCACGATCGCCACCCGCGGCAGGGCGGCGGCAAGAGCTTCGGCGACGTCGGCCGCCACCTCGAGGTTGCGATCGATCACCGTCATGCGCGTGGCGCCCGGCTCGGGAGGCGCCCCCGCCGTAATCACGGCGATGTCCGGCGCCGTGGCGTCCGCGAGGGGGCGCCCCTCCACCGCGCAGTCCGGCAGGAGCGGCGCGGCGTGCTGGAAGTCGAGCGCCTCCCCGAGCGCTCGGTCGCCGTCGCGGTCGTAGAACACCAGCCGCGATGCCAGGCCCTGCCTGAGCACCGAGCCGGCGCAGGCCACGCCCACCGCTCCGGCGCCGATGATCGCCACCTCGGCCATGCTCAGCGCCGTCCCGCCGTGGATGCACGCAGGCCCGGCGCCTCCTCGAGCAGCTCGTACGGAAAGGCCTCCGCGACGTGTCCGTTCCTGCCGGCGGTGGCGTCCGCGCAGCAGAGCGACCCGAGGACCGATTCGTGCACGACCTCGCCGGCCGCCTCGAACAGCTGCCGCACCGCGACCGAGTCGTCGCGCAGGAAACGGAAGTCCTGATGCGACCCGTCGATCCGGTGTGGAACCCGGTGCGCAGTCGAGAACGCGATCACATACTCGCCGCTGGCATTCGAGGCGAAGCTCCCCGCGCGCCCAAGACCCAGGGCAGCGCGCACAGCGAGCCTGCGCAGTTGGCGCTCCGACAGCGGCGCGTCGGTTGCGAGCACGATGACGATCGAGCCACCCTGGGCGGAAGGATCGGGCGCCCCGGCGGACTCGCTGTCGCGGCCGGTGAGCATGTGAAGGTCGCGCCGCGCGCCGTAGTTCGACACCACGAGACAGCCGAGCGACAGATCGTCCAACAGGCGCGAAGACGTTCCGACGCCCGACTTGAAGCCAAAGCAGGTGGTGCCCGTGCCCGCGCCCAGCGCGCCCTCGCGTGCCTCGTCCGTGTGTGCGGAGGCGATCGCCTCGAGAGCGTGCTCCGGGCGGACCACCAGGGCGCGGGCGTCCGACAGCCAGCCGTCGAAGCACTCGCCGACGATCACGTTGATGGTGTCGCGGTCGCGCGCCGCGTCCGGGTTTTGCCCCAGCATGTGCCGCAGCCCGCCCTCCCAGACGGGTCCGATCGAGAGCGTGCCCGTGATCAGGATGGGGCTCTCGATCGTGCCCATCTCCTCCAGCTGCGAAAGCCCGGCCGGCTTGCCGTAGGCGTTGATGGCGTGGCAGGCGCCCAGCACCTTCTCCGCGTAAAGGTTGCCGCCGTGCGGCAGAATCGCGGTCACCCCCGTGCGCGCGCTGTCATCGGCGAGGGTCGCGTGGCCGACGAGCACGCCGGGAACATCCACGAGGGCGTTTCGCTCGCCGGTCGGAAAGCGGCCCACCGTGTAGCCGAGCTCGCGCAGGCGCTTGCGCACGCCGGGAGCATAGGTGGCACTCGCCACCACTAGGTTCCCGCCTGCATGGGAGCGATCGTCGCCAGGGCACCGCTGCGCGTGGCACTCGGTGGAGGCGGCACCGACCTGCCGTCCTATTACCGCGAGCACGGCGGTTTCGTGGTGTCGACGGCGATCGACCGTCACGTCCACATCGTCGCTACCACCGGCTTCCAAAGGAGCTACCGCCTCAAGCACCTGGAGTGGGAGGAGGTGGACGACCCCACCGAGGTGCGCCATCCGATCCTCCGCGAGGCGCTCGCGCACCACTGGGGCGGCGGTCCCATCGAGCTCGCCTCGGTTGCCGACGCCCCACCGGGCACGGGGCTCGGCTCCTCGGGTGCCTACACCGTCTGCGCGATCAAGGTGCTTCGCCTGCTGGCCGGCCGGGACCTGTCACCGGCCGAGCTGGCCGAGGAAGCCGCCCACCTCGAGATCGATCTGCTCGGCCGCTCGATCGGCAAACAGGACCAGTACGCGGCGTCGTTCGGCGGCGCGCGCGCCTACACGTTCCTTCCCGACGACTCCGTAGAGGTACGACAGCTCGACCTGAACGACGAGGTGCGGCGCGCCCTGCGCGACCACTTCCTGCTCTTCTTCACGGGGCGGGAGCGATCGGCGTCGGACGTTCTCGCCGGCCAGGTTGCAGGCGATGCGCGCGTGAAGCGGGCGCTCCACCGGCTGCGGGAGCTGGCGCACCAGACCAGCGACGCCCTCGAAGCGAGCAATCTCGATCGCTTCGGCGACCTGATGGACGAGCACTGGGAGGCGAAGCGCCGGCGGGCGCCCGGGACCGTTACGCACGAGATGGACGGTCTGCGCACGCGCGCCCTCGAGGCGGGCGCCCGCGGCGTGATCTCGCTGGGAGCGGGCGGCGGCGGCTTCCTGCTCGTCTACAGCCCCGACCCGGAGCGCACCCGCGCGGCGCTCGACGGCGTTCCGGAGCTGCGCTTCGGGCTAGAGGCCCGCGGCGCGACCGCGCTGGTGGGATGACGCGTTAGGTCAGCGGTTCAACGGCTTGCCCGTACCGAGGTGGTGCGTCAGGCGCCCTCCAGGCGTGAGCGCGCGCCGGGCGGGCTCCAAGCCGGCGCAGATGCCCGCGTCGGGCGGCTCGGTCGGCACCGCCCCCAGTTGCCGCGGGATGCGCCGGGGACGGACCTCCTGCTCGAGCTCGTATGCGAATCGCAAGAGTCTCGACTCTTGGAGGAATCCGGAATACATCCACAGACCCGCCGGCTTTCCTTCGGGGGTGAGTCCGACGGGAATCGAGATGTTCGGATACCCGGCGACGGCCGGGGGCGTCGAGGCAAAGCTGTAGGTCGGCGCCACGATTGCGTGCAGGCCGTCGCGGGTGAGCGCCGCGTCGATTCCCTCCGTTCGGGCCAGCCTGACGCAGAGTGCGCGCGCCGCGAGATAGGCGGGGTCGGTGAGGTCGCCGCTCGTTGCTTCCGACAATTCGAAGATCTCTTGGCCGAAGTACTTCATCTCCTCGGGGCAGTGCGAGATGTTGAAGGCGATGAGATCGGACAGGGTGCGCATCGACGTTCGCCGGAGGGTCCTGAGGTAGTCCGCAATCTGCACCTTGAACTCGAC
The DNA here is from genome assembly GCA_036519295.1 of Thermoleophilaceae bacterium. Taxonomy (GTDB): domain Bacteria; phylum Actinomycetota; class Thermoleophilia; order Solirubrobacterales; family Thermoleophilaceae; genus JACVRW01. Next base: position 5,533 of record DATDLN010000041.1, read on the forward strand.
GAAGAGCACCGTGCCCTCGGCGTCGAAGTACGCGAATGGGTCGCCCGTGTCGGTGTCCACGAGCGTTGCGCCGAGGCTCGCCAGCGCGTCGAGACCCTGCTCCGCGACCGCGACGAGATCGGGCTCGCCGCCGTAATCGGCAGTGAAGTAACGGCGGTCAACGCCGATCCGCACCTGGCGCAGCCCGCGGCGACGGAGGAAGCTCGCGTCGTCGAGGGGTGTCGACTGCGTTCCTCCCCGGAACCCGGTTTGCATGACCTTGAGGAGCATGGCCACGTCGACCACGGTCCGGGCCATCGGGCCCGCGGTGTCCTGGCTATGGGCGATCGGGATGATCCCGTCCTGTGACAGGAGCCCGACGGTCGGCTTGAGAGCCACGACAAGGTTGTTGCCGGCCGGACAGACCACCGACCCGTCCGTCTCCGTCCCGATCGCCGCCGCACACAGGTTCGCGGCGGGGGCGACCGCCGAGCCGGAACTCGAGCCGCACGGATCGAAGCTCAGGAGGTATGGGTTCCGGGTGAAGCCGCCACGCGCACTCCACCCGTTGAAGGGAGCGAACCCGCGGAAATTGGCCCATTCCGAAAGGTTCGCCTTCCCGAGGATCACCGCGCCCGCCGCCCGCAACCGCGCGACGATCGGGGCATCGCCCGGAACCCGGCTGTTGACCAGTGCCAGCGACCCGGCCGTCGTCTGCATGCGGTCGCCGGTGGCGATGTTGTCCTTTACGAGCACGGGAATCCCGTGCAATGGACCACGCAGGTGGCCGCTTCGTCGCTGCCTGTCCCGGTGCGACGCGATCTCCACAGCCCGGGGATTCGTCTCGATCACCGCGCCGAGGAGCGGGTTCAACGAAGCGATGCTCTCCAGGTATCCAACCGTCAGCTCTCTGCTCGTCAGGCGTCCGGAGGCCATCAGCGACTGCAGCTCGGGAATCGATGCCTCGACCCACGACTGGCGCCCCGCCGCAACGGCGGGTGACTGGAGCCACGAGGGAAAGCGACCGGCGGCAAGCGCCCCTCCCCCCACGAGCCCGGCACCGAGAAGCGCCCGCCGGGTGAGGCCGCCCTCCACCCCGTGGTCGCCGTCGAGCGGTTCCGTCTTCATCGTCTCCTCCGGAAGCTGCGTAGGAGCGTTGGGCAATACTGACAAGACCCGAGGGACGCCGTCAACCTCGGCCGCGTTCGGCCCTTTCGCGCGGTTGGCACCGGCAGCGCGCTTGGGTTAGCCTCGCCCCCGGATGAGTACCGGCACCCCGCGTCCCCAGGATCCCGCTTCGCCGGTGCGTTTTCGGCGCAACGCCGACCGGCTCACGGTCGGCCAGCTCCGGTTGCTGCGAGACGCCTTCGAGGCCGTCTACGGCATCGGGGACGACCGCGGCTACGCCTATCACGCCGGGATCCATGGTCTCCCGCTGCCGATTGGCTGCGACAACGCGCACGGGACCCCATACTTTCTGCCCTGGCACAGGGCCTACCTCTACTTCTTCGAGCGGGCGCTGCGCGACCGGGTGCCCGACGCGATGTTGACCTGGTGGGACTGGCGCGCCGGCCCGCAGAGGCCGGCGCGGGTGCCGGATGCCTTCGCCCGCCGGACGGTGGCCGGTCGGCGAAACCCGCTGTTTTCGGCCGAGGTGCCGCGGCTGGCGCTCGATCAGGGACGCAGTGCCGGAATGACCGTCGGCCGGCGTACCCGGCGCGAACCCGGCGATCCCTCCCTCCTCCCGACGCCGGTGGAGGTGCGCCGGGTGCTCGAGCTGCGCGACTTCCTCGACTTCACCGCCGCGCTCGAGGACCTGCACAACCGCGTCCACGTCTGGACCGGGGGGCACATGGCGATGGTGCCGTTCGCCGCGTTCGACCCCATCTTCTGGGCCCACCACACGATGTGCGACCGCCTCTGGCGGATCTGGCAGCTGCGCCACCCGGGCGCCCGACCGCCCAGCGCGATCCTGGACGAGGCGCTCCCCCCGTTCCGCATGACGGTACGCCAGACGCTCGACGTCGCGGCGCTCGGCTACGACTACGCGGTGGCCAGCTCCTCGTCGGCGGTGGAGACGAGGCGGTGAGACGCTTCCGCTCGCAGCCGCTCGAGGTGCCCGTCGACCGCGAGGACGTTACGCGCGCGGACCTCGTCTTCTACGGGGTCGACCACTCGGGCCCCTCATACGAGGCGCGCATCTTCCTCGACAACCCGCGCGCCAGTGCCGACACTCCGCGCGACATCGAGAAGGGCTACGCCGGCAGCTTCACCGTCTTCGGCCACGGCGGCTGCTACGGCGACGCCGGCCACTGCGCCCCCGAGGACCGCACCACCGACGAGTTCGACCTCAGACCGGCACACCCGCTCACGCCCCACACCCGGACCGTCACCGTCACCGACGCGCTCAAACGCACGAGCGGCGAACAGGTCACGGTCAACGTAGTGGCGGTGCCCCGCGAACTCAAG
>DATDLN010000042.1:0-14898 GCA_036519295.1 Thermoleophilaceae bacterium
CCGACGATTCGTCGCGCGCGCTGCGCTTCTGGCGCGAGCTGCTCGGCGTGCCGCTCGAGCCGCGCACGGCCGATCTGGGCGAGGGCTGGCAGTCCGAGCCCGAGAGCGGGCCCGCAATCGGGGTTCACCCGCGCGGACGCGGCCCCGGCGACACCTTCTCGCTGCCCTACTTCGAGGTCGACGACATGGCGCGCGCCCTCGAATCGGTGGCCGCGCTGGGCGGATCGGTCATTCACCCGGGGTGAGTCATGGGCCGTCTGCAAGGACTCCGAAGGCACGCCGTTCGGGCTTGCGGCCCGAACGGGCTGAATTGCGGGAGGACGTTTCCGATTCGCCGCTACCGCGATCGTCATCAGGAGGGCGGGTGAGCGTCGTCCAGCAGTCCGGGTGGCAGGACCGAGTCGGCCGCGTCGGTCACCTCTATGCCGGCCAGGCGGCCGTAGTAATCGAACTGCAGGACGATCGATTCCAGCGCGGGGACCGTATCGGTCAGCTCGAGCTCGGCCAGCTCGACGGACTGGCGGATCTCGACCATCGTTGAGCCCGTGAGGTTGAGATGGGCGCGGCCCGCCTCGTCCACCGTAACGCTGATCTCGGCCATTCCGAGACCCCGTTTCAGGTCTCGCCGCTGATCGCCGGGTGCGGCCCGTCCTTGGGCGTGGGGAAGACACCGCCGTCGATGAGCTCGACGCGATAGCCGTCCGGGTCGGCCACGAACGCGATGCGCGGAAGATCCTCGCGTTCGCCAGGGCGATAAGGCGGCTTCTCGGGCTGTACGCCGAGGTCGGCCAGGCGCGCAAGCACAGCGTCCACGTCGTCGACGGTGAGGGCCACATGGTTGTAGCCGTCGCCGAGCTCGTAGGGCTCCTCGCGGCCGATGTTGACCGTCAGTTCGAGCCGGTCACCATCGTCCGGCAGCCCCAGGTAGACGTTGTAGGCGGACGCGAAGTCCAGGCGCCCCCGCTCTTCGAACCTCAGGGCCCGGTAGAAGCGGACCGACGCCTCGATCTCGCGCACGCGTAGACAGGTATGAACCAGGCCGGTCGCCATGGACGCCCGCTCAGATCGGCGAGGACGGGCGCGCCAGCCCCTCGGCGAGGTCCCCGAAGCCCGGCGCGACCACGGCGCCCGGCTGGGCGATCAGCTCCTCGGCGACGAGCGCCTCGGTCGTCAGCATCAGCGCGGCGACCGAGGCGGCGTGTTCGAGGCTCAGCCTCGCGACCCGCACCGGGTCGATCACGCCCTCTGCGAAGAGGTCGCCGAACTCGCCGGTCAGCGCATTCAGCCCGTATCCCTCGGGCATCGCGCTCACCTGGTCGACCACGGCCTGCCCATCGTAGCCCGCGTTCGTCGCGATCCAGTACAGCGGCTCGTGGAGGACCCGGCCCACGACCTCGGCGCCGCGAGCGTAGTCCCCCTCCAGCCGGAGGTCGTCAAGGACGCTCCCGGCGCGCAGAAGCGCGGTGCCGCCGCCGGCGACGATCCCCTCCGCGACCGCCGCGCGGGTGGCCTCGAGTGCTCCCTGCGTGCGCCGCAGGCGCTCGCGCAACACGACCTCCGCCGGCGCGCCGACGCGGATCACCGCCAGGCGGATGGCGAGCCTGGCGAGGCGCTCCTGGAGGATCTCGATGTCGCGTTCCTGCGAGGCGCGTCCCAGCTCGACCCTGATTTGCGCGAGGCGCGCCTCGACGGCCTCTGCGGTCCCGCCGCCCTCGACGATGGTCGTGGAGTCCGCCGTCACGACAACCCGGCGCGCCGTGCCCAACTGCTCCGGCCGCACGTTCGCAAGCGACAGCCCGGCCTCCTCGGCGATCACCTGCCCGCCCGTGAAGGCGGCCACGTCGCCGAGGTGCTCGATGCGCCGATGGCCGAATCCCGGGGCCCGTACGGCCACGGCCTGCAGCGTGCCGTGCTGGTTGTTGTGGACGAGCATGCCGAGCGCCGCGCCGTCGACCTTCTCCGCGAGGATGACGAGCGGCCGCGGCGACTTCATCACCCGGTCCAGCGTGGGCATGAGGTCCTGCGGCTGAGATATCGGGCGGTTGGTCATGAGGATGTAGGGGTCCTCGAAGACCGTCTCCATCCGCGTCTCGTCACGCACGAGGTAGGGGGACACCCAGCCGTTCTCGACGTGGACGCCTTCGACGAAGTCGACGGAGATCCCGGGCAGCTCGGTCTCCTCGATGGTGACGACGCCCTCCTCGCCCACCCGGTCGAGCGCCCCGGCCACGGCGGCGCCGATGCGCTCGTCCTCCTTGGCGGCGATCGTGGCCACGTGATGGAGCTGGTCGCGGCCGGATACGGACCGCGCCGAGCGGCCGAGCTCGGCCGCCACCCGCTCTGTTGCTTCCTCGATTCCGCGGCGCAGCAACATGGCGTTCGCGCCGTCGTCGATGGCGAGCATGCCCTCGCGGACGATCGCTTGGGCGAGCAGGGTCGCCGTCGTGGTGCCGTCGCCGGTAAGGTCGCTCGTCTTGTTGGCCACCTCGCGGACGAGCTGTGCCCCCATGTTCTTGAATTGGTCGCTCAACTCGATCTCGCGAGCGATCGAGACGCCGTCGTTGGTGATGGCGGGCGCGCCGGTGAGCCGCTCGAGCACCACGTTGCGTCCCTTGGGCCCCAGCGTCACCTTGACCGTGTTGGCCAGCTCGTCCACGCCGGCCTGCAGGAGCTGCCGCGCGTCGTGGTTGAAATGCAGCCGCTTGCCCATGGACTAGGCGGCGCCGGCGGGGATCAGGATGCCGCGCCCCTGGAGCCGTCCGTTGTCGAGATCGGCCATCGCGTCGTTGATGGCGTCGAGCGGATACGTGCTCGTGTGCAGGGTCACCTGGCCCTCGGCGGTGAGGGTCATCAGGTCCTGGAGATCGACGTACGTCCCCACCAGATTGCCGATAAAGGAGATCTCGCGCGAGATCACGTCGATCGTGGGGATGTTGATGTTCTCGCCATAGCCGATCACGTAGTAGAAGCCGCCGTCCCGGATCATCCCGATGCCGTCTTCGATGGCGCCCTTCTCTCCGACGAAGTCGATGATCGCCTCGGCGCCCAGGCCGTCGGTCATCTCCTTGACGGTGTCCACGTGGCTGCCGTCGACCTTGACCGTGTGGTGCGCACCCATCTCCCCGGCCAGCGCCAGCGCGGGCTCCGACGGGTCGATGACGATGATCTCCGCGGGAGTCATCGCCCGCAGGCATTGGATGCCGATGTGGCCGAGGCCTCCGGCCCCGATCACGACGGCTGTGGTGCCCGGGCCGAGGACCGGGATCGCCTTCTTCACCGCGTGGATGGCGGTCAGCCCGGCGTCCGCCAAGGCGGCGATGGCCTTGGGCTCGAGGGACGGATCGAGCTTGACGACCGAGCGCGCGCTGGTGAACAGGAAGTCGGCGAACCCGCCGTCGCGGTTTATGCCCGGGAAGGAGCCGTTGAGGCAGTGCATGTCGTCGCCCGCACGGCAGGGCTGGCAAAGCCCGCAGGAGATGAACGGATGCACGATCACTGTGTCGCCCACCTCGACGTTGCTCACCGCCGGACCGATCGCGTGCACCCAGCCGGCGTTCTCGTGCCCTGGCGTGTAGGGCAGCTTCACGCCGGACTTCTCGGCCCACTGACCCTCCTGGATGTGCAGGTCGGTGCGGCAGAGTCCGGCCGCACCGATCCGCACGACGACGTCGAGCGGCCCCTCGGCCTTGGGCTCGTCGACCTCGTCGAGTTTCAGCGGCTCGTGATAGGCGTGCAGCCTCGCGGCCCTCATGCGGCCACCTCCTTGGTGTCGGCAAGGTCGTACCGGATGCGCAGCAGGGAGCGGCAGATGCCCCCGTTGACCTCGAGGCTCGTCCGCATGAGCCTCGCCTTGCGCAGCCACAGGCGCAGGTCGGCCGCGGCGATCGGCGCCCCGTCGGGCAGGACGAACGCCGGGGCGTCGTCCTCGGCCGGGATGGCCAGCTGCTCGCGCAGCTCGATGCAGCGCCGTCCATCCGCATCCTCGGGGAGGTCGGCTACGCGCAGGGCGGTGACCTCCTCCGGGGTCGCGCCGCCGGCCAGCAGGGCCTCGCAAAGGCGCGACAGGCGCGCGACGAGGGCCTTGCGCCGGAACAGGTCGCGCAGGGCGTCCAATTCGCCCTCGGTCTCCCCAGGGAAGGCCTGAGCGAATGCCTCGCCCCGCCCGACGGCCGCATTGATCTCGTCGCCCGTGTAGTGGTCCTCCAGGACGACCTTGACGCCGCGGACCTCCGGCAGCCGGCGCACGGCGTTGCGTGCGTCGACTGCCATGAGGTACGCGAAGTTCGGCGCGCATTGCGGCGTCGGCAGCCGCAACCGGACGTGGACGTCCCCGTCGGCCGAGACGTCGCAGGAGGTTACGAACCTCAGCGAGGTGATCGGCTCGTCAAGCTCGGGGTCGTAGACCGTGCCGAGCGCCTCGAGGACGCGCGACCGGATTGTCACGCGCTGCCTTCGACCAGCTGCGCGTCCTCGCGCGCGGCCGGCGTCCCGGCCTCGTCGGGCAGCCGCAGCTCGGGCGGGACCTCGACGCCGTAGAGCTTGGCCGCATTGAGGCCCATGATCTTCTTCTTCCCTGCGACGTCGAGCGCCGGATAGTCCGAGTACGCCTCGTCCGCCGGGTAGGTCCAGTCGACGAAGCCCTCGACCTGCCACTTGGGCTCCCAGATGGCGTAGTCGCTGGCGAAGAGCATCTTGTCCTCGCCGACCCAGAAGAGCAGCTCGCCCATGACTTTCGCGAAGAAGCGCGGACGGGCGTGCATCAACCCCCCGATCACGACCGCCAGGCCCGCGTAGACGTTCGGCTCCTGCGTCGCCATGAAGCAGAAGTCCTCGATCCGCGGCAGGCCGACGTGCTCGACGATGAAGTTGAGCTCCGGGAAGTTCGTCGCGACGTGGTCGACGTCGGAGACGTCGAAGGCGTCCTTGTCCAGCGGCCAGATCGTGGGGCCCTTGTGCACGTGGATGTTCTTGATCCCGAGCTCCTGGCACTTCTCGAGGAAGAACTGCGACTCGGGATCCGTGAGCTTCCACCCACGCGAGCCGTTGTGCCACTCGGCCGTGTAGAGCTTGACGCCCTGCAGGCCGTAGCGCTTCGCGTCCTCCTCGAGCTGCTTGAGGCCGGCCTCGCCGTCGCGCGGGTCCCAGCGACCGTTCACGATCAGCTTGTCCGGGTACTTCTCGGCCATCCGGGCGTTGCGCTCGGCGGTGTTGAAGCCCTCGGTGTACCACTGCTTCAGGTAGGTCGGCAGGAACAGGCCGACGTCGACGTGGCCATCCTCGAAGACGTCCTTGACGAAGTCCTCCTCGGAGTACTTCTGGAACTTCTCAATCGGCCAGTGCGTGTCGGGCGGGCCGAGCCCCTGGTACGCGTGGAAGCACTCGATCCAGCCCTTGGCGTACTGCTCCTGGCCCTTGACCCAGTTCGCTGGGCTTGCGTCCCAGAAGTGGAGGTGACCGTCCATCACGAAGTACTTCTCGCCGTTGTGCTCGTACATGGCTAATTCACCACCTGGAGGTCGAAGCCGAGGTACTCGGCGGCGTCCTCCGGGTTGGCGAAGAACAGCACGCGGTCGTCGAGCACGACCATGCGCCCGTAGTGGGTCGACATGATCTCCTCGAAGTCGTCGTTGCCGAAGTCGGCCCAGCCGAGCGCGTCGGCCAGTTCCTGGTAGTCGAAGTCGACCTTGCCGATCCCGTCGACGCGGATCATCGACGGCAGAACGGTCACGGTCACGTTCTCCTTGCCCCGCATCACATCCGCGACCACGTGGCCGACCTGATTGTCCATCAAGGTCACGCCGGTCTTGTTCGACGACGTGGGGTCCGCGTTGAACTCAGTCATGCACTCAGCTCCTTTGGGGTGTCGAGGCCGAGGTCCCCGAGAAGGCTCTCGAAGCGCTCCCGCGAGCGCTCGAAGGAGTCCTCGAAGCGGACGACCTTCTCGGGCAGCTGGGACCAGATCGGCTGCAGTTGGCGGGCCGCCTCGACGCTCCTCGGGGTCCAGCCCGACAGCCATTCCTGCATCGTGGCGCGGTTCTCCTCGCCATGCGCGTCGTCATTGGACAGCATCCCGAACAGGGCGCGGGCGCCACGCTCCTCGCGGGCGGCATCGGACTCGCCGTTGCCCATCAGCGAGGGCGTGACGTAGTCGCCGTGGAGCGCCGCCGCCTGCATCACGAGACCGCTGCGGAATAGCTCGCCCACGAGCGGTTCGAATACCACCGCCGTGGCGAAGAACGCCTCCCCCCAGTCGCGGATCCCGGTCAGCTGCTCGACGTTCTCACGCGTGGCCTGCCAGGGCGGATCCCCTTGCCAGGTCTCCTTGTGAGCGTTGCCGTCGAAGTCCTCGATCTGCTCACTCAGCTCGAGGTTGTAGAGGATGAGGTCCTGCGCGAAGCGAAGCTTGTGCGCCCCGCCCACCGCCAGCGCGTTGTTGATCATGTTGGTCGGCGCGTCCCGGTTGGCCGGGATGTAGACGTGCATGCCGATGCCGTGCTCGGCGTGCGCCCAGGCGAACACGTGGCGCTCGAGGATCTTCGTCCACCCGCGGTTGAGGTTCGCGAAGGACCCGGCCGCCTTTGCGTTGGCGATGTTCTGCTGGACCTGGCGTACGACGGCCGCGTTGTTGCGGTAGATCGTCTGCTCCCACTCCTCGTTTGGATCGAGGAACTCGTGCCAGTTGGAGGACTTCAGCGCGGTCCACTCCTGCGGATAGCCGGCGGTACCGTCGGCGAAGGCGTAGACCCACCCCTGGGTGAGGTAGCGCTCGGGGTCGGGCTGCACGTCGACGGTGACGTCCTCGTAAACCGTCGCCCGCCGCTTGCGCGGCTTGAAGTAGTTGAAGCTGCGGCTGTTCGAGGAGGGGAACTCGCGCGCCCCCGCCTCCGCGTCCGTGAACTCCGGCTTGGGAACGCTGCGTTCCTTGACGGGGGTGTCCGTGGCCATATGGCTCCTCTCTCCTACTACTGCTCGGTGGTCGTGAACTTGTCGAAGTGGATTTGAGACTCGGGAACGCCCCTGCGCTCGAGCAGAGCGATGGCGGCTTCGACCATCGGGGGCGGACCGCAGACGTAAGCCTCGACCTCACTCACGTCCTCCTCCAGGCGGTCGACGACATCGGTGATGAGCCCTGTCTCGCCCGTCCAGCCGTCCTCGGCCGCCTCGGTCTCCGACAACGCCGGGACGAAGCGGAAGTTGGCGAGCCGCTCCGCGAGCGCCTGGATCTCCTCGACATGGAACAGGTCCTCTGGGCGGCGGGCCCCGTAGTAGTAGACCGCCGGACGCCCGTTCCCTGACTCGTCGAGCGAGCGCAGCAGCGACAGGATGGGCGCCATTCCGGCGCCGCCGCCGATGAACAACATGCGCCGCGTCGATGTCGCCCGCAGCGTGAACACGCCGTACGGCCCGGTCAGCTCCAGCTCGTCCCCGGCCTTGATCTCACCGTTGTCGAGCAGCCCCGAGAAATGCCCGTCGGGATAGATCTTGATCATGAACTCGAGCTCGTTGGCGGAGGCCGGCGTGTTGGCCATCGAGAACGAGCGGTGCTCCTCACCGCCGCCGGGGATCCTTATGTCGACGTACTGCCCGGCCTGGAAGGTGAGCCGATCCGGGTCGACGAGCGCCACGCGCAGCAGGCGGATGTCGTGCGTGAGGCGCTCGATGGCCTCCACACGCACCTTGGCCGTCTGAAGCGCGACCCCGCTGCGCAGGATCTCCTCGTCGAAGTTGAGCAGCTCGACCTCGAGGTCGGACATCGGGTGTGCGCGGCAGAGCAGCGTGTAGCCCTCCGCCTCCTCGAAGTCGGGCAGTGCGAAGGTCGAGTAGCGCTCAAGGTCGACCTCCCCGTCGAGCAGGAACGACTTGCACGATGAGCACTGCCCCTCCTTGCAGCCGTGCATGAGCATCACGCCCTGGCGGAAGGCGGCGTGGAGGACCGTCTCGTCCTCGTCGACCTCGATCTCGATGTCGACCGGCTCGAACCGGACGGTGAACTTCTCTCCCATCGACGGCTCCTTGGGCCCCGTGGCAGCGCCGCTCCCGGGGAGCGGCGCCGCCACCCCCGAAGGGCTCAATTCGCGGCGCCCTCGCGCGCCGGGCGACCGGCGGGCCCGCCGGCCTTGTACTTCGCGATGTGCTCCTCGCGCTCCTCTGGGGACATCTCGTTGAGGAGGACGTTCGGGCTCTGGAGGGTGATGCCCTTGACCTCGTCGAGCGTCCACATCTTCTTCGGGTCGAGATCCAGGTGCGGCTGTGGGACGAGCGTCTTGCCGTCGTCGCGCACGAAGCCGCTCTCCTCCATCATTTCCCCCACGTCCTTGCCGTGGTGGAGCGTCTCCCACTCGCGCTTACCGGCGAGCTGGCCCATGGCGGGCGTCGGGCGACCCTCGTACTCGGGCCGGAACGCCACCTTGTCGGTCCAGTGGCAGGTCTCCGAGCAGTACGTGCGGACCTGGCCGTCGACCTCGTCGACCACCGTGTCCTCACGGATCAGGCACGGCACCATGCACGTCCAGCAGCGGTGCGGGTACTCGTAGTCCGCGTCGGGCTCGAAGGCGATCGGCTTGTGGCCGTTCTTCTTCGAGAAGTCGGCGTAGCGCTCCCACCACTTGCCGTACTTGTCGTACCAGCCCGGGTACTTGTGCTCGAACCACTCGAAGTCCTCGTCGTCCAGCGTGTCGATGCGCCAGTAGTTGGCGAACCAGCCGGTGGCGAAGAACTGCCCGACCTCGTGGATGTAGCCCTTGTTCCAGATGCGGTTCCAGGCCTCCTCGACGAGGTCGTGCGGGATGACCAGGCCGTACTTCTCGAGCGGAACGAGATAGGAGCGGTAGTAGTCGTCGTAGATCCAGCGCCGCCACATCTCCGCGTAGCTCTCGCGGTCCTTGCGGCGGTCCTTGGTGCCGTACTCGATGAACGTGCCGATCGCTGCGTCGACGACGGCGTGGTTGTTCCACCACGCGTAGCGGAGGTCGCGCTCGAGCAGCTGGCGGTTCCGCTCGTCGGCGAGCGCCATCAGGATGATCGAGTAGCCGTTGGAGATGTGGCGCGACTCGTCCGACTGGACGGAGTGGAACACCGTCGGCAGCAGGTAGTCGCCGTTGGCCGCCGCCTCGGCGGGCATTGCGACGAACAGGACGTTCGTGAATGCCGTCTCGGCCACGATCGTGAGGTAGATGTCAGCGGCCGTGATCGCGTCGCCCGTGATGAAACCCTCGCCGAACTGACGTCCGATCGTGCCGGCGTAGCAGTTGGCGAAGCCCTTCTCGGTGATATCGAACCCGGCGGGATCGATGTAGTGGTTCATATAGAGCCGCTTGAGGTTCATCTGGATCGTCGAGTGGCGTACCTCGTCGATCATCTGGATGGCCAGCCCATTGTGGATCTCGGGGTTGGGCACGGCGTTGATGGCCAGCGGCATCGCGCGGGCGGCCGAGATCTCCGGGAAGGGGATGATGGAGAGGAACAGCTTCTGCCACTCCATCCATCGCTCCTGGACCTGCCGGAACATGTTGCCCCGGATGGCGCCGTCCATGGCGCCGAATACTCGGTTGTCCTTCTCCTCCTCCATCGGGAAGTAGGAGCGAAGGACCTGCTTTAGCGGATCCTTCTTGGGGGCCTTCTCGAACGTGTAGTCGGTTGGGTACTTGTCGACCGGCTCGACGAACGTCGGTTCCCAGGAGAGCTCCTGGATCTTGTTGTGTGCCTTTGTGATGCTGGCGCGACTCACGGGATGGGTCCTCCTTTGCGGCTCGGCCGTCTCGGGACGTACTTGTACTCCCGCGGGGGTTTCATTCGCGTTACCAGTGGGCGTTACACTGGCAACTGGTCTGCCCGACGAGGTTTAGGAGGCCGATGCCGGCCAACCCGTGGCTTGCGATCGACGTGGCGACTCCGCCGCGTAAGCGGGCGCGCGAGCTGAAGCGGCTGTGGCAGCGGTTCCTTGGCGACGGGCGACTCGACTCGGTGCGCACGCCGATCGCTGATTCCTGGCGCCGCTCGCACGCCGCCGGCGTCGATCCCTCGCCCAAGCACCGGGCACCGGTTCTCGCCGACGAGGACGAGACTTCGGCGCGCTGGGACGTGCATCCGCTGGCCGCCGCGCTGCCCCTGATCGAGGACAGCCTGACGGCCATCGCTGACGAGTCGGCGCACCTCATCGTGGTCAGTGACGCCGAAGGGATCCTGCTGTGGATTGGCGGCAACGCGACGGTGCGCATGGCAGCCGCCGATTCGATGAACTTCACCGAGGGCGCTCTCTGGAGCGAGAACGGCGCGGGCACCAACGCGATCGGGACTGCCTTGGCCGCCGACCACGCCGTGCAGGTATTTGCGGCGGAGCATTTCAACGAGGTTGTGCAGGCCTGGACCTGTGCCGCCGCTCCCGTGCACGATCCGGACACCGGGCGGCTGCTGGGCATCGTCGATCTCACCGGCAAGATGACGACTGTGCACCCCCACAGCCTCGCCCTGGCCCTGACCACGGCCAGGGCAGTCGAGTCACAGCTGCGCTGGGGACTGCACGAGCGGGATGACCGGTTGCGCGCCCGCTATCAAGAGCGGATCGAGACGACGGCCGATCCGCGCGCGCTCGTCACGTCGAGCGGACGCGTTCTGAACGCACAGCCGGAGGGGTGGCTGCAAGAACAGCGGCTCGAGCTGCCTGCCGGCGGCGGCGAGCTCGTGCTGAATTCGGGGAGGCGGGCCTTCGCGGAGCCCGTCGGGCACGAGGAGGCGTTCATCCTGCGCGCAGTTGCCGCGACGGGGGCCGGGCGAAGTCGTCCGCTGCTCAAACTGAGTCTGCTGGGGCGCGACCGTGCCGATGCCGAGCTGGGCGGGCGACCTATCCAGCTCAGCCGCCGCCACTCGGAGGTGTTGGCCCTGTTGTCCATGCGACCCGGTGGAATGACCGGCGAGGAGCTGACCGCCGATCTCTACGGTGACCTCGGGACGTCGAGCACCACCCGGGTCGAGGTCCACCGGCTCCGGAAGCTCGTGGCCGAGTGGATTGACACCGATCCCTACCGACTGTCGCGGGACGTCGAGTCCGATGTCGCCCGGGTAAAGGGTCTGCTCGACCGCGGCGCCGTCAGGGAGGCGGTCGAGCTCTACCACGGGCCGCTGCTGCCGCACTCCGAAGCGCCTGGCGTGGTGCGCGAGCGCGACACGCTGGAGGCCTGGCTCCGCCAGGCGGTGATGACCGCGGATGAGGACGACACGCTCTGGGCGTGGGTCCAGTCGGCCTCGGGACGCGACGACCTGCGTGCCTGGAAACGGCTGCTCGCGCGGCTTCACTTCCTCGATCCACGGCGCAGCCTCGCGGCGGCCGAGGTCCGCCGCCTACGCAAGGCCTACGCCGTCGGCTGAGCGGTGACATGCCCTCGAGGGCTTAGTCGAGAACGCCGAGCGCGACCAGCCGTTCGATCGGCCATATGACCCCGCACACGCTGCGGCGAAGCTTCGCGTCGATCCTCGCTGAGGTCGGTGTAGCACCCCGGAGGGCGATGTACCCGCTCGGCCACACGGACCCGACGCTCACCATGCGGGTCTACCAGCTGGTGCTCGACATGGGAGGGGCGGTTGAGACGCTCGAGCGCGTGCGCGGCTGCACGATCCACGAGGCCCTCGCCACCTACTCCGGACGAGGCGTTCTATCTGCTGACTCGCGCCCTCACGGCCGGTGAGTGGCCGGTGCGGACGTGGTCACGCGGACCAGTTGGCAGTGAAGAGGGATGGGCGGAGCTGGGTGCCTGCCCGGTCATCCGACTCGTGAACGCTAAGGCTGGGCCGCGGCCACCGATCCGCCAGCCTGGCGAGCGGCGAGTTGCCCCGAGCGGGGGATGGGCTTTCCTCGCTCGCGATCTCGACGCTGACATCGCATTGCTACACGGGTCGGTCCGTCGCCGAGCCCGCGACCGGGGCTACGGGCGCTTCGCGTCGAGATCCAGGGCGGTGAACTCGACGTCGCCCGAACCACGCGGCGATGGGGGCCGGCGGCGAGCCGGTCCGCTACTCGACCCGGTCCGTGTCGGGCCTGTCGGCGTTCTGCCGGGAGAGGTCCACCGCTACGACGACCGCTGACGCCCGCCAGCTTCGCGCACTGAGGCGCGGGTCGCGGCGGCGCTAGTGTCGGCCGCAGTGAAACGCTCCAGTCTGTTCGCGATGTACGCACTGCTGGTCGCGATCTGGTCGAGCACCTGGGTGGCGATCAAGATCGGCCTCGAGGACGCCCCGCCGCTGCTCGGCGCGGGCGCCCGCTTCGCGCTCGCCGGGGTGCTGCTGCTCGCCTTCGCCGCCGCCGGACGACGCCCGCTGCGGACCGATTGGGTGCTGGCTGGGCTGCTCGCCGTGTTCCCGTTCGCGATCACCTACGGGCTCGTCTACTGGGGCGAGCAGCACATCCCGTCGGGGCTGACCGCCGTGCTGTTCGGCATCCTGCCGCTCTACACGGCGCTCCTCGGTGCGCTGCTGCTGCACGACCAGCCGCTCCGGGCCCGCCTCCTTACGGGCGTGGCAATCGCGATCGGCGGACTTGCGTTGGCCTTCTCGGAGAGCCTCGACCTCGGTTCCGACGACCTGGCCGCGGCGGGCGCGCTCGCGGTGGTGATCTCGCCGCTCGGCGCGTCGATCGGCAACATCTCCACCAAGCGGCGCGAGGGCGGGCGCCTCGACGCCGTTGTCGTGAACGGCTGGGGCATGCTCGCCGGCGGCCTGCTGCTCTTGGCCGCGTCGGCGCTCTCGGAGAGCTGGGGAGAGTTCGCCTGGAGCGCTGAGTCGGCGGGCTCGATCGCCTACCTAGCGGTGATCGGCTCGGCGGTGCCTTTCGTGGGCCTGATGGTATTGCTGCGGCACCTGAGCGCGCAGACGATGTCGTACATCGCGCTGCTGATCCCGTTCGGCGCGCTCGGGCTGGGGGCGCTGATCGAGTCGGAGCCGCTGACGGCGCAGGCGATCATGGGCGCGGCGCTGGTAGGCGCGGGGCTGCTGGTTGCGCAGGGACGCCGCGAGAGTTCTGAAGCGGCCACCGCGGCCGACCACCGCGAGGATGCGCCTCATGGTGCTCCCGGTCTCGCTGCTCCCGCAGCCAGCGAGCGCGCGATCGCGGGACCGTGACAGTGAGCGGCTGCCCGAGCCGGCGCGTCCCGTCCCCTCCACTCCACCGCAACGCCGGCGCGAGACGGACAGCGACGGCGCCGGCAACCGGCGATCGATCGCCCTGATCGCGCCGCGCGAGGTAGATGCCCTCGGAGCGCTCGCAGCGGCCGGCGTCGTCGGTTTCGCCGGCAACTGAATCGCCGCCGGGATCCGGACCCGCAGCGGCGTCCGGCTAGAGAGCCCGGCGCTGGTCGCCGACGGAGCGCACGCGCGTGCCGACGCTTACGTCAGCCTGGCGGTGGCGGGTAGCGCGGCCGCACTGGCCATCGGCTTTGACGTCGCCGATGCGGTCATAGGGCTGGCTATCACGCTGGCCGTCCTGCGCATCACCTGGCAGTCCTGGAGGACCGTTAGGGGAACCCCATCCGCAGTGATATAGCGACATCTCAACGGGTGTTAGGGTGACGCGTTGATGGCCGACGACGGCTGTGACCTCCTCTGTCTCGATCTCGAGCGAGCCGAGGCGCTGCGTCGATCGCGGCTGTCGGTCGAGCACGCTCAGCGCGCCTCCGACGCCGCCCGCGCGCTCGCTGACCCGACGCGGCTGATGCTCGCCGCGGCGCTTGGGGACGGTGGGGAGGTGTGCGTCTGTGACCTGAGCTGGATCGCCGAGCGGCCGGAGAATCTCGTCTCCCACCACCTGCGCGCGCTGCGCTCGGCCGGCCTGGCGCGGTCACGTCGCGACGGCAAGATGGTCATGTACTCGCTCACCGACGGCGGCCGGTCGCTGCTCGAGGCGATGCTGAACGAGGAAGCCGTGCGCGCATGAGCGACGTCGTCGTGCAGCCGCTGCCCACGGCTCCGAACATCCCCTCGTCCGGGTCGCCGGAGTGGCTCGCCGCCGCGCGGCGGGCGAGGTTCCTGTCCTGGTTGAGCCTCGTCTGGATGAGCCTGGAGGGCGGGATCGCGATCACCGCCGGCGTACTGGCCGGGTCGATCGCGCTGATCGGCTTCGGCATCGACTCCGCCATCGAGGGTGTCGCGAGCCTGGTGATCATCTGGCGCTTCACCGGCGCCCGCGTGCTCTCTCCCGCGGCTGAGGAGCGCGCCCAGAAGCTCGTCGCCGTTCAGTTCTTCCTGCTCGCCCCGTACGTGACCTTCGAAGCTGTCCAGCACCTGGCCTCGGCCGAACGGCCCGAGGTCAGCGTGCTCGGCATGGTCCTCACGGCAACGAGCCTGGTCGGCATGCCGGCCCTGGGAGTCGCCAAGCAGCGGCTAGCCCAGCAGCTCGGGTCACAGGCGACGCACGGGGAGGGGACCCAGAACCTGCTGTGCGCCTACCTCGCCGCCGCCGTCTTCCTCGGCCTTGCGGGGAACGCGCTGTTCGGCTGGTGGTGGCTCGATCCGATCGCGGCGCTGGTGGTCGCGGCTGTCGCGACCAAGGAAGGCCTGGAGACCTGGCGCGGCCAGGGCTGCTGCGCCGTGCCCGCGCTGCGCCCGTCTTCGGACGCCTGTGACGACGGCTGCTGCGACGATCATCACTGACTGATCCGGAGGGGTACGATCGGTCGCGCCGCGGAGATCGGCATGAGCGCTGATCGGGTCACCGTCGACGAGCTCGTCGCTGACGCACGCAGCAGCGTGCGGCGCCTGACTCCGCAGGAGACGAAGGCGGAGATGACTCGAGGACTGGCGCTCGTGGACATCCGCTCTGACGCACAGCGCGACGCCGACGGCCTGATCCCTAGCGCCGTCTACCTGCCTCGCAACGCGCTCGAGTGGCGACTGGACCGCGCCTGCGCCCAC
>DATDLN010000043.1:0-7700 GCA_036519295.1 Thermoleophilaceae bacterium
CGAGGGCCGGGAGCTAGACCTGAAGCCGCCCTGGCGGCGGGTGCGAATGGCCGACCTGATCGACCAGGTGCACGGCGTCCGCATGCACCCGTCGATGGCGCTCGAGGAGGCACGGGCGATCTGCGACCGGCTGGGAGTGCCCTCGCCCACGGCAAGCACCGGGCCTGGCAGGCGGCCCTCGTGCTGTTCGCGGCCGGCGCCGTGATCAACCTGCTCAAGGGTCCGCATCCGATCCTTGTGCTCTACACGGCCGCGATGGTCGTCGCGCTCGTCTGGCACCGCGACGCCTTCCCTGCTCGCCCCGATCCCGGATCGCTGGTGGACGTGGTGCGCTTCGCGGTCGGCTATCTCGTGGTCGTGCTCACTTTCGGCACGGTGACCCTGCTGCTCGAGCAGGAGCACGTCGAGGAGCAGCTGACCGTGTGGGGGGTGATCAAGGCGATCTTCGCCGGGCTCGTCGGATTGGACGGCCCCTACACGTACACGGGCCGCTTCTTCAAGGACTTCTTCCCGGCCGCACTGCTGGCGCTGGGCGTCGCCGGTGTCCTGATCCTCTCGGCGCTCGTGTTTCGCGCGCTGGCGCGGCGCGAGAGACCCACGGCCGGCGACCGGGCTCGCGCCCGCGAGCTCGTCCGCGCCTACGGCTCGGACACGCTCGACTACTTCGCCTTGCGTCCCGACAAGAGCTACTTCTTCTCGGCCGCGGGCGACGGGATGATCGCCTACACGTACGCGAGCGGGTACGCGCTCGTGGCGGCCGACCCGATCGGCCCGCTCGGGTCGCACGAGCGGGTGATCGCCGAGTTCCTGAGCTTCTGCCGCGAGCGCGCCTGGCACGTGGCCTTCCTGGCCGTACGGGAGGCGGACATGCCGCTGTACCGTGCGCACGGCTTCCGCGAGGTTTACCTGGGCGACGAGGCGATCATTCCCTGCGAGACCTTCAGCCTCAGCGGCAGCGCATTGAAGTCGGTGCGCTCGGCGGTCACGCGCGTTGGGAAGAACCACAGCTTCCGGCTCATGCGCGAGACGGACGCCTCGCCGCATCTCTGCGAGGAGCTGAACCCCATCCGCGAGCGCTGGCGCGGCAGGCGCCCGAGCGCGGCTTCACCATGGAGCTGGGCGGCGGCGTTACGGGCGACAACCCGGATCTTCTCCTGGCCGTCGCCTACGACGCCTCGGAGCGCCCGCTCGGCTTCCTTCGCCTCACGCCGTGCTTCGGCGACGATCCCGGCTGGTCGCTCGACCTCATGCAGCGGGACCCCGACGCGCCAAACGGCATGACGGAGTTCCTGATCGCGAACGCGGCGGTTGCGCTCGGCGAGCGAGGCTTCACGCGACTGTCGATGAACTTCGCCGCCTGGGGCCGGCTGTTCGACTCCGGCGCGCGCCTGACCCTGCCGCAGCGGATGCTGAAGAAGCTCGCCGAAGTGCTCAACCCGTACTTCCAGATCAAGTCGCTGCGCGACTTCAACGCAAAGTTCGATCCCGAGTGGGTGCCGCGGTCGATCGTGGTGGAGGACCCCGCGGCGATGGCGAAGGTCGGGCTGCTCTATGCGAGCGTCGAGAGCTTCCTCGACGTGCCGGTCCTGGGTCGTTACCTGGCGCCGCGGTAGGGTCCGCACCCATGGGCGAACGGACGAGCTACACCCCAGGCACCTTCAGCTGGACGGACCTGTCGACGAGCGACGCCGACGGCGCGCTGCGCTTCTACACGGGCCTCTTCCCCTGGGAGCCCGAGGACGTGCCGATACCCGGCGGCGGCGTCTACACGATGCTCCGCCTCGACGGCAAGGCGGCCGGCGCGATCTCGGCGGCCCGCGCGGGTCAAATGACGGCCTGGCTGTCCTATGTCACGGTCGAAGACGTGGACGCGGCGGCGGGCCGCGCCGGCGAGCTCGGCGGCACCGTTCACGCGGAGCCGTTCGACGTGATGGAGGCCGGACGGATGGCCGTTCTTCAGGATCCGACGGGGGCCGTGTTCGCCCTCTGGCAGCCGCGCGACAGCATCGGGGCGGAGATCGTCAACGGCCCCGGGGCTCTCAGCCTGACCCAGCTCAACACGAGCGACCCCGGTCGGGCCAAGGAGTTCTACACCGGGCTGTTCGATTGGCGAGTCGAGCAGGTCCAGGGCGGCGACCAGCCCTACTGGGGGGTGTTCATGGGCGATCGCGCCAACGCCGGCATGATGCAGCTGCCGGCCGGAAGCCCCGCGCCGCCGCACTGGCTCGTGTACTTCGGCACCGACGACATCGACACGGCGTCGGAGCGTATCGGCCAGTCGGGAGGCACGGTGATGGTTCCGAAGACCGAGGTGCCCGGCGGTCACATCGTGGTGGCCCAGGACCCCCAGGGCGCAGTCTTCGGGCTCTTTGCCGGTCGCTTCGACGACTAGCCGCAGCCTACGGGAGCCGCAGCGTCAACACCACGCCCGCGTGGTCCGAGGGCCATAGGCCGCCCGACCGGTCGCTGGTCTCGTCGCCGACGACCTCGCCACGCAGCGCCTTCAGGCGAGGCTTGCTCAGGATCAGGTCGATGCGGTGGTCGAAGGCGTTGGCGGTCGTGTCGCTCAGGTCCGAGTTGTCCGTGCAGCACGAGAAGCCGGGGCCGAACCTGCGCGGCCAGCTGTCGGCGAAACCGAACCCCTTGATCACGTCGAACGCGCTGGAGGGGGACTCGGTCCCGTTCGGGTCGGAGTTGAAGTCGCCGACCAGGATGATCGGCCGCTGCACACGCAGTGGGCCGCCGGGCGCGATCAGCTCCTGTGCCTGCGCGACGCGCGTCGCCTCGAGCGCCGCCTCCAAGTGGGTGTTCACGAACCGGAAGCGGCTGCCGTTCAGGCGAGCGTCCACCGCGGTCCAGCCGCGGCGGCTCGTGATGGTGCCTCCGACCGTGGGCACACCAATCTCGGTCTGGTAGTTCGCGCTCAGCCGCTTGGTGATCTTCAGGTCGCGGCGCTTCTTGACGAGGATCACGTCGCGCATCGTCAGGCGCACGTCATACCCGGCGTCGATTGGCGCCTCGATGTCGGCCTCGGTCCGCTTGACGGCCACCGCGTAGTTCAGGCCGGCCCGCTTCAGCTCGCGGTTCAGCGTGGCAAGGAAGTCGTAGACAACCTGGGTGGCGGGCGTGGTCGCACCATCCTTCACTCCGTCCGGGCCGCGCCGCCAGAGCGCGACTTCCTGGAGTCCGATCAGGTCGGGCTTCGTCCGCTTGACCTCGCCCGCGAGCAGCTTCGCCCGCGCCGGGAAGTTCGTGTGCTGAACCTCGGCCCACAGCGCGCCGGCGAGCCGCTCGAACTCCTCGCGCGTGGTGGCGGCGAGCGGTCCGAAGATATTGCCGCCCAGGTAGATGTTGCGGGTCATCACCTCGACCGAGGTCGGCTTGGGCTTGGGCTTGGCGGCATCGGCGACGGCGGCGGGGGCCAGGGCAAGGGCAAGGGTGAGTGTGAGCGCGCAGACGAGCGCGCCGCGAGCGCGGGAGTGCATGGTCTTCCAACGTAAATGAGAGGCGAAAAGTTGCGTCAGCCGTCGTATGGCTCGTCCCGCTCGCGCACCGCCTGCCGCCAACCGGCCTCGGCGGCGCGACGCTGGAAGGCGAAGCCCTCCTCGGTGTGGCGAGCGATGCCGTCGAAGAACACGCCCAGCGCCTGGGTCGCCTGGAGGCCCTGCGCGTAGAGCGCCTGGTTCACGAGCAGCTTCATCATCACCAGTTGGTTCGCAGGCGTCAGCGCGATCCGGGCCAGCAGCTCCTCGAAGCGCTCATCGAGCTCGGCCGCCGTCGCCGCCTCGACCGCAAGCCCCCAGTCGACCGCGGTGCGGCCGTCGATCAGGTCGCCCGTGAAGAGCAGCCGCTTGGCGCGCTGGTCGCCGACGCGGAACGCCCAGAGCGCCGAGGTGGGGACGCCCCAGACGCGCGCGGGCGGGTACCCGATGCGGGCGTCCTCGGCGATGACGAGCAGGTCGGAGCACAGCGCCAGGTCGGTCCCGCCGGCCACGCAGAAGCCGTGCACCTTGCACACGACCGGCTTGTCCGAGTGGAACAGGCTCATGAACCCGCGCAGGTTGCGGCTCATCATCTGCCAGTCCACGACCGGATCCCAGGTGCCCGACGGATCGTGGTTGCGCGCGATGGTCGCCGGATCGATCGGCGATGCCGGATCGCCCTCGCCGGCCAGGCCCTCGGGGGAGCCTTCGGCGGACACCACCAGGTCGTAGCCGCCGCAGAACCCCTTGCCCTTCCCGGCGAGCGCGATCACCCGCACGGCGGGATCGAGGTTCGCCCGCTCCACGCACTCGGCCAGCTCGCGCGGCATCTCGAGCGTGATACCGTTGCCGCGCTCGGGGCGGTCGAGCGTGATGCGCGCGATGGGGCCGTCGACCTCGTAGTCGATCGTGTTCATTCACACCGCCAGGGCCCGCTCCAGGATCGGCTCGGCGACCACGGACGGCGGCAGGGTCCCGAACACCCGGCCGCCCTCGCCGAGGCGGCCGGCGCAGAACGCGTCGGCTACGGCGGGCGGCGCGTGGCGCACCAGCAGGCTCGCCTCGAGCGCGAGCGCCAGGTTCTCCACCACGCGCCGCGCCTCGAGCTCGGGATTCGCGGGCGGTGCGGCGTCGCGAAGGCGGTCCAGGTGCGCGTCGAGGAGCGCGTTGCCGCCGCGGGCGAGCTCACACTCAGCGAGGAATGCCGGCAGTCCCTCGGGCTCCTTGAACGTCGCTCGCAGCACGTCGAGCGCCGCCACGTTGCCGGAGCCCTCCCAGATCGAGTTGAGCGGCGAATCGCGGTACAGGAGCGGCATGCCCGAGTCCTCGACGAAGCCGTTCCCTCCCAGGCACTCGAGCGCCTCGCCGGCGTGCTGTGGCGCCCGCTTGCAGACCCAGTACTTCATTACGGCGGTCGCGAAGCGGCGGAAGGCGGCGTCGTCCTCGTCGTGGGAGCGGGCGATCCGCATCGCGGAGGCGCTGGCGGCCTCCGACTCGACGGCCAGGTCGGCGAGCACGTTCTGCATCGCCGGCTGCTCGGCGAGCAGCTTCCCGAAGGCGCTTCGGTGGCGGGCGTGGTGAACCGCCTGGGCGAGCCCCCAGCGCATGGAGGCGGCCGAGCCGATCAGGCAGTCCAGCCGCGTGTGGTTGACCATGCGGATGATGGTTCTGACGCCGCGGCCCTCCTCCCCGATGAGCCGCCCGCGCACCCCGTGGAACTCGATTTCGCTGGAGGGCAGCGAACGCGTGCCGAGCTTGTCCTTCAGCCGCTGGATGCGAAAGCCCGGGTCGCTCGACTCGAACAGCAGGCAGGAGAGCCCGCCGGGCGCCTGAGCGAGGGTCAGGAAGACGTCACAGGGCGGATACGAGCAGAACCACTTGTGTCCGGTGATCTCGTAGGTCCCGTCGCCCGCCGGCTCCGCACGGGTCGTGTTGGCGCGCACGTCGGAGCCGCCATGTTTCTCTGTCATGGCCATGCCGGCGAGCGCCCCGTCCTCATAGCTCGGCCTGGTCAGGCGCGGCTCCCATTGGCCCGCCAGCTCCTCGTTCACGCGCAAGGCGGGAATCACCGAGTACGTCATCGACACCGGGCACATGACGCCGGCGTTCACCTGGCTCCAGACGAACATCAGCGCGGCGCGCACCACGTGCGCCCCCGGCTGCGGAGCGCGCCAGGGCAGGGAGTGTATCTCGCGCTCGATCGCCTGCCGCAGGCACCAGTGCCAGGAGGGATCGAGCTCGACGCGATCGATGCGGTTGCCGTAGCGGTCGTGCGTTTGGAGGATCGGCTCGTTGCGCTCGGCGCGCCTCGAGTGTTCGAGCGCCTCAGGCGTGCCTGCGAGCTCACCGGTGTCGCGCAGACGGTCGACGCCCCAGCCTCCGCCCTCGCGCTCGAGCGCGTCGCGCAGCACGGTGTCGGCCTCGAAGACGTTGTAGGGAACCAGCGGCGGCGGCTGGTTCAGGACGTCATGCGTGGACGCGGGCTCGAGCATGTGGGAGTGCCTCCTGGCAGAACTGTACGAGCGTGGCGACTAGCGCCTCCTTGGAGCCCTTCCTGCGCGCGGACAGGGGCCCCACGAGCGCCTCGCCCAGGGCGCCGACCAGCGCGGCGGCCACCGTCCGCGTGTCGTGGGGTCGCAGCTCGCCCGCCGCCACCCCGTCGTCGAGCACGCGCGCGAAGGCGTCCCGATACCCCACCCGCAGCCGCAGCCGTTCGGACTCCACGGCCGGGTCGACCGGCTCCGCAATCTGGGCGTAGGCGAGAACCGGTGCGGCGAGCGCGCGGCGGCAGAACGCCTCCACCGCGGCGGCGATCCGTTCGGCTGCCGGGGGGCCATCCGCGGCCGAGACCTCGATGACCACGTCGAGCTCGGGCTCGGCGGCGCGGCGAAACACCTCGGCGAAGAGCTCGCCCTTCGAGGGGAAGTGGCGGTAGACCGTTCCGACGGCCACGCCGGCGCGCCGCGCCACCACCTGCACACCGGCCGAGGCATACCCTCCGGCGGCCACCTGGGCCAGCGCCGCGGCGACGATCGCGTTACGTGTGGCCGCCTTGCGCGCTTCGGTTCGCTCGGTTGGGCGATAGGGCATCGGTTCTCAGAGAAGAAGTGAATCATGGTTCACTGCTTGGCGCAACCGTCGGGTCCGGGGATAGCGCGCCGCCGTCGCCATCGGATAGCGTGCCGCCATCGCCGTTACCGGCTCCCGTCCACTGGTCGCCACTCTCGCGCTCGTACCGGTCGCCACTCTGGCGGCGGCGGCGAACGGCGGCAGCGCCAGGTTCAGCTTCGGCGTGACAGCCGGCGACGTGACCGCGACCTCGGCCATCCTCTGGGGCCGCGCGAATCGCTCAACCGCCGTCGTGCTCGAGCACGCGACCCGGCGCCTGCGACGGTCTGAAGCGCTACGCGCTGGCCGCGCGGCGCTCGAACGACAACACCGTCCAGCGCAGGGTGGGGAGACTGCGGCCCCGGACGCGCTACTGGTACCGCCTCCGCAAGGGCCGCGGGGAGCGAGCTGGGCACGTTCGTGACCGCGCCGAGGGCGAACCAGAACGCGACGGTCGAGTTCGGCTGGACGGGCGACACGGACTTCAATGCGGCGCCGGGCCAGACTTCCCCCTTTTGAAACAACGACGGCGTCTTCCGGCAGATGAGGGCCGGGGGCAACGACTTCAACCTCCACCTCGGCGACACCATGTACTCGGACAGCGAGATCCCCGGTCGGTTGGAGCCGGTCGCCCTGACCGTTCCGGCCAAGTGGGCCAAGTACAAGACGAACCTCGACAACGCGCCTCTCAGAAGGCTCCGCCGCACGGGGGCGTTCTACTCGCACTGGGACGACCACGAGTTCATCAACGACTTCGCGCCGCCCGGGAACACGTTCTCGAGCGGCAGAGTCGAGACGAACATCAACGGACGTCTGCTCTACCGGCGCGGCGTGAAGGCCTTCCGCGACTACGCACCGGTCGCCTACTCATCGCGGAATGGCCTCTACCGGACCGTCCGCTGGGGCCGCAACCTGGAGCTGTTCTTCCTCGACGAGCGCTCGTTCCGGAGCGCTAACGCCGACGACGGCGGAGTGTGCAACAACCCGCACACCGGCGAGCCGGACGTGGCGACGACCGGCCCCCAGAACGTCCGTAACGTGTTCGCTCTCGTAACTCCGTCGCTGGCGCAGCCCGTGCCGCAGGCCTGCCTCGACGCGATCTGCAGCCCG
>DATDLN010000044.1:0-6827 GCA_036519295.1 Thermoleophilaceae bacterium
CTCGCAGCCGCCTCCCGCCCCCGAGCCGCCACCGGCTGCAGCGCCGCCGGGGCCCGAGGCGCCGCCCGCCCCGGCCGGCCAGCCGGGCTACGGCGGGCCGGTCCCGCCCGGCGGCTGGGAGCAGCCCGTCGCCGCGCAGCCCCAGTGGGCGGGCGCGGAGCTGTCCGGCTGGTGGAGGCGCGTCGGCGCCTACATCCTGGACGGGATCTTCACGGCCATCATCAGCTGGGTGGGCTGGATCCTCATCGCGGCGGGGAGCACCGGCATCGGGATCACGCTCTTGGGGGTCGGCATCGTGGTCGCCTTCTTCTACTACCCCCTCACCATGATGCGCGACGGTCCGAACAACGGACAGACGTTCGGCAAGCAGATCCTCGGGAACCGCGTGGTGCGGGACGACGGGGAACCCGTCAACTTCGGGTTCGCCCTCTTACGCCAGTTCGTCGTCATGTACCTCCTGTTCGCCGTGGTCGGAGGCGTCCTGTTCGGCATTCCGTGGCTCCTCGACGTCCTCTGGCCGCTCTGGGACAGGGAGAACCGGGCACTTCACGACATGATCGTCAAGAGCCACGTGGTGCTCGCCTGACCTGAGGCCTTCTCAGGCGGCAGCCCGCACGCGTTCCGCGGCGCCTGTCCAGATCATCTCGTTGCGGCCCGGTCCGACGCCGACCATCACAACCGGGATCTCGAGGAAGTCGGAGATGTAGTCCAGGTAGGACTGGGCGTTGCGGGGCAGCTCCTCGATCGAGCGGCAGCCGGAGATGTTCTCGTGCCAGCCGGGCAGCTCGATCACGTCGCCCCGCGCCTTGTGCAGGATCGACTGGTGGTACGGGAACTCGTCGAAGGTGGCGCCCTCCGGGCCGAGGTAGCGCACCGCCACGTGCAGCGGATCGATTCCGGTCAGCACGTCCAGCTTCGTGACCACGATGCCGGTGAGGCCGTTCATACGGGCTGCGTATCGAAGCGCCACGAGATCCAGCCAGCCGGTGCGCCTGGCCCGGCCGGTGGTGGTGCCGAACTCACCGCCGGCGTTACGGATCCGCTCGCCTAGATGGTCCTCGAGCTCGGTGGGAAACGGTCCCGCGCCGACGCGGGTGGTGTAGGCCTTGGCAACGCCCCAGACCTCGTCGATCGAGCGCGGCCCCACGCCGGCGCCGGCGCAGGCCGCGCCGGCCACCGTGTTGGACGAGGTGACGAAGGGATAGGTGCCGTGGTCGATGTCGAGCATCGTGCCCTGCGCCCCCTCGAACAGGACGAGCCCGCCCTCGTCGAGGATGCGCCAGGCGATCGGGGCCGTGTCGGCGATCCAGGGCTCCAGCCGGTGGCCGAGGATCCGGTACTCCTCGGTCATCGTGTGGAGGTCGAGCTGCGGGTCCTTTGCGAAGGGCCGCAGCATCAGCCGCTTAGGCTCCATCGCGGCGTAGATCTTCTTGCGCAGGATCTTCTCGTCGAGCAGGTCCTGCATCCGAATGCCGAGTCGGGCCGCCTTGTCCGCGTAGCACGGCCCAATGCCCCGCCGAGTGGTGCCGATCTGCAGCTTGCCGAGCTTCGCCTCACCCGCGTGGTCGAGGAGCATGTGGTAGGGCATGATCAGGTGCGAGTTGGCGGAGATGCGCAGCCCGCCGATGTCGATCCGCCGCCGTCGGAGCTCGTCAATCTCGCTGGTGAGGACCTTCGGGTCGACCACCACCCCGTTGCCGACCGCGCACAGCTTGCCGGGGTAGAGGATCCCCGAGGGGATCAGGTGGAATTTGAAGGTCTCGCTGTCGCGCACGATCGTGTGCCCGGCGTTGTTGCCGCCCTGAAAGCGGATCACCAGATCGGCCTGCTCGGCGAGCAGATCGACGACCTTCCCCTTCCCCTCGTCGCCCCACTGGACGCCCACGATCACGAGACCTGGCATGGCGGACCGAGTGTAGGCAGAGAGGCCGCTAAGCGCCCTGCGCGACCATGCGCCGGTCGGGTCCCATGATCGGGATCGGATCGTCGCAGATCTCGACCAGCCGCGACACGGTCCGCGCGCCGACTTGCCGCCGCAGGCGCGCGATCGGGTCGAAGACTCCGGCGACATCGAGCGCCGCAGCCTCCGCCGTCACGCGTTCGAGCCGCTCCACTATGCGGCGCAGATCGTCGAGATCGCGACCGTCGTAGCGCCCGTCGCTGACAACGTCACGCAGCTGGCGGACGGTTGCGCGCAGGGCCAGCCCGGGGGCCTCGGGATCCTCGTCCGGGATGTTCGTCGTGACCACGATCGAGCGCCGGTCCTGCCAGCGCTCGTTCACGATCGAGTAGAGCTGCTCGAGCACCCACTCGGTCTGCTTCTCCGCTCCAAGGTCGTCGAGCACCAGCAGGTCGACCGAGCAGAGCCGGCGGAAAAAGCCGAGGTACGAGTCGCTGGCGTCGCGGTCGAAGGTCCGCTTGATCTCGGCCAGCAGCCGTGGCACGGGGTAGACGGCATATGAGCGGCCGGCCTCCTTGGCGGCCTTGGCCACGAGGATCGCGAGCGACGTCTTGCCGGTTCCCACGGGCCCGTCGAACCAGAGCCCCCGGCCGGCCTCGATGTTCTCCTCGAGCGAGCGCACGAACGCTCGAACCTGCCGGAGCACCACGGGATCGAGCGACACGATCGGCTCCCGCTCGAACGAGATCTCGAGGAACCGCCGCCCGATGCCGGTGCCGACCCCGCCGCTCGCCGCCTGCCGTATCCGCTGCTCGCGGCAGCGGCACGGCCGTGCCTGGCCGGTCTCCTCGTCGAGGATCCACGTGCTGCCGTCGCACTCGCCGAGCGGGCAGCCCTGTTCCTCTTCCGGCACGGGCCGCAAGATCAGCCGGATCCGTTCCCGGACGCGGACGGCTCGCCGCGCTCGCGATAGAGGTTGGCGAACTTCGGATACTTCGGCAGGAACGTCAGGGTGATCTGACCGATGGGCCCGTTCCGGTGCTTCGCGACGATCAGGTCGGCCTCGCCGAGCCGCTCCGACTCGGCGTTGTAGTACTCGTCGCGGTAGATGAAGATCACGACGTCCGAGTCCTGCTCCACCTGCCCGCTTTCTCGAAGGTCCGAGAGCATGGGAATCGGTGGGTTTCGGCTCTCGACCGCCCGCGAGAGTTGTGAGACCGCGATCACCGGGATATCCAGCTCGCGCGCCAGGATCTTCAAGCCACGGCTGATCTGCCCGACCTGCTCGACCCGGCTGTCGGCACGCGTATCCGGCCGGACCAGCTGCAGGTAGTCGACGACGATCAGCCTGAGCCCGTGCCGAGCGTGGAGCCGCCGCGCCTTGGCGCGCATCTCGAGCACGCCGATGTCGCTGGAGTCGTCCAGATAGATCGGCGCGCTGGCGAGCTTCTCCACCGCGTTCAGCACCTTGGGCCAGCGGTCGCCGCGCACGCGTCCCTTGCGGAGCTCGTCGCTGGACACCCTGGCCTGCGATGCGATGAAGCGGTGCGCCAGCTCGGCTTCGGACATCTCGAGCGAGAACAGGGCGACCGGGACTCCGTGGTCGATCGCCGCGTTCTCGGCGATGTTGGTGGCAAGGCTCGATTTACCCATCGACGGTCTAGCCGCCACCACGATCAGGTTGCCGTGCTGGAAGCCGCCGGTCAGCGAGTCGAGGTCGGCGAAGCCGGAGGGGGTGCCGGTCAGCCCGACATCCTTCCTGGACAGCTCCTCGAGCTTGTCGACCTCCTCGTGGAGCACCGCCTCGATCGACTTCATCTCGGCCGTGCCGCCGTCGTGGCCGATCTTGAAGAGGACCGCCTCGGCTCGCTCTATCAGCTCGCGCGGCTCGCCGCGGTGGGCGAGGACCTCGTCCTGGATGTGACGGGTCGCGGACAGCAGGCTCCGAAGGAGCGAGTTCTCCTTCACGATGCGCGCGTAGTCGAGGACCGCCCCGACGGCGGGGACCAGGGTGGGGAGCGAGTGGATATAGGCGGTCCCGCCCGCCTTGTCGAGCTCGCCCGCGCGGCGGAGGTCCTCGCTTACCGTGAGAGCGTCGACCGCTTCGGGCTCCGCCTGCTCCTTGAGGCGGATCATGGCCCGGAAGATCAGCTGGTTCCGGGGCCTGTAGAAGTCCTCCGGCCGCAGGCCGACCTCGAGCAGGATGCCGTCGAGGGCCTGTTCGGTGAGGAGGATCGATCCGAGGACGGAGGCCTCGGCCTCCTCGTTGTGGGGAGGGACGCTGCCCGCCGACTCGGACGGGACCGCGACCGCCACGAGGACGCCTACGCCTGAGGCGTGACGATCGTTTTGATCTCCGCCGTCACGCCGTCCGCGATCTCGACGGTGACCATGTGCGTGCCGGTGGTCCTGATGGGCTCCTCGAGCTGGACGCGCCGCTTGTCGAGCCGCACGCCTCGCGCCTGGCGGATCGCGTCGACGATCTCCTGGGAGGTGACCGAGCCGAACAGGCGGCCGTCGTCGCCCGCCTGGTGGGAGATGGTGAGCACGGTCTTGCGCAGGAGCGCAGCGTCCTCCTCAGCCTTCGCGGCCGCCTCGGCGGCCGCCCGCTCGGCGGCCTCGCGGCGGCGCTGCGACTCAGCGATCGCCGCCGGAGTGGCCGGCTGCGCAAGCTTGCGGGGAGCGAGAAAGTTGCGGAGATAGCCCGGCGAGACGTCGATGACGTCACCGCGCTCGCCGAGCCGGTCCACGTCCTTCAGGAGGATGGCCTGGGCCATGGTGGTCCCGTCGCCTACCTGTCTGCGACGTACGGGAGCAACCCGAGCTCACGCGCGCGTTTCACGGCGGTCGCGAGCTGGGACTGGTGGCGGCGGCAGGCGCCGGTCACGCGGGACGAGCGGATCTTGCCCTTGTCGCTGATCCCCCGGCGCAACGATGCGAGGTCCCTGTAGTCGACCGTGTCGACCTTGTCACGGCAGAACGGGCAGGGCTTACGCCGGCCACCGCCGAGCGCTCCCTTGCCACGCCCGCGCCGCCTCTCGCGGGTCGCACCTCCACTGCGCTGTTTCGCCACTGCTTTGCTCCTGCGTAGTCGCTACGTCGGGGTCAGAACGGGATGTCGTCGTCCGATCCCCCGGCGCCCACGGGCGCCTGCTGGAAGTCCCCGGTGTCCGCGGGAACGTCACTCTGCGGCGTGAAGCGGCCACCGTTCTCGCCGCCCTCACGTGAGCCGAGGAACTGGACGGAGTCGGCAATGATATCTATCGACTGCCGCTTGTTGCCGGCCTTGTCCTCCCACTCGCGCCACTCCAGGCGACCGTCGACGGCCACCGGGCGGCCCTTCTGAAGATACTGGGCGCAGTTCTCGCCCTGGGCGCCCCAAACCGTCACGTCGAAGTAGTTGGCCTTGTCGGTCCACTCGCCGGTGGACGGGTCCTTGCGCCGGGTGTTGACCGCCACCCGCAGTCCGCATACGGATGTCCCGTTGTTCGTGCTGCGCAACTCGGGATCTCGGGTGAGGTTCCCGGTGATCACGACCCGGTTGATGTTGGTCGCTGCCATGAGGCTTCTTCCTCCTGTCCTGCTCGGAAAAGGACGGCTTGTGGGCTGTCGGTCGAGAGTACTCAGGCAGTCGGAGGGCTTGACCGAGTTCTGACGAGAAGTTCCTGAAAAGTGCGGCTTGTTTGACGAAGCTGTTACACAGGTGGGTTCCGGCCGCCTATCGCGGCGTCGGGACGGGGCCGGCTACTCGCCGGCCGGCGCGTCCGCGGCGGCCCGGGCGGCCACGCGGGTGTCCTGCGGCTCTCGCTCTTCGCGGCGGCGGGGCGCCTGCTGCTCCGGGGGCGGCGGCGTGGCCATCCCCGGCTTGATCTTGATGATTCTGATGCGCAGCACGCCGTCGAGGATGCGCAGGCGCTGGTTCAGGCGCTCGAGGAGGGCGTTGTCGCCGCTGAACTGATAGAGCCGGTACTCCGCCTCGGGCCGGTGGTCGATCTCGTACGCCATCCGGCGGGTGCCCCAGTCGTATGACTCGACCAGCTCACCGCCGGAGCTGACGAGGGACTCGACTTCTGCGATCGTCGCCGCGCGGCGCTCGTCGGGCGCCGTGGGGTCGAACAGCACCATGAGGTCGTAGAGGCGGGCCATCGAGCGGCGCACGATAGCAATGCACGCTCGGCCCGCCCGGGGGCGAACCGGCGCCGCCGAAGGCCTCAACGGGACGTGAACCGGCGGCGGGCACGCGGCCACTCGGCGCTTCTGCGTCGGGTGCGATGGGGAAATGTGGGACGGCTGGCCGCGCTGCTCGCCGCCGGAACCCTGATCGCGACGGGCGGGCGGGGCTGTCGACAGGAGCCGTCGGTGCCGCTTCGGGAGGAGGAGCCCGGCGCGGCGCTTGGCCGGGCGGACTCGGGGCGGAGCGGAGACGCGAGGGATCGCGAGCGGGATGGAGCCCGTGACGACCGGACCGAGGCTGGGCGGGGACGCGGACGAGGGGACGGGAAGCCGGGAGCGGATGCGCGGGGAGATGCGAAGCGGGGGGCGGCGGAGCGAGCCGGGAAGCGCCCGCCCCGCGGCGGGGGGAGCAGGAAGCTGCGGGCGAAGCGAGAGCGGGCGAGACGGGAGCGGGCGGGACGCGAGCAGGCTAGGGAGCGGCCCTCGGTACGACCTCCGCCGGCCAGCTCCCCCGCGCCGCCGCCCTCGATTCCCGCCCCTGTAAAGGGCGAAGCGGCCCCGCCCGCGGGCGAAACGGAAGGGACGCCGCGGTGGGGTGGGGTCGAGGAGATCGCCCCG
Source organism: Thermoleophilaceae bacterium (assembly GCA_036519295.1). GTDB lineage: Bacteria > Actinomycetota > Thermoleophilia > Solirubrobacterales > Thermoleophilaceae > JACVRW01. The sequence goes on from DATDLN010000044.1 coordinate 6,692, forward strand.
CCGAGGAACGAGCGCGCGCCGTCGCGGCCGAAGAGCGGTGAGTTCACTCCGGACCCGGCGCCGTAGGGCATCAAGAGCCCCTACGACCGGACCGGCGCCTCGCCCTTCCGCTTTGCCTCGATGTCCGCGAGCTGAT
>DATDLN010000045.1:0-10275 GCA_036519295.1 Thermoleophilaceae bacterium
CCGGTGACCGCGGTCGTCGATGACGGCAACCTCCAGGATCCGCAACCCGTTGCCGACGCGGTCGTGGTATCCGCCGATCCCGTGGAGGCCGTGGCCGATCTGATACTGGCCGGTGGCAGAGGGCGCGGGGACGGAAACCGAAACCGAGCGGGCTTGCTCGGGGGCGAAGCCCTCGCCGCGCGGTGGGCTCGCCGGCTGGCGCAGCGCCTCGGCGACGGGATCGAGCTCGTCGAGGCCGACGAGCTGAGCTGGGGACTGCGTACGATCAAGAGTCCGGCCGAGCGGTCGCTGCTTCGGGCCTCCGGGCGCGCTCGAGGCGCGCGCCATGGAGGCGGCAATGTCGGCGGCGGTTCCCGGCGCGAGCGAGGCAGAGGTCGCCGGCGCCCTGGCGGCAGAGGTCGTCGGCCACGGGGGCGCCCTGTACGACGTCGTTCTGTCCGCGGGCGCGCGGGCGCACACCCTCGCGCCATCGGGAGGGGCGGCGGGGACTGCCGGGTACACGACGCGGCGGCTGGCCGCGGGTGAGCTGTTGCGCATCGACGCCTACGGCTCGCTGGGCGGCTACCTCTTCGATTTCGCCCGCTCTCGCGTTGTGGGCCGTCCCCCGAATCGAAGCCAGCGCGATCTCCTCGATGCGGTGAGGGAGAGCGTCCGGGCCGGGATCGCGGCGTTGCGACCAGGTGTCAAGCTGGGCGCCGTTGCCGACCGGTGCGAAGCGGCCCTCGCTTCCTCGTCCTACACCCGCCGGCACGGAACGCCCGCCTCCGCCCTGGGAGGGGCCTGGGGCCACGGCCTCGGGCTGGGCTTCGAGCCTCCTTGGATTGACGTCGGCTCAGAGGTCGTCGTCGAGGAGGGCATGTGCTTCGCCATCGAACGCCGGATCGGGACCCCCGGCGTTGGCGGCGCTCAATACGAGGACAGTGTGCTCGTGGGTGCCATGAGCGCGGAACTGCTCACACCCGCCCCCACCGACTATGACTGAGGGCGACGGGTAGGCGTCGTTCTGCCGTTGCGGCGCAGGATGTCGATCGCTCGGATCGTGACGTCCTGCTGCAGGGCCGCCAGACGATCGAGGTCGGCGGAGATGACCTCGGGAGAAACAGGGCTCGGGCCGGGCGGTCAGGCTAGGGGGCGACGTCGAGCGGGCGGGGCAGCTCGTCCTCGGTGCCGCCCTGGGCGCGGATCCCGCCATCCGCCGGGATGTACGTGCCAGGCCGGCGGAGGAGGTCGGGGCCTCGGGGGTGGCTCTCGGCCGACAGCTCCGGCCGCATCCACTACCTGGGAGGTAAGTACCACCTGGCGCGTCCGGGGCGTACCGGCCCCCGAAGCGCGAAGCCGGCAGCCACCACACGGAGCGGGAGCAGCGCATCGGCGATCCGAGTCCAGGCCTGGCGCGGCGCGCTGACGGATCTCTACCGACGCGCTCGGGCGCCGCAGGTACGTCAATGGCGTCCCGCAGCAGCCCGGGGCGGACGAGTCAGTGGCGAGCGGGAGTGCGAAGCAGGGCCAACAGGAGTAGGCCGGCGGCCGCCGAAACCATTCCGACAAACTCGTAGCTGAGGCGGTCGGCGACGATGCCGCCGGCGAGCGGGCCGAGCAGGTACCCGACGATGCGATCTGCGACCACACGACCATGGCGGTGACGATGCGCTCCACGGGCACGGCCTCGACTAGGAGACCGAGCGATCCGCTGTTCGCGAGGCCGATCCCGACCGCGGCCAGGGCGAGGGCTAGCAGCCAGATTGGGACGTCCGCCGCCAGCCCGCCGAGGGACGTGCCGGCCACGGCGAGCGGCACGGCCGCGAAGACCAGCGGCCGCGGCCGCATGCCGCCGGCCGCGGCCGCGCAGGCGGCGACGAGCACGGAGGCGCCGACGTAGAGGCCTCCGATCTGCGCCTGGCTGAGGCGCTCGGCGAAGTGCAGCGGGAGCACGCCCTCGAGCACGCCGAGGGCGAGAACGGCGAACAGGATGGCGGCCGACGCGACCCAGAATCCTCGGGTCCGCAGCACAGCGCGATCGGCCGCGAACCCACGCTGCTGGGCGGGCGCGTCGACCAGAAGCACGAGTGGCACAGCCGCCATCAGGAGCGCGAGGTAGGCGAGGAAGGGGCCGCGGATGCCGCCGAAGGCGCCGAGCGTCGGTCCGATCAGCCCGCCGACCGAGTAGGCGGCGAAGATGCGGCTCATGCACAGGTACTCCTGGCCGGGCCAGCGCTCGAGCGTGTCGAACGTGACTCCAATCCAGATCCCGCCGGACGCGAGGCCCATCAGGAGACGGGAGGCGAAGTAGATCTCGAGCGAGTCGCCGAGGACGAAGCCGAGCGCGCCGAGCGCGACCAGAGTGAGCGAGCCGACCAGTAGCGCTCTGGCGCCGCGGCGACGGACCAGCGAGCCGGCAAGGGCGAACCCAACGACCATGCCCGTGGGGAAGGAGGCGACGAGGAGCCCGATGGTCGCGGGACCTGCGCCGGTAGTGTCGGCGATCACGGGGGCGACCGGGACGATCACGCTGTACCCGGTCGCGTCGAGCGCGCCCAGCGCGAGCAGCAGCGGGTAGGCCGCCCACGCCCCGCGCGTCGCCGTCATCGAGTCGGGCCGGTCAGCTCTCCTCGGGCTTGCTGGCGCGGATGATGGCCGAGGTGGCGTGCTCGTGGACGCGGTGGGTTTCGCGCAGCTCGATGTCGGTCAGGCCCGCCTCGGCGAGCGCCTGCTCGAACTCGACGCGGGTAAGCGCGCCGGCAACGCAGCCCGTCCACTGCTGCATGTCCGAACGGGTGGCGTCGTCCATGTCGGGGTCGGCGATCACGTCCGATACGGCGAAGCGTCCGCCCGGCCGCAGCACCCGGGCCGCCTCGGCGAGCACCTTGTGCTTGTCCGCAGAGAGGTTGATGACGCAGTTCGACATGACGACGTCGACCGAAGCGTCGGCGAGCGGGATGTCCTCGATGTAGCCCTTGACGAACTCGACGTTGTCGACCCCCGCCTCGCGCGTGTTCGTCCGGGCGAGCTCGAGCATCTCGTCGGTCATGTCGAGCCCGATGGCCTTGCCGGTAGGGCCGACGCGCCGTGCCGAGATCAGCACGTCCGCGCCGGCGCCCGAGCCCAGATCGAGCACCGTCTCGCCCTCGTGGAGGTCGGCCACCGCCGTGGGAACACCGCAGCCGAGCGACGCCTCGACCGCCGCCCTGGGTGCCCCGTCGGCCTCCGCCTCATAGAGGGCAGCGCCGAAGACCTCCGTGCCGTTTCGGTCGGTCAACGCCAAATCGGGCTCGGTGAACGCAGTGGACGGGGCGCAGCCGCACGCGCAGGCGTCGGCCGCGCCTGTAGCAGCGGCGGCGTAACGCTCGCGGACGCGCTCACGGATCTCTGTCTTGGGGGTGGTGGTCACGTCGTTCCCTCCTTGGGGGGTCGAGGAGTAAGGACCAGGTCGACGAGCCGCTCGACCGAGGCGGACAGCTCTGGACAGCACGCCCGCCAGGCGCCGTCGGGGGAGCGATCGGCGAGGCTGTGGCGGGCGAGCGCCTCGAGATCCTCTGCCGCGATCGCCGCGTCAAATCCGCACACCTTCGCGAGGTCGCTCACTCGGCCCGGACGGCGGCTCACGCAGAGGAGCAGCGACAGCCGCCGCTCGCCGGTTATCAGCGCGAGGCGTGCGGAGAACGTGGCGGCGTCGGCGACCGGTTCGGGGGCGAGGTCGAACTGGCGCCGCACGCTGTCGCGCCCGAGCCGTGCCGAGATCGCTTCGAGCATTCCGATGGCCTCAGTCCGAGAGCCAGCCGGCCAGCTCTTCGAGCGCATCGGGGAGGACGAAGTAGTAGGCCCAAAGCCCGCGCCGCTCGCTGTCCACCAGGCCCGCCTCGCGGAGGACCTTGAGGTGGTGCGAGACGGTCGGCTGGGCGAGGTCGAACAGCGGCACGAGCTCGCAGACACACACCTTGCCGGCGTGCTTGCGCAGCACGTCGACGAGCTGGAGTCGAATCGGGTCGCCTAGCGCCTTGGCGATGGCGGCCATCCGTTCTGCCTGCTGGCGTTCGACGTCGGGGTAGACGACGGGCTCGCAGCAGGGCTCGCCGGGGGGCCGCTTCTGCTTGGGGGCAAGTTCCAGATCGACAGCCATCAATCTACGTATATCGATTGAAGTGAAACTTGTCAATGGATACTCTGGAGATCGCCGGATGGATCGGGTGGCCGTCATCACCGACATCCACGCCAACATGCCCGCCCTGGAGGCGGTTCTGGAGGCGATCGAGCGGACCGACGTGGACGCCGTTTACTGCGGCGGGGATCTGGTCGGCTACGGCCCGCACCCGAACGAGGTCTGCCGTCTATCGAGGAGCGCGCGATTCCCACCATCTACGGCAACTACGACTACGCGATCGCGCGCGACCTCGAGGACTGCGGCTGCGCCTACCGCGACAAGCACGACCGCGAGCTGGGGCAACGCTCGGTTGCCTGGACGCTCGAGCACACCGACGAGCGCTGCAAGTCATTCATGCGAGGGCTGCCGTTCGACCTGCGCTTCGAGCTGGGGAACAAGCGTGTGCGGCTCGTGCACGGTCGCCGCGCAAGGTGGACGAGTACCTGTTCCAGGACAAGCCGGCCCGCACGTTCGAGCGGATCGCCGCCGGGGCCGACTGTGACGTGCTCGTGTTCGGCCACACCCACCAGCCGTGGGTGCACGAGTACGGCGGTGTGCTGTTCGTCAACTGCGGCTCGGTCGGGAAGCCGAAGGACGGGGACCCACGGGCGGCGTTCGAGCTCCTGGGGCTCGAGGGCGGGCGCGTGCTGACCGACATCGTGCGGGTCGAGTACGACGCAGCGGCCGTCGCTCGCGCGCTGGCGCACTCCGGGCTGCCCAACGAGTACGCGGAGAAGCTGGTACTAGCCGCCTAACAGGGGAGGACGTAATGAAATACGTGCTGTTCGTTTGCACCCAGAACGCCGGCCGCTCCCAGATGGCCCAAGCGTTGTTCGAGAGGCACGGACCGCGGGACGTGCGCGCCGAGTCGGCCGGCGCCGAGCCCGCCGACCGCGTCCACCCGGTCGTGGTCGAGGCTATGCGGGAGGTGGGCGTCGACCTCGAGGAGCGCCGCCCCAAGAAGCTGACGCTCGAGATGCAGCTCCACGCCGACTGGGCGATAACGCTCGCCTGCGGCGCCAAGTGCCCCTACGTCCCCTCGGTGGTCGAGAATTGGGACATCGCCGATCCGGCCGGCCGGCCGATGGAGGAGGTGCGGAGGATCCGCGATGAGATCGAGGAGCGGGTCATCGACCTGGCTGAGAACCGGATCGAACTGATCCGCGAGGACCGCCGCCAACACATGATGCGGATTGCGCGTTTGGTGCCCGGCTTGGTCGAGGAGTTCGGGGGCCGGCTCTCAGACGAGGAGATCCGCGGGATCGCCGACGACATCCTCGACACCTACGACGACGTGCCGATCCGCTCCTTCGTAATGACGCTCGCCAACCGCAAGGCGCGCGAGATCCTGAAGGACCGCGCTGCCGAAACCGTTCGCGCCTGACCCCGCCGCGACGACGCGGCTACCGATGAGTCCGCCGGCCTCGCCCGGTCATAGAGAGCACCGATCAAAGGAGGTCTCCCCATGGAGAGTGGACCGCTGATTCAGTGGCGTGCGGCGCAGTCGTACGTCGGCATCCCGGCGCAGGTGGCGTCGGAGAAGGAGTTCCGGGCTGCCGTGGATCGAGATTTTCCCGAGCTGTTCGGGTGGTTTCGGGACAACGGGATTCAGCCCGCGGGACCGCCTTTCATCCGCTACCTCGAAGTTGCGGCCGACGGCCAACCGCTGCGGTTCGAGCTCGGCGCACCCACCACGGCGAACGTCACGGGCGGGGGGACGGTGCATGCGGATGCGCTGCCGGCCGGGCGGTACGCGACGTTGGTTCACACCGGGCCCTACAACAGCGCGGAAGCGCCCGACCTGAGCGACGCCCGGGCCGAGTTGCTCGGGTGGGTCCGAGGGCAGCGGATCGAACTGAACGGCTCCGAGACGGCACGCGGCGCTGCGTTCGAGGCCTGCGTCGAGCGCTACCTCACCAATGCCGCGATCGAACCGGACTGGTCCAAGTGGCGGACGGAGCTCGCCTACCTGATATCGGAGCGCTAGTACGGTGGTCCCGTGACCACAGACGTGAGCGCTTGGGCCGCTTCAGCGAAAGCGCCACCGGGCCCCCGCGGCGAGGAGCGAACCGAGCCCCGAGTGGCTTCGCGCCGCCAGGCGGGCGAAGGTGCTCTCCTGGCTCAGCCTCGTATGGATGGGGGGCGAAGGAGCGGTCGTTGTCAGTGCCGGCATCATGGCCGGCTCGATCGCGCTGATCGGATTCGGAATCGACTCGGCCATCGAGGGGGTCGCCAGCCTGGTGATCGCCTGGCGCTTCACGGGACGCCGGCTCCTCTCGCACGCCGCCGAGGACCGAGCGCAGAAGCTGGTCGCAGTGCAGTTCTTTCTGCTCGCGCCGTACGTGACCTTCGAGGCCGTCCGGCACCTGGCCAACGGCTACGAGGCCGAGACGAGCGTCATCGGCATGGTGTTGACCGCGACCAGTCTGGTCGGGATGCCGTTCCTCGGCCTCGCCAAGCAGCGCCTCGCAGCGAGGGCTCGGCTCCTCCGCGACGCATGGTGAGGGCGCCAGAACCTGTTCTGCGCTTACCTCGCCGGCGCCGTCTTCCTCGGGCTCGCGGGCAATGCCCTGTTCGGCTGGTGGTGGCTCGACACAGTCGCCGCCCTCCTGGTTGCCGGGGTCGCGGTCAAGGAGGGCCGAGACACCTGGCGCGGCGACGCCTGCTGCGCGTGACGCGGCGATAGGAGGTAGGCGACGTCAGGCCGGACGGCGACCCCAGGCGGCCATGGTGCTCTGGGACATGATGCTGAATTGCGGGTCGTCGCAGAGCGGGACGAGGGCGTCGAGGTCGGCGGCGGATACGAGGCCGGACGCGATCATGGGCTCGCGCAGCTGCTCCAAGGTGAGGCGCCGAGCGGCGCCGCCGGGCTGACCGCCCGCGCCACATCGATGCGCGCCCCTCGCAGGCCACATGCGCGAGACCGGCGTCCTCGAGCTCGCCCATGAGACGACGGCCGTAGAACGGGTCGAAGCTGTGCCGCTCGGCCAGCACGGCGTTGTGGGCGTCCACCGCGCGCGCCACGAGGGCCCTGGTGTCGGAGCCCAGCCGGGGGTCGGGTACTGCGGAGACGAAGTCCATCTCCTCGGCGACGAGCCAGCCCCCCGGCTTGAGCGCGGCGACCAGCCGCCGCAGCCCGACACGCGGCTCCGCCAGCCAGGCGAGCACCAGCCGCACGTGAACGAGATCGAAGTCGCCCTCCGGCAGATCGTCCGCGAGCAGGTCGTGAGCCTGGATCTCGAGGTTCGGGTGCGCGAGCTCGGCGAGCACGGTCGTATCGATGTCGGTGGCCACCACGGACCCCTCCGGAGCAACTCGCTCGGTCAGCCAGGCCGCGATCGAGCCGCCCCCGGCGCCGACCTCCAGGCAACGCCAACCGGGCCCGACGCCGCGCGCGGCGAGGTGCCGGATCGTCCCCTCGTCCAGCAGCGCCTCGAGCGTCCGCAGGCGCTCACGCTGGATGGCACGTACGTTGTCGAAGGCGTACGAGCTCTCGGCCCCTGTCATGACGAGCCCAAGAATAGGATCGCGCCGGGTATGACGCCCGAGGAGCAACCCAAGCCGGACTCGAACGCGGAGGTGCTCTGCGCGGGGATCGTCGTCGCCGATGCAATCGCGTCGCCCGTAGACCAGGCGCCCGAGCCCGGCGTGGTGAACCTGGTCGAGTCGGTGCAGCTCGCAACGGGCGGCTGCGCCCTCTCCACGGCGACCGCCCTGGCTCGGCTCGGCGTCGGCACCGCCCTGTGCGGCTGCGTGGGCCGCGACCTCCTCGGCCAGGTGCTCCTCACGGAGGCCGCGTTGCGCGGACTCGACACCGAGAGCGTTCGCGTCTGCGACGAGCTGACCTCTGCCTCGCTCGTGCTCGACCGAAGCGACGGCGAGCGCACATTCCTCCACAACCCCGGAGCGAGCGGGGCGCTCACGAGGGAGGACGTGGCGCGGGCGGTTGCGCGCACCCAGCCGCGCCTGCTGCACGTCGGCGGCGCGCTCGTGATGCCGGCTCTCGACGGCAAACCCTTGGCGGACGCGCTCCGGGCGGCACGCGGGCACGGGGTGGTCACGAGCCTCGACCCGGTGCACGACGCGACCGGCCGCTGGGACCGTCTCCACGTGGCCCTCCCGCACCTCGACGTGATCTGCCCGAATCTGACCGAGGCCCGCGGAGTCACGGGCCGCCACACTGCCGCCGACTGCGCCGGCTGGCTGCGCGCCCGCGGCGTCGCGAAGGTGGCGATCAAGCTCGGCCGTGATGGCGCCTATGCGCTCGAGGACGCCGCCGCCGAGCACGTGCCGCCCTTCGAGGTTCAGGCGAAGGACGAGACCGGAGCTGGCGACGCGTTCGCCGCGGGACTCGTCTATGGCCTGCTCAGGGACTGGCCGCTACGACGCGCGGTACGTCTCGCAAACGCGGTCGGCGCCCTGTCGACGACGGCAGTCGGCGCGAGCACGGCCTTGCCGGATCTGAAAGGCGCGCTCGAATTCGCGGGCATCGAGCGGGAGCCCGCGGCGTGAGCGTCGCCCCCCGCCTGAACCGCCTCTTCGCGGGGGACGGCCGCTGCTTCGACGTCGCGGTCGACCACGGCTTCTTCGGCGAGCCACGCTTCCTGGCGGGAATCGAGGACCTGGCCGCCGCGCTCGACACCCTGGTCGAGGCCGGGCCGGACGCCATCCAGCTCTCCCCTGGCGCGGCGCGGCTGCTCCAGCAGCGGCCCGGGCCGAAGCCGGCGCTCGTGATGCGCACCGACGTGGCGAACGTGTACGGACCGAGCGTGGACGAGGGCGCCCGCTACTTCTCGCGCCTCGTGGCCGACGCGGTCGAGAGTGCAGTGCGCCTGGACGCCGCGTGCGTGGTCGTGAACCTCCTCTGGCTGCCCGGACGCGACGAGCTGTTGCGCGCGTGCATCGAGAACGTGGCCGCGCTGAAGGCGCGCTGCGAGCCGGCCGGGATGCCGCTCATGGTGGAGCCGCTGGCCATGCGCCCCGGCGCCGAAGGCTACGGCGTCGACGGCGATCCCGACCGCATCTGCGCCCTCGTGCGCCAGGCGGTGGAGCTCGGAGCCGAGGTCATCAAGGCCGACCCCACCGACGACCTCGGGGACTATGGCCGCGTGGTCGAGGTCGCCGGCGCGGTGCCCGTGCTCGTGCGTGGCGGCGGCCGCGCCTCCGACGAGGAGGTGATGCGGCGGACGGAGGCGGTGCTGCGGGCCGGCGCGGCCGGAATCGTCTACGGGCGCAACGTCATCCAGCACGAGGACCCGCTGGGCGTGACACGCTCGCTGATGGCGGTCGTGCATGACGGCCTGCCGGCCGAGGAGGCGCTGGAGCAGCTGCGTGCCTGAGCGGGTCGTAGGCCTCGGGCTCATCGGCGGCGGCCTTATGGGCCGCGAGCTGGCGAGCGCGGCCGCGCGTTGGATTCACCTCGAGGACCTTGGCACGCGTCCCCGGCTCGTGCACGTGTGCGACCTCGACCCGCCTACGCTCGCCTGGTACGAGCGGCTCGCCGACCTCCCGCGGCTCACGACGGACTACCGCGCCGTGCTCGGCGACCCGGACGTCGAGGCGGTCTACATCGCCGTGCCCCACCACCTGCACGCCGACCTCTATACGGCCGCGCTCGACGCCGGCAAGCACCTCCTCGGCGAGAAGCCCTTCGGCATCGACCTCGCCGCCAACGCGGCGATCATGGACGCCGTCGCAGCCCAACCCGACCTGCTGGTGCGCTGCTCGTCCGAGATGCCGTTCTTCCCCGGCGGCCAGACGGTGTGGCGGTGGATCGCGGCCGGCCGCTTCGGCCGCCCGATCGAGGTGCGCTCGGCGTTCCTTCATTCGAGCGACCTCGACCCGGAGAAGCCGTCGAATTGGAAGCGGCGGGCCGCGACGAACGGCGCCTATGGCTGCCTCGGCGACCTCGGAATGCACGCGCTCCACCTGCCGCTCCGGGCCCGGTGGGTGCCCCATGACGTGCGTGCCCTGCTCAGCGACATCGTGAGCGAGCGCCCAGACGCCCGAGGAGGCGGCGCTGACCCACGATCTATTCACCGCGGCCCTGCGCGCGCACGAGGCGAAGAGCGTGGAGCGGGTAGAGCCCCGCTTCGCGCTCATGAGCTAGGCCGGATCAGGCCGCTTCGCGCTCGCGC
>DATDLN010000046.1:0-65559 GCA_036519295.1 Thermoleophilaceae bacterium
CCGGCGCCTACGCGAAGGCGATCGCGGCGCGCGCCGGCGAGGTGGAGCCCGACGTGCGACGCAGGATCAGGGAGGCGCGAGCTGCGCTGCTAGAGGACGGCGCACCGGTGGAGACGTACCGGCGGATCGGCCTCGACGACGCCCTCGGCCAGCTGGCCCGGCGCTAGCTCGCTCCCGGCGCCCCCTAATACTCCTCCGGCGCCGTCCGGTCGAGCGAGGCCCAACCGAGGTCCCGCTCGCGCAGGGCCTCGTCCGCGGCGGCGCCGCCTCTCAATCCGAACAGCCGCTTGGCGAACAGCAGGTACACGACGACGGCGACGTTCACGACGAGTGCCGTCAGCTTGAGCACCGTGACGCCCTTGGTCAGCTCGTAGATCTCGAGCGGGAGCAGCGCTGCCGTCGCGATCAGGGTCAGGTACTCGGCCCAGCGCTTCTGCATCCAGAGACCCACGGCCTCGACGGCCTCCAGCACCGCGTATGCCGCGAGCACCAGGCCGACCAGGTGCAGCTTGCCGCGGGGAAGCGAGAGCAGGTCGTCGATCCTGTGGACGAAGCTGCCGTCGCTCTCGTCGCTCGGACCGCCGACACCGCCGTGAATCGCGCTCAGGATCGCGTAGAAGCGGTCGCGCAGCTCGTCCTCGTTCGAGGCCACCAGGAAGACCGCGATCGCCAGCGCGGCGAGCACGACGAAATGAATCGCCCGATCAATTGCGATCAGGCGGAGCACGATCTTGTCGCGCAACGGGCGACCGCGAAGTGGCAGCTCGATCTCCTCGCGAGCCGGCGGGTATTGGCGCTCGGGGTCGAGCGGCGGCGCGAACGGGAGCCAGCTGTCGCAGCGAAGACAGCGATGCCAGCGGCGTCCATCCATCTCCCGCGCGAAGGGAGCGTCCTCGGCGCGGACGGCCGCCGAATCGGTGCCGATCAGCTCGTGGCCGCGGATGCCGCAGACGAGCAGCTCCCAATGGAAGCGCGGGCGGAAGCGGCGGGGCCTGACGACGCCCGGTCGCGAGCGACGGTCAGTCGCCATCCAGCGATTCGGCGAGGAGCGTCGAGACGTCCACGACGCGCAGCTCGTCGCCGCGCTGGCGCACGCCGTCGTCGAGCATCACTGTGCAGAAGGGGCAGGCGACCGCGAGTGTGTCGGCGCCCGTCTCGGCCGCCTGGCGGGCCCGCTCCTCGTTGATCTTGCCGCCGCGTTCCTCCATCCACATGTGGGCCCCGCCGGCGCCGCAGCAGAAGGTGCGCTTACCGCTGCGCTCCATCTCGATCGGGTCGCCGACCGCCGCGACCAGCTCGCGCGGGGCGCCGCGCACGTCGTTGTGGCGGGCCAGGTAGCAGGAGTCGTGGTAGGTGATCGTGCGCTCGTCGCCGTTCGGCTGCAGCCGTCCCTCGCGGACGAGCTCGGCCAGCAGCTCCGTGTGGTGGACCACCTCGTAGTGGCCGCCGAAGTCCGGGTACTCGTTGGCGAGCGTGTTGAAGCAGTGTGGGCAGCTCGCCACGATCTTGGTGACGCCTGCTTCGGCAAGGGTGCCCACGTTCTGTTCCGCGTACGCCTGGAAGAGGTACTCGTTGCCCATCCGCCGGGCCGGGTCGCCGGTGCAGGACTCGCGCGGGCCGAGGATCGCGAAGTCCACGCCGGCGGCCTTCAGCAGCTTGGCGGTCGACTCGGCGGCGATGCGCGCGCGCTCGTCGAAGGACGCCGCGCAGCCCACCCAGTAGAGCACCTCGGGCGCCGGGTCGCCGGGTTCGAGGACTCGAAGGCCGAGCCGCTCGGCCCAGTCGCCGCGCTCGGTCTGCGGCTTCCCCCAGGGGTTCGAGGCACGCTCAACGTCGCGGAGCATCTGCTCGGCCTCGCCGGGGAAGCGGGAGTCCACCATCACCAGGTGGCGGCGCAGGTCGATGATGTGGTCCACGTGCTCGATCGACACCGGGCACTCCCGGACGCATGCGCCGCAGGTAACGCAGTCCCAGACCACGTTGTCGCTGACCGCGCCCGGCACCAGCGGCTGCGGCTCGAATTCCCCGTCGGGGCGGCGAAGCAGCTTCGGCCCCTCCTCGAAGACCTGGTCGCGCAGGGCCATGATGAGCAGCTTCGGCGACAGCTCCTTGTCCGTGTTCCAGGCGGGACAGACGTCCTGGCAGCGCCCGCACTCGGTGCACGAGAAGGTGTCCATCGTCTGCTTCCAGGTGAGGTCGGGCACCGTGCCCGCACCGAAGCGCATCTCCTCCTCGGGAACGTCGAAGCGCAGCGGCTCAATCCGGCCGCCGGGGCGAGTGTGTCCGAAGTAGACGTTCACCGCCGCGGTGAAGATGTGGAGGTGCTTGGAGTGGGGGAGGTAGGCGAGGAAGGTGAGGATGATCAGGACGTGCGCCCAGACGAACACTCGCTCGAGCACCTCGGTGACGGAGTCGTCGCCGAAGATGCCGGACAGCGCGTTGGACACGGGAGACCAGTCGGCCGGCCACTCGTTAAGGCCGAGCGCTATCCGCGTGGCGTGCCATAGCAGCAGCGTCGTGACGATCCCCGCGATCAGGGCCAGGATGAGGTCGGCCTCGCCGAGGTGGCTGCCCTCGAAGCGAGCCGGGCGCTGGAGCTTGCGGATGACGACCGCCGCCGCTACGCCGATCAGCACGAGCACCGCGAAGACGTCCACCAGCAGCGCGAACCAGCCCTGGTGACCGAGCCATGGCAGCGTGGACTCGCGGTCCACGGCGCTGATCATGGCGATCACGATCGTCGGGAACAGGACCAGGAAGCCCCAGAAGATGGCCGCGTGCATCAGCCCTGGGCCGAACCGCTGGAGGAGCTTGCGCTGCCCCAGCACGATCGTCGCCTCGTTGCGGACGCGCTGCGGCACGTCGCCGAAACGCTCGCTCGGCTTGCCGAGCCGGACGAGGTCCACGAGGAGCTTGGAGCGGCGCGCGAACAGAGTGCCGCTCACGGCGAGGGCCAGCGCGAGCGCGATCGCTCCGAGCAGGACGTCTATGGCCCGCGCGCCTTCCTCAACTCGGCGGTGAGCGCGGGGACGATCTCGCTCAGGTCGCCGATCACCGCGTAGTCGGCGCTCGCCAGGATCGGCGCCTCGGCGTCGCTGTTGATCGCAAGGATCTTCTTGGCCCCCTTGCAGCCCGCAATGTGCTGCGTGGCCCCGCTGATGCCGCACGCTATGTAGAGGTCGGGCGAGACCTTGGTGCCCGTCTGGCCAACCTGGTCGGTGTGCGGCCGCCACCCGGCGCTCGTCACGACCCGCGAGCAGCCCACAGCGGCGCCCAGCAGATCGGCGAGCTCCTCGAGCATCCCGAACCCGTCCGCGGAGCCGACGCCGCGGCCGCCGCTCACGACCACCTTGGCCTCGGCGAGCGAGACGCCGGTTGTGACGGTGCTCTCGTGCTCCGCCACCTGGACGAGGAGGTCGGACTCGCCGAGGGTGGGAGTGAACGCCTCGACCGCCGGGGCCTCGGCTCCATTCACGTCCGTTGCCGGGACCATGTGGGGAGCGACCGAGAGCAGCGTCGGCGCGCCGTGGATGCGAGCCTCCTCGAGCAGGCTCCCACCCCAGCGCACCCGCGTGACCGTGAGCGGGGAGCCTCCGGCGACCTCGGTGCAGTTCGCGGCGAAGGGGAGATCCCGGAGCGCCGCCACGTGGGCCAAGACCTCGTTGCCCCGGTTCGTGCCGGCGGCCACGACGGCGCTGGGCTCGAGCCGCTCCACGAGCTCGACCACGCTCTGCGCCCACGCTCCCGGGGCGTAGGCGGCGACCCGCTCGTCGTCGGCGACGTGCGCGCTCCCGACGCCCTGGCCGGCGAGCTGGGCGGCGGCCTCGCGGGCTCCGTCGCCCACGAGCAGCGCGTGGAGCGGCTCCCCGGAGGCGAGGTTGCGGGCGAGGGTGAGGGCCTGGAGCGACAGCTCGTCGACGTTGCCGTCCTGATGCTCTATGAGCGTCAGCACCATTCGCGCCGTCTCTCCGTGGTCGCCGGTGTGCCGGCCACGCTGGGGGGGTGGTTGCTTGGATGGTGGGCGCCGGGCCCCGCTGCCGGCCACCATGGTGCATAAGTGTCGCTGTAGGACACTGGGACACGAGAGCTCGCCGGCGACGCCCCAGGAGACACCCTCCTCACCCAGCCCAAGCGCGGCCGGCCCTGCCAACCACCCGGCGAGAGCCGGCGAGCGCCCACCTACGCCACCCCCAGCTCGCGCATGACCTCAACCACCGCCGGCGCGGCCTCGGGCCCCCGGCCCAGGATCTCCGCCTGCTTCCCCTGCCCAGGTGGCACCACGAGCCGCACCATCTCGAGCCGCGGCTCGGGCCGCTCGGGCGTGCTCGTCTCGACGGGCTTCTGCCGGGCCCGGAGCTTCGCCGGCACCGACGGGTAGCGGGGCAGGTTGATGCCCTCCAGCACCGTCACGACGGCGGGCAGGGGCACGAGGTAGATGTCGCGGCCCCCGGTGACCTCCTGCTCGCAGCGGGCGCGACCGTCCTCGATCGACAGGCCCTTCAGCCCGGTCACGACCGGACGGCCGAGCGCGTGGGCGACTCGGATTCCCACCTGGAAGTTGCCGGAGTCGGCCGACTCGTTGCCGAAGATGATCAGGTCGAAGTCTCCGCCCGCGGCTCGCTCCGCCTCGATCGTGGCGAGGATCGCGCCGGCGGTGGCCTGCGGATCCCACTCCTCGCCGTCCGTGGCCAGCAGGATGCCCCGATCGGCGCCCGCCGCCAGCGAGTCGCGCACCTGTTCCTCGGCCTCGGGCGGGCCGAGCGTCAGGACAGTGACCTCACCGCCGTGCTGCTCCACCAGCTGCACTGCCTGCTCCACTCCGCACTCCTCGTGGGGGCTGATCGTGAAGCCGAGGTGGCGCGTCTCGAGCGCCCGCTCGTCGGCCGTCAGGACCATCCGCCCGCCGGTGAGGGGCACGCGCTTGACGCAGACGAGGATCCTCATGACCTGATTCTTGCGTTGTCGGGGTCGAAGAGAGGCGTGGAGTCGTTCGTCTCCACGGTCACCGGGTAGCGCTCGCACATGTACTCCACCGCGAGCTGCTCGCCGACGTTCGCACGCTCGGGTGGCAGGTAGGAGAGCAGGATGTACTTGCCCACTGACGGGCCCGCCCCCGCGCTCGTGACGAACGAGCGCCTGCCCTCGCGGTCGGTGAGCGGGGCGCCCTCGCGGGTCACGATCGGCTCGCCGCCGAGCATGTAGCGCTTCTCGCCGTTCTTCGAGTTGTGGTCGTCGACGGTGAGCGTGCAGAGCACCGCCGCCGGCTCTTCCTCGCGCTGGCGCAAGTGCGCCTCCTTGCCGACGAAGTCCTGCTCCTTCACCTTTCCCCAGGCCATGCCGGCTTCGACCACGTCGTATTCGCCGTCGAGCTCGAAGCCGAACGCCCGGTAGCACTTCTCGAGCCGCCCGGTGGTGGCGTACACGCCGATCCCGGCCGGCAAGATCCCGTGCGGCCGGCCCGCCTCCCACACGATGTCCCACAGCTTGGCGCCCTGCTCGATCGGAACGTACAGCTCCCAGCCCAGGTCGCCGACGTAGGAGATACGCGACGCCAGCGTGCGCAGCGAGTCGACCTCGATCGTCCGGCAGGAGGCGAAGGGGAAGCCCTCGTGCGACACGTCGTCGCTCGTGATGCTCGCGAGGACGTCGCGCGACCGCGGGCCCCACAGGCCGAGCGTGCACCAGCTCGAGGTGAGGTCGAAGATCTGCGCGCTGCCGTCGTCCACCAGGTGGTCGGAGAACCATTTGAGGTCAGCCATCCCGTGCGCGCCGCCGGTGACGACGCGGAAGTGCTCGTCGCCCAGCCGCATGATCGTCAGGTCTGCGCGGAAGCCTCCGCCGGGCGTGAGGATCGGCGTGTACACGACCCGCCCGATCTTCACGTCCATCTGGCGGACGGCCACCCGCTGCACGCTCTCAACCGCGCCGGGGCCCACGATGTCGAAGACGCAGAACGCCGTGAGGTCGAACATCGCCACGCGGTCGCGCATCGCGAGGTGCTCGGCGTTGATGATCGGCGACCACCAGCGCGAGTCCCACTCCGCCTCGCGGCCCGCCACGCGGTCCGCGAACTCCTCCAGCAGCGGCTTGTTCGACTCGTACCAGTGCGGGCGCTCCCAGCCGGCGGCCTCGAAGAACATGGCATCGAGCTCGCGCTCCCGCTCGTAGAACGGCGACAGCCGCACGCGGCGGTTCGACGCCCACTGCTCGCCGGGATGGACGATGCCATAGGTCTTGTTGAACCCCTCCGCCGCGCGGGCTCTTACGTGCCCGACGCTCTTCTGGTGCTCGTAGAAGCGGGCGATGTCGGAAGCCTGGAGGTCGATCTCGGACTGGCCGTTCACCATCCACTCCGCCACGCCCCGTCCGACTCCCGGCCCCTCCTTGACCCACACCGCGGCGGCAGACCAGAGACCCTTGACCTCGGGCGTCTCCCCGAGGATCGGGAGGGCATCCGGCGTGAGCGAGAGCAGGCCGTTGATCGCGTACTTGATCCCCACCGACTCGTCGCCGACGATCTCCGGCATCAGCTCCAGGGCGTGCTCCATCTGCTGAGTGAAGTCGTCCTGCGTGAACGGGAACTCGGTCGGCGAGAGCGCGGCCTCCTCGATCGACGGGATCTCCTCGGGATCGTGGAGGATTGGACGGTGGGCATACGAGCCCACCTCGAGGCCGGTGCCGTCCTGACGCTCGTACATGTTCGTGTCCATGTCGCGCACGATCGGGAAGTCGATTGAGCCCCCCGACTCGACGAACCGCGGCACAGGCCCGATGTCGATCATCTGGTGGACCGCCGGCGTGAGCGGGATCGAGGCGCCGGCCATGCGCGCCAGCCGCGGGCTCCAGACGCCGCAGCAGATCACGACCACCTCCGCCTCGATGTCGCCCCGGCTCGTGCGCACCCGCTTCACGCGACCGCCCTCGACGTCGATGTCGAGCACCTCGTTGTTCGCCGACACGGTGAGGGCGTCCGCCTCCTGGGCACGCTCGCGCATCAGCGTCCCGGCGCGGAGCGAATCGACGACGCCGACGCTCGGGGTGTAGAAGCCGCCGATGATCACGCTCTCGTCGATGAACGGGACCAGCTCCTTGACCTCGGCGGGAGTGAGGACCGAGACCGGCTCCACCCCCCACGCCGCCGCGGACACCATCCGGCGGCGAAGCTCCTCCATGCGCTCCTCGGTGCGCGCGACCTCGATCCCACCGCAAGTGGTGAGCACGCCGAGCTCGTCGTACTGGCGCAGGCTGTCGCGGGTCAGCGCCGTCATCTCGCGGGAGTGATCGACCGGGTAGATGAAGTTGGACGCGTGTCCCGTCGAGCCGCCCGGGTTCGGCAGCGGACCCTTGTCGAGCAGCACGAGGTCGCGCCAGCCGAGCCGCGCGAGGTGGTGGACGATGCTGTTACCGACTATGCCCGCGCCGATGACGACCGCGCGGGCCGCGGCCGGGGGGGAGCTGGGCGGTTCAGACGGGGTTGCCAAGAGTCAGCTGGTGGACGAGCGACAGCCTGATATATCAAAACGCGGCCCGGCCTTCGAGTCGCGACGGACGGAATATCGACGGCAGGCATCCGTCTTGCACTGAGACACGAGACAGCGACAGCCGCCTGCCGGCGGCCGAAGGGGGCATCGATGACGAGCGTGAGGCAGCGCCACCCACGTCGAGTGACGGTGATCGTGATGGCCGCGATACTCCTGGCGGGTGCGCTGGCGGTCCTGGCCGGCGTCGCCCCCGAGCGCGCGTCGGCCGCCCAGCGCCTAGCGTACGGAGGAAGCTCCGTGTGGACATGGAAGTGGGAGACCACCCCCTTCGCGTCTCCGGGCCCGGCGTCGTCGACATCTGGACCACCTGCCGGCCGAAGTCCAACAGCGTTACCTGGCACGAGCTGCTCGTCGGGACCAGCGACGCCTCGTGGCTGAGGAGGATCAACGTGCGCTGCGACAGGCAAGGGCACTGGGTCCGCCGCGTCGGAATACCGCGTAACACCAGGCTCACGGTGCTCAGCCACCCCTTCAGAAGCGACGGCACGTTCTGCTACTGGCCTGAGCAATGCGCCACCGGGTGGACGAGCGTGTACACGAGCTCCTGAGCGGGGACGGGGCAGCCTGCGGGAGCCGGGCAGCCCGCTCCTCAGCGCGTGAACGCCACCACGATCTCGCGTTGGAACGCGAGAATGTGCTCCTTCATAAGTTCACGGGCGCGGGGACCGTCGCGGGTGAGCAACGCTTGAATCATGTCCCGTTGGTCGTGGACCGCGGTCCAAAGTCCGGGGACGCGGTCGAGCACGAGGTACCAGATCCGAAGAGACAGCGCAAAGTAGCGCTCGAGGGTGTCGACCAGATAGGGGTTGCCCGCCGCCTCCCAGGCGAGGCGGTGAACGCGCTCGTCGATGCGCATCAGCGCGGGGCTGTCCTGAGGATCGAGCTCCTCGAGCTCCGCCAACAGGGCCTCGGCCTCGCCGCTGCGCTCGTCGTCCATTCGCATCGCCGCGAGCTGGGCCGCGTGGCCCTCGAGCTCGGCGCGAACCTCGGTGATGTGGACGATGTCGGCCACGTTGACCTCGGTGACGTACGTGCCGCGGCGCGGCCGGACCTCGACCAGGTTCTCGAGCGCCAGCCGCTTGATCGCCTCGCGGAGTGGCGTGCGGCCGATCTCGAGCTCCCTCATCAGCCCGTCCTCGACCAGTGCGGACCCGGGTGGCAGGCGCAGAGTCACGATGCGGTCCCGCAGCTCGAAATACGCCCGTTCGGCGATCAGGCGGACCGCGGGCCGGCCCACGAAACTGCTCTCGGTCGGCGACGGCGAGGCGGGTTGACCGCCAACGTCCCAACGTGATATTTCAGACTCGTGCGCCAAGAAACATCACCCTTGCCGACTCAACGCGGGAAAGAACGCGCGTTGGCATGATAAGGGGCGCAATCGCAGGCGCGAGCCTCGCATATCACCGAGCAGGGCGGATGTGAGCTTGATCGAGTCGCCCGAGCGTTCCAGCACCCACGCGAGCGAAGCCGAGTCCCGACGGGCGTTGATCGAGGCGTTGAAGCGCCCCCGCTACGAGATCCTGCCGCTCGACGGGATCGCAGACGAGGTCGAGGCGCAGGTGCCGCGCGGGGTCAAGCTCACGGTCACGGCATCTCCCCGGCGGGGTCTAGACGCGACCCTCGAGCTCGCGGAGCGCCTGAGCGGCGCCGGCTATGCGGTCGCGCCGCACGTGTCCGCGCGCCTCGTCCCCGACGCCGCTCACCTGAAGGACCTGGTGCGGCGCCTTCGCTCCGCGGGGATCGACGACATGTTCGTGATCGCCGGCGACACGAGCGAGCCGGCGGGCGAGTTCGAAGGGGCTGCCGCCCTCCTCAAGGCGATGGGCGAGCTGCGCGAACGCTTCTCCGAGGTCGGTATCTCGGGCTACCCCGAGAGCCATCACGTGATCAGCGACGAGAACACCATCGAGGCCATGTTCGAGAAGGAGCCGATGGCCACGTACATCGTCAGCCAGATCTGCTTCGAGGCCGACGTGATCGAGACCTGGGTTCGCCGTGTGCGCGCCCGAGGCACCTTCCTCCCCATCTGGATCGGAGTGCCGGGAACCGTCGATAACCGCAGGCTGCTGCAGATCTCCCGGAAGATCGGGCTGGGCGAGTCGGCGCGCTTCCTCAGGGCGCACGGCGGCTGGGTGCGGCGCCTCGCCCTCCCGCGCCGCTACACGCCCACCACCCTGGTCAGGGACATCGCGCCCTCGATCGCCGACCCTGGCGCACGGATAGCGGGCTTTCACATCTATACCTTCAACGAACTCGAGCGCACCGAGGAATGGCGGCGGCAGCTCGTCGAGCAGCTGATCGCACAGCACGAGTAGGTCGACAGAAGGAGGAGCACCCACCGTGGCAGAGATCAACGAGCACCCCGGCATCCTGCTCTACACGCGTATCCGGAAGTCGCCGTACTTCTACGCGTCGCGGCGCCACGGCGTGCAGCTCTACAGCGTCTACAACCACACCTACCACCCGCGGCACTACGGCGATCCCGTCGAGGAGTACTGGCAGCTGCTGAACGGGGTCACGCTCTGGGACGTGGGCGTCGAGCGCCAGATCGAGATCAGCGGGCCCGACGCGTTCGATTTCACCAACCTGCTCGTCGCGCGCGACCTCAACAAGTGCGAGGTCGAGCAGTGCAAGTACGTGTTCAACTGCCTGCCCGACGGGGGGATCATCAACGACCCGGTGCTGCTGCGCGTCGAGGAGAACCGCTTCTGGCTCTCGCTCGCCGACAGCGACGTGGAGCTCTGGGCCAGGGGCGTGGCCTACAACTCCGATTACGACGTCGAGGTCAAGGAGATCGACGTCGGACCGGTGCAGGTGCAGGGGCCGAAGTCGAAGGACGTGATGGTCGACCTCTTCGGCGAGAGGATTCTCGAGATCCCCTACTACTTCCTCCGTCCCTTCGAGCTCAACGGCATGAAGGTGCTCGTCTCGCGCACCGGCTACACCGCCGAGCTGGGCTACGAGATCTACCTCTACGACGCCAGCAAACACGGCGTGAAGCTCTGGGAGGCCGTGCTGGAGGCGGGCAAGCCGCACGACCTGGCCGTGATCGGCCCGTGCCACATCCGGCGAATCGAGGGCGGCATCCTCGCCCTTGGGTGCGACATGTGGTACGACACGAATCCCTACGAGGTCGGCATGGGCTACGACTGGATGGTCGACCTGGAGCAGGGCTCCGACTTCATCGGCAAGGAGGCGCTCCACCGCATCAAGGAGGAGGGGCCGAAGCGCAAGCTGGTGGGAGTCGAGATCGGCGGCGACCGGCTCGGCGCCTACAACGACGGCACGATGATCGACGTCTTCCCCGTGCATATGAACGGCGGGCGAGTCGGCGAGGTGACCTCGGCCTGCCACTCGCCGCGGCTCGAGAAGAACATCGGCTACGCGATGGTCCCGATCGAGCACAGCGAGCTCGGCACGGAGTTCGAGGTGGAGCGGCCCGACGGAACGGCGTCGGCGGTGGTCGTCGAGAAGCCGTTCATCGATCCGAAGAAGGAGACGCCGAAGCAGCAGCTCGCCACGGGCCAGGGGACCTGAGCACCGCGGTCCACACCCTCTCCGGCCCGCTCGACGACGAGCGGCGCGGAGAGCTTGTCTTCCGAGGCGACCTGCTCGTCTTCAAGCGGGTGCCGCCGCTGCTCGAGGCGGCGCGCTTGGTGGATGCTCTGATCGGAGCGGCGCCCGGCCCGCCGGACTTGGCCGCAATCGACGAGCTTCAGCGAGACGTTCGGACAGACCCCCGGATGAAGGAGCTCTTCCGCGCGGCGCTCGAGCACCTGGGCGTCGACCCGGCCCGGAGCTACTGGGACTCCATCTACCTGCGCGTCGTGCCGCCGATCGAGCGGGGCGCCGAGCGACAGATTGGGAGGATCGGGTTCCATCGCGACACGTGGTCGTCCAACGTGCTCCAGCAGACGAACTGGTGGACGACGATCCGTCCGCTCGCCGCCGACCGCACGATCGCCTTCTATCCCGACTATTGGTCCCGGCCGATCGCCAACACGAGCGCGGATTGGGATCTCGACGAGATCCGCGCCCTCCGCAGGAGCGGGGAGCGCGACGAGGACATAGCGATCGTGCCGGAGCCCAGCGAGCCGGTGGACACCTCGTCGGAGCTTCGGATCGTGATCGAGCCGGGCGATCTCCTCTGCTTCTCCGGGGCGCACCTGCACGCGAGCGTGCCCAATGTGTCGGAAAGAACGCGGGTCAGCGTCGAACTTCGAACGGTGAACCTTGACGACCTGGCGCAGGGTCGCGGCGCCCCAGACATCGACGGACGGGCCCCGAAGGTTCCGCTGGGGTGGTTTCGGTCGATGGAGGACGGGTCGCAGCTGCGGCCGCCTTAGAGCCGCGCGTCGCGCTCGTGCACGAGACGCCAGGCGCGCACTCGCCGGCCGGCGCCCGTAAGCGCCGCCACGCTGCCGCGACCGTGGGCTTCGAGGTGGGTGGCCAGGGCGAGGAACGCCTGGGCCGTCGTGAGGGCGTCGCCCTCGGCGTCGTGCGGGCGATGCGCCGGGAGCCCGAGCGAGGCGGCGACGTCGCCGAGCGAGCGCGAGCCGGAGTCGCCCTCGCCGCGCTCGATGCCCAGCAGGCGCCAAAGCAGTGCGGTATCGACCGCCGGGCGAGGCGGCAGGCGCTCGAGCGGCCCGCGGTGGGCGCGTAGGAACGCGCGTTCCACCCCCACCACGTGGGCCACCAGGGTACGGTGGCGCATCGCGCCCATCAGCGGCATGAGCGCCTCCGGGGGCGGCGGCGCTGAAGCCAGGTCCTGGGCGCGCAGGCCGTGGATCTGGATCGAGCGCGGGGACAGCGAAGCCGCCGGCCGCACCAGCCCGCTCACGGCGCCCCCGGCGAGGATGCGCCCCTCTTCCACGGGGATCGCCGCGTAGGAGATCACCTCGTCGCGCCGGGGGTCGAGTCCGGTTGTCTCGACGTCGACCACGACGAAGCGGGCCGCCCGCCAGGAGGTCCGCCAGGGGAGGGGCCTCACCGTCCGGACAGCCCGAGCTTGAGCGCGACTCCCCGCTGTACCTTCGCTACGGCGCGAAACGCCTCCTTGAGGGAGGTGCGGGTGAGCGGGGCGAGGCGCTCCGGGTCGATCAAGTCGTCGGGCGGCAGTCCCTCCCGCAGCCGTCCCACGTGGTGCTCCATACGCAGCGCGCAGACGAGCTCGAAGGCGTCACGCAGGACCGCCGCGTCGTCGGCCTCGAGCGTCCCTTCCGCTTCGGCGGCCTCCAGTCGCGCCCGGGTAGACGCCGCGGTCACCCCGGATGCCAGCCCGGCCCAGCGCGCCAGCGACTCGATCGGGATCAGCCCGCCGCGCTTGATGTCGAGCCTTCCCTTGCGCTCGCCGCTCGACTCGAGCACGAAGTGGCGGAAGAAGCCGGTGGGTGGACGCTCGGCAAGCGCGGCGATGGCAAGCCGGCGCAGCGTGCGGTCGCGCCGTGGAATCCCGGCGAAGGCGGCGGCGAGCCGCTCGGCCGCCGTGGTGGCCCCCCATACCGCGGCGCTCTCCACGACGACCCCCAGAAGCATCAGGCCGCGACCCCGGTCGGGATCCTCGAGCCACTCCTCGGCCGCCCGCTCCCATTCGATGATCGACCGCGCGAATAGCGGGTTCGATGCCACCGCCCCGCGGCCGTCGGGAACCAGTCCGCTGGCCGACAGCCCCGCCAGCACCCGCCTGGCCAGCGCGAGCATGCTTTCCCGCGGGCCCGGATCGTCGCCGCCGTCCCAGGCGAGCGCGCAGTCGACGTCCGAGCCAGGGAAGGGCTCACGGCGGCCGAAGCTGCCGAGCGCAAGCCAGGAGTAGGGCACGGGGGGCGGGCCAAGCTCCTCGTGCGCAATCTCGATCAGGCGGCGGGTGACGGTGTCGTGGATGCTCGCGATCATTCGGCTGATCACCGGCGCGGGGACGTCCCCGTCGTACAGCGCAATCACCGTCTGCGGGAGCTCGGTCGCCGCCTCGGCCACGCCGGCGGCATCCTTGCTGCGTGCGATCAGCGATCGGAGGTGGAAGGGGGCGCGCCGCTCGCTCGCCATCAGGTCCACGTCGTCGATCACCCCGATCAGCTGACCGCGCGCCTCGAGCACCAGCAGGTGCCGAACGCCGTGGTCGAGCATTTCGACCAGCGCCTCCGAGGCCGTGGTGTCGGCCGTCACCGTCCGCGCCGGTGCGGTCATGATCTCCGCGAGCGGCGTGTCGGGTGCGGCGCCCGCGGCGACGACCCCGGTGCGGATGTCGTGGTCGGTCACGATGCCGTGCCCGTCGCCGAGGTCCGTGACGACGCACGAGCGCCCCTTCTCGACCATTCGCTGTGCCGCCTCCTGTACGGGCGTGGCGGGTGGGCAGACGAGCGCCGGCGCGCGGATGAGCTCGCGCACCACACGGCCCGTGGCGGATGGCGGGGGTTCAGGCTCGGGGCTCGCGAGCAGCCGCCCCTCGCGCGTCAGCGACGCCGCGAGGAAACGCACCGCCGCCGGTCGCTCGAGCACCGGGCGAATCGCGCGCTCCGGAATGCGGTAGACGAGCGTGTCCTCGGCGGCGCGCGCGACGAATCCCAGCGGGCTCTCCGCGAGCAGGGAGGCGAACCCGAACATCTCGCCCTCGCCGACGAGGTCGAGCAGCCGGCCGCCGCTCAAGAGCTCCACCGACCCGCGCCTCACGACGTAGGCGAACTCGGCCGTCGCCTCGGCGCTCTCGAGGATCGGCGCGCGGGCGGCATGGAACTCGATCTCGGCAGCGGCGGCGACGCTCCGGAGCGCCTCCTCGTCGAGCGTGTCGAAGGGAGGGTGGCGCTGAAGAAACTCGGCGATGTCGTACATAAGCCCCGGGCCGGATCGCCAGATATATCAGTCTTGACATGCCTGCCCGAGATTGAGATATTGCGGCACCGGGCTCCGGACGGCAACGTCCCCGCACCGAAGCCCTTGACGAGGAGGAGGGGAGCGACGCTGCGCAAGCTGAGAGGAGCGAGAGCATTTGCCGGCCTCGCGGTCATCGGCACGGCTCTCGTGCTCTTCGGCGCCGGCTGCGGGGACGACGAGCCGGCCGCCGGCGAGAAACCCGGCGAGGGGGAGACGATCAGGATCGCGGTCAACCCGTGGACCGGGTCGGCGGTCAACGCGAACGTGGCGAAGATCCTCCTCGAGCGGGAGCTCGGCTACAAGGTGGAGCTCGTGAAGATCGACGAGAACAGCCAGTTCCCGGCCATCGCATCGGACGAGCTGGACGCCTCGCTCGAGGTCTGGCCCTCGGGACACGCGGCCGACATCAACCGCTATATCGAGGGCCGACGCGGCGGCCCGCTCCGGGACGGCGGAATCGTCAACGACGGCAACCTGGGGATCATCGGGAACATCGGCTGGTGGGTTCCCAACTACCTGCTGAAGGACCATCCCGAGCTCGCCCGCTGGCAGGGACTCAAGGGCAACGAGGACTTGGTGAACGGCGAGTTCCTCGCCGGGGACCCGACGTTCGTGTCCTACGACAGCGAGATCATCAAGAACCTCGGCCTCGACCTGAAGATCGTCAACACCGGCTCCGAGCGAGCCCTGCTGCAGGCCATCGACAAGGCCTACAAGGCGAAGCAGCCCTTCCTCACCTACTTCTACACGCCACATTGGGCGCACCGGAAGTACGACCTCACGGAGGTTCAGCTCCCGGCCTACGACGAGCACTGCGAGGAAGCCGCGCGCGATCACGACGGCAAGGGCTACGACTGCGACTACGCCAACGACGTCCTCTTCAAGATGGGGTGGCTGGGGCTGCAGGACAAGGCGCCTGAGGCGGCCAGTTTTCTCGAGAAGTTCAACTACTCGACCGACGATCAGCAGGAGATCGCCTTCGAGGCGGACGCTCAAGGCATGCCAATCCGACAGGCCGCGGAGCAGTGGATCGATCAGAACCCGGACGTCTGGCGGAAGTGGCTCTCGTGACCGAGTGTCCGGATCGCAGATATATCAGTTGCAGAGGGGAGGTCGCCCGTGGCGACGGAAGTTTCTGACGCCCACTCGGACGAGCTCGCCGAGTTCGGCTACAAGCAGGAGCTCGACCGCAGCATCGGGAAGTTCGCCAGCTTCGCGGCCGGCATCAGCTACATCTCGATCCTGACGGGCGTCTTCCAGCTCTTCTTCTTCGGATTCGCGATCGGCGGGCCGGCCTACTGGTGGACGTGGCCGATGGTCTTCGCCGGCCAGGTGATGGTGGCCCTCTGCTTCGCGGAGCTGGCCGCCAACTTCCCTGTGGCCGGGTCGATCTACAACTGGGCCAAGCGCCTGGGCACCGCGACGATCGCGTGGCTGGGCGGCTGGATGATGCTCACCGCCTCGGTGGTCACGCTCTCCGCAGTGGCCCTCGCCTACCAGTACACGCTGCCCCAGATCTCCTCGGCGTTCCAGTTCGTCGGCGACGGGACCGGCAAATACGACTACGCCGGCAACGCCGTCCTTCTCGGGACGGTGCTGATCCTGTTCACGACGATCATCAACGCCCTGGGCGTGAAGCTGATGGCACGGATCAACAGCGCCGGCGTGTTCATCGAGCTGGTCGCAGCGGTGCTGCTGATCGTCCTGCTCGCGGCCAACATCACGCGCGGCCCCGATGTGCTGTTCGATACGCAGGGCACCGGTGAAGGCCACAGCTGGGGCTATCTCGGCGCCTTCTTGACCGCGGCGCTCGCCTCCGCCTACGTGATGTACGGCTTCGATACCGCCAGCTCGCTCGGCGAGGAGACCGTAGACCCGCGCCGCACTGCGCCGACCGCGATCATGCGCGCGGTCATCGCCTCCTTCCTGCTCGGCGGCGCGATCCTGCTGTTCGCCATCCTCTCGGTGAGCAACATCAACTCCCCCGAGATCGCGAAGGGCGGGCTTCAGTTCGTGGTCCTCGACGTGCTCGGCGACACCATGGGCAAGGTCTTCCTGGTCTGCGTGGCCATCGCGGTAACGGTCTGCTGCCTGGCCGTGCACACGGCCACGATCCGGATGATGTTCGCCATGGCGCGCGACAACAACCTGCCGGCGGGAGAGCGGCTCGCGAAGGTCCACCCGAAGACCAAGACGCCGATCATTCCCGCCGTCCTGATCGGCTTCCTCGGGGTCCTGATCCTGGTTGTGAACATCAAGCAGCCGCAGATCTTCACCGTCATCACGAGCATCGGGATCATCATGATCTACATCGCCTACCTGCTCGTGACGGTGCCGACGCTCTTCAGCCGGCTACGCGGCGAGTGGCCCCCGAAGGACGCGAAGGAGAAGGGCTACTTCTCGCTCGGGAAGCTCGGCCTTCCGATCAACATCCTCGCGGTCGTGTGGGGAGCGGGCATGGCGATCAACCTCGCCTGGCCACGCAAGGACGTCTACAACGCGACCGAGCCCTTCCACTGGTACCTCCAGTACGGCGCGATCCTGTTCATCGGCGTCGTCTTCTTCGGCGGACTGGCGTACTACTGGTTCGTACAGCGCCACAAGACGGGCGTTCTGGCCTCGCACGCGATAGAGGCCGGCGCGCCGGCCGGGGCGGGCCCGGCGGTGCGGCCGGCTCCGGCCTCATCCTCCCCGGAGTAGGGCCGGCGTGGCCACCCGCATGTTCATCGACGGCGAGTGGTGCGACGCCGCGAGCGGCGCCACCGTCGAGGCCACGAGCCCGGTGACGGGGGAGTCGCTCGGCCCGGTGGCGGACGGGGACCGCGAGGACGCACGCCGCGCGATCGCGGCGGCGGGCGCCGCCTTCAACGCCTGGGCGGCGCGGACCGGGTTCGAGCGCGCCGCGCTGCTCCACCGCGCCGCGGATGCCTGCGAGCGCCGCCGCGACGAGCTCGCCCGCGTCTGCACGCTCGACCAGGGCAAGCCGCTCAAGGCCGAGGCCGAGGTGGAGGTCGGCGAGCTGATCGAGTTCTTCCGGATGGCGGCCGAGGACGCCAAGCGCCTCGAGGGGCGAATTCCCGAGAGTGCGGCGCCCGGAAGGCGGGTGCTCCTGCTGCGGCGGCCTGTCGGGGTGCTCGGGCTCATCACCCCCTGGAACTGGCCGTACACGATGCCGGCAGAGGTGCTGGCGCCGGCGCTGGGGTGCGGCTGCACCGTCGTATGGACGCCCGCGCCCTCGACGGCGGTGTGCTCGGGCGTCCTCGCGGAATGCGTCGCCGAGGCGGACTTCCCGCCCGGCGTGTTCAACTTCGTGCTCGGACCCGGCCCGGAGGTCGGGGACGAGCTGGCCGTGAACCCCGACACTCAGGCGGTCGCCTTCACCGGTTCGACGCAGACCGGGATGATCGTCTCGCGCCAGGCCGCCGGCAAGATCCAGCTGCTCGAGATGGGCGGTAACGGGCCCTTCGTGGTGATGGACGACGCGGACCTCGATGCCGCGGCAGAGGCGGCGCAGGTCGGCTGCTTCCTGGGCGCCGGTCAGAGCTGCTCGGCCGCCGAGCGCCTGCTCGTGCACGAAGCCGTGCGCCAGGAGTTCGTGGCCCGCCTGGCGGCGCAGGTCGAGCGCGACGTCCGGCTCGGCGATCCGCTGGAGGAGGCCACCACGCTCGGCCCGCTCAACAACGAGCCGGGCGCCGCCAAGATGGACGAGCACGTCGCCGACGCGGTGGAGCGCGGCGCCGAGGTCGTTGCGGGCGGCGCGCGCGCCGACGGCTTTCCCACCCGGCTGTATTGGCCCGCGACCGTGCTCGACCGGGTGCCCCCGGACTCGATCGCCGTCACCCAGGAGACCTTCGGCCCGATCGCGCCGATCGTGTCGATCGGGTCCCTCGAGGAGGCCATCGAGCAGACGAACTCCCAGTCGTTCGGTCTCATGGCGGCGATCTTCACGGGCGACGTGGGGGCCGGCCTGCGCTACGCGGATTCGGTCCACATGGGGCTCGTGAACATCAACGAGACGACCAACTACTGGGAGGCCCACCTCCCGTGGGGCGGCCGCGGCCGCTCCGAGAGCGGCATCGGGCGTGTCGGCGGCCGCTATCCGATGGAGACTCTCACCGAGCTTCAGACGGTGCTCATCCGATCAGAACCCCCGCTACCCCCCGGGAGGGCTTCATGACTTCGCACTACGACTTCGTCATCGTCGGCGGCGGCTCGGCGGGCTGCGCGCTGGCCAACCGGCTGTCGGCGGATCCGGCCAACCGGGTGCTCGTGCTCGAGGCCGGGCGGCCGGACTGGTCGTGGGACGTTTTCATCCACATGCCGGCGGCGCTCGCGTTCCCGATCGGGAACCGCTTCTACGACTGGAAGTACGAGTCCGAGCCGGAGCCCTACATGGGTGGCCGGCGGGTGTACCACGCGCGCGGGAAGGTCCTCGGTGGATCGAGCAGCGTCAACGGCATGATCTTCCAGCGCGGCAACCCGATGGACTACGAGCGCTGGGCCTCGGGCGACGGCATGGAGACCTGGGACTACGCCCACTGCCTGCCGTACTTCAAGCGCATGGAGAACTGCCTGGCGGCGCGGCCGGACGATCCGTTCCGCGGCCACGACGGTCCGCTGGTGCTCGAGCGGGGCCCCGCCCGCGGTCCCCTCTTCGACGCCTTCTTCGCGGCGGTGCAGGAGGCCGGCTACGACCTGACGGAAGACGTGAACGGCTACAAGCAAGAGGGGTTCGCCCCCTTCGACCGCAACGTGCACGACGGAAAGCGGCTTTCGGCGGCCCGCGCGTACCTGCATCCGGTCATGGATCGGCCGAACCTGAAGGTCGAGACCTTCGCGTTCACGACCAAGGTGCTGTTCGAGGGGAACCGTGCGGTCGGCGTCGAGTACACGCGCTACGGGCGTCGCAAGGAGGAGGCGCGGGCCGGCGAGATCGTTCTCTGCGGCGGGGCGATCAACTCGCCTCAGCTGCTCCAGCTCTCCGGCGTGGGGGCCGCGGGCGAGCTGCGCCCACTCGGAATCGACGTCGTCCACGACCTGCCCGGTGTGGGCGAGAACCTCCAGGATCACCTCGAGGTCTACGTCCAGCACAGCGCGACCCAGCCGGTCTCGATGGCGCCCTACTTCCTGATGAAGAACCGGCCCAAGGTCGGCCTCGAGTGGCTCCTGCGCAAGTCCGGCCCGGGCGCCACGAACCACTTCGAGGCGGGCGGCTTCGTGCGCAGCAACGAGGACGTCAAGTGGCCCAATCTCATGTACCACTTCCTCCCGATCGCGGTGCGATACGACGGGACGCTGCCGCCGGGCGGAGGCGGCCACGGCTATCAGGTGCACGTTGGCCCGATGTACTCGGACGTCCGCGGCACCTGCAAGATCGTCAGCGCCGACCCGGGCCAGCATCCCGCGCTGCTCTTCAACTACCTCTCGACCGAGAGCGACCGGCGCGAGTGGATCGAGGCGATCCGGGTGACGCGCAAGATCCTGTCCCAGCCCGCCTGGGCGCACCTCGACGGCGGCGAGATCTCGCCCGGCGCCGAGGTCGACAGCGACGACCAGATCCTCGATTGGGTGAGGAAGGATGCCGAGACGGCGCTGCATCCCTCGTGCACCTGCCGGATGGGAACCGACGACCTGGCCGTGACCGATCCATCGTCCCTACGCGTGCACGGCACCGAGGGCCTGCGCGTGGTGGACGCCGCGGTCTTCCCCTACGTCACCAACGGGAACATCTACGCGCCGGTCATGATGGTCGCGGAGAAGGCCGCGGACGTGATCCTCGGGAACACCCCGCTGGCGGCCGAGCCGGTCGCGTACTACCGGCACGGGGAGGAGGCGGCAGCGCCGGCCGCGTAGCGCTCCGGCAACACCCCGCCGGGTACCCTTCCGGCGTGGAGCGAGCGAGGGCCACGTGGACCGACGAGCGCCTTGACGACCTCGCCCGCCGCATGGATGACGGCTTCAACCGCGTGGACGCGGATCTGCGGGCGGTGAACGCCCGCATCGACGCCCGGCAGCGCACATTGGTCCAGGTCGGCGGTGGCATGATCGCCGCCTTCGTGGCGGGATTCCTCGGGTTGATCGCCACTCAGCTTTGACCCGTTGGAGCGGGGCCTCCGGGAGCGCGCCGCTACTCCAAGCGCAGGAGCAAGGTGCCGACCGGCCCGGCGCTCCCTCGCGGCGAGCGCCGGGAGTCTCGAGGAGAAGGGAGTCTCCATGCGAAGAGCGTTGCTCGTGATCGGGGTGCTCGGGCTGACCGCTGGGGCAACCGCCCTGCCGGCCGGCGCCCACCCGCTCACCGTCAACACACCCGTGAACCTCAGTATCCCCAGCCCGTTCCCGCCGGGCTGCGGTGACGCCACCGAGGGGAACTTTCCGGGTATCAACTTCAACTACCAGAACAGCGAAAGCGAGCCGTGGGTGGCGGTGAGCCCAACCAATCCGAACGACGTCGCGGCCTTCCGGCAGCAGGACCGCTGGTCCGACGGAGGCGCGCACGGCCTGCTGGCGGCCGTGAGCCACAACGGCGGCGATACCTGGGTCTACTCGAATTCCGCACTTCAGCCGCTGTGCCGGCGGGACCGCGGCCAACGGGGGCGACTACGGTCGCTCGTCCGACCCGTGGGTGTCCTGGGCGCCCAACGGTGACCTCTGGGCGATCAGCCTGTCGGTCGATCGCACCACGACGCGCAACGCGGTCCTGGTCTCCAAGATGGCGGCCGGCTCGAACACGTGGACCGAGCCGACCACGGTGAGGTTCGACGCATCCCGCGCCGGTATCCCGCTCGGCAACAACTTCAACGACAAGGAGTCGCTCACGGCCGACCGCACCGACCCGAGCGGCAACCTCGTCTACGCCGTCTGGGATCGGATCGTCTCGCCCAACGAGAACGCCCCGGCGTCGGCCTTAGAGAACGCACGCGCGTTCCACGGCCCGACGTGGTTCAGCCGCACGACGGAGGGGGCTTCGGCCAACCCCACCTGGGAAGAGGCACGCCCGATCTACGACCCGGGGACGCAGAACCAGACGATCTCGAATCAGATCGTCGTCCTGCCGAACGGCGATCTCGTCGACGGCTTCCTGCAGATTCAGACACAGAGGAACGCCCAGGGCCTACGCGGAAGCAGCGTGCAGGTGATCCGCTCCGCCGACAAGGGCGAGACCTGGTCGAGGCGCGGCATCGTGGTCTCCAAGGTCAACGCGATCGGCGAGACGGACCCAGAGCCGATCAACTGCCGGCCGTTCATCACCGGCAACCCGCCCTGCACGCTCGTGCGGTCCGACGGTGTGATCGTCGACCTGGCGGTCGACTACTCGGACGGCCCGAACGCGGGACGCACGTACGTGGTCTGGCAGGACCACGCGGACAACCCGTTCGGCGACGACCTGATTCTGCTCTCGTACTCCGATGACGGCGGCCGGTCGTGGTCGGCTCCGCAGAAAATCAACCAGACGCCCGCGGGAACGTTCACCGACCAGGCCTTCGAGCCGACGGTGCACGTGAACGACGACGGTGTCGTGGCAGTCTCGTACTACGACTTCCGGAACGACGAGTCCGGCGACGGCGAGCTGACGACCGACCACTGGATCGTGCACTCACACGACGGCGGGGCGACCTGGACGGAGAACCACCTGGCGGGTCCGTTCGACATGCACCAGGCGCCGTACGCGCGCGGCTACTTCGTCGGGGACTACCAGGGCCTCGACTCACAGGGCAGCGCGTTCACGGCGCTGTTCACGGTTGCGAGCGCTGGTACGGGCGTGTTCCCGAACCCGAACCCAACCGACGAGTTCTTCACGAACGCCTTCTGAGGACAACAGCGAGGAGGGAGCGAGTAGCGAGGGCCCCGTCGGGGCCCTCGCCAACTCCGCGGCTACTCCGCGGGAATCTCCTTGTGCACCATCGCCATGTCGATCCCCTGCTGCTTTCGCAACAGCCGGGAGCCGAGGTAGATCGCGAGGGCGACCACGTAGAGGATGCCCATGTAGATCAGCGAGCCGGAGTCGTTCAGGCCGTACACGTCGTCCTGGATCCACTTGTAGAGGCAGAACACGAGCAGCGCGAGGAACCCGATCGCGGTGACGGTGACAAGCGGAAGGCCGGCGATCCGGTACCGGGCGATCGGCGACGCGTTGTAGATCTCGGGCTTGCGCCAGGGCAGGATCGCGGCGGCGATCGCCGATCCGGCGAAGGTGATGGCGATCACCATCGTCGCCGCGAGCGTCCAGCTGTAGAACGTCGAGTTGAAGGCGTAGAACCAGCTGATCGGAAGCGCCGGGATCAGCATCAGGGCGAGTGCGACGTAGGGCACGCCGCTCTTGCTCACCTTCGCCACCGCCTCGGGAAGCACCCGGTCGAACGCGGTCGCGAAGACCACCCGGGTCGACGACAGGAACACGGTCCCCACCCAGCCGAAGAACCACAGCGACATCAGCCCGACGAGGATGAACTGCCAGAAAGCGCCGTCCATCAGGAAGGCGGCGAGCAGTCCCGGGTAGGGGAAGAACGTGAACGGCGCATTGTCGACGTAGTTGAACAGCGCCGCCTGCCCCCAGTAGCTGTTGTTGGCCGCGTTGTAGAAGTCCCAGCCGAACGTCTTGGCGAACAGGAGCAGCGAGATGACGGCCAGAATCGTGGTCGCAACCAGCGCGCCGCCCATTGCCGCGATGTTCTTGCGGAAGTCCGAGGCGCCGCGGACCTCGCCGTACAGCGTGGCGCCCCAGTTCGACCAGAGGTTGAAGAAGACGATGAACGGGACGAGCAGGAAGACCCCGCTGAGCGCGCCGAAGTCGCCGACCCCGCTGGGCGTGCCTGCGTCCCCGGCGTTGATCGTGGCCTGGTGGAGGTTGGCGCCGGTCCCCAGCACCTCCGCCGACTGCGTGTTGAGCGCCGAGATGAAGTCCGTCTTCGAGTTGACGAGCAGCAGCACGAACATGAAGGCAAGCCCGAGCAGCCCGCCGTAGAAGCAGAACTGCTGGATCTTCGCGTAGGTCCTGATCCCGAGCGAGATGAAGAGCGACGCCAGAAGCGCGGTGATTACAGACGCCCAGAAGAGACCCTTGTCCTGCGAGAAGAAGTCGACGCCGCCGTCCCACCCGACGATCGCGGACAGCGGGACGATGACCTCGACGTTAAGGATGTTGGCGTAGATCGGGACCCAGTGCCAGAGGATGAACCACCAGCCGGTAACGGCGAGCACGAACCCGAGTCCGCCGCCGAGCGTGCGGCTGATCCACACGTAGTCGCCGCCCGCGCGCGGCATGGCGGCCACCAGGGAGGCGTAGGTGACCGCCTGCAGGACCAGATAGGCGCCGGACAGCAGCACGGCCCACATGAGACTGCCGTCCGGGATGAAGACGGCATAGGAGAAGATGAAGAAGCCGAGCGTGACGAGGTTGATCGAGAAGAACGCGTAGACGAACGCGTCGCGAACCGCCCAGCCGCGCACGAGTCCCGTCGCCTTGCGAGCGAAGAGCGAAGGCTCAACCTCGCCGACCCTGCCCGTGGCACTCTCCATCCCTCTCCCTCCTTTGCCGCAAGCACTCGGCTCGGCCGAGTGCGCGCGGATTGCTATCCGCTCGTCAGAACGAAGCGCTTTACCTTCTTGCCCCCTTCGAGATCGACCACGGCGCCGAGCAGCTCACCCTGCTCGTATGAGCTGCCCGGGTTGATGCACAGCGTCCGGCCGATCCTGGCGTTCCCGCGCGACTCGTGAATGTGGCCGTGCAGCGACAGCGCCGGCTGGTGCTTCTCTATGGCCTCCCGAACGGCGGTCGAGCCGAGCGGCACCGGCGCCCGTCCGGCGTGCTTCAACCGCATGTCCTCCGTGAGCTCCGGCGCCTCGTCCAGCCCGGAGCCGTAGGGCGGGCAGTGGAAGCTGAAGATTGTGCGCTCGGCCGGTGCGGTCACCTCAGAGACGACGCCCTCGATTCGCTTCCCAAGCTCCGGCTCGTCCTCCTCGCGGTAAGTGTCCCAAGGGGTCCGGTTGGACCAGCCGGTTGACGCCACCTGAAAGCCGTCGATCTCGACTACGCGACCTTCGCAGGCCTCGACGTGCTTCGCTCGCGCGAGGATCTCGTCGACCTCGAACTGGTCGTCGTTCCCCGGGCAGACGAAGCAGCGCAGGCCGGACCCCGCGAGCCGCTCGTCGGCGAGCGCGGTCCAGCTCTCCACGCGCCCGAGCATCAGCTTGTGAAAGAGCTCGGTGGTCCGGTCCTCGTCGCCCTGGAGGCCGCGCAGCTCCTCCGGCGTCGTTCGGAACGGGTAGTAGCCGCGGCGCGTCACGGCGTCCTCGAACTTCTGGACCTCGTCCTCCCCGTTCAGGTCGTGGCGATTTTCCAGCAGGGTCGCGTACCAGCGCCCGTCGCCGCTGTCGACCACCGGGATGAGCGCCTTGCCGGTCATGTCGCCGCCGAGCACGATCGCGTCGGCGTCGTAGTGCTTGCCGCTGTTGAGGAACTTCCGCCAGCACGTGTCGGACCCGTGGATGTCCGTGGCGAAGAACAGCCGCACGACGCAAGACTATGCCCGTCAGGGCCCGCCCGCCACCTCTTCCGGAAGCGTGTACCAGCGCTTGCGCTCGCCAATCCTCGCGCGCAGCTTCCAGGCGCGTGATTTCGGCTCGTTCTCGATCCGATCGAGAAGGGCCTCCATCTCGCCGTGGATGCGGGCCTTCTCGTCATCCGGAAGTTCGTAGCGCGAGAGGTGGTCGCGGCAGGCGGCGAGGTTGCCCGTGAGCGTGCGCCACAGCCCCCAGTCGGTCCTGCACATCTCAGCGACCCGAGCGGCGTTGATCGCGTCGCCGTCGCGCTCGTCGACCGAGTGGCCATGGAACAGCGCCAGCGCGTCGCGAACGTCCTTCTCGTTCAGCTCGGCGATCTGAAGCTTCGTGACGAGGAGCTCGGCCAATGGCAGCGTCGCGGGCTCCAGCTCGAGGCGGTCCGCCACGGGCACCTTGTGCGACATCGAGAAGGCGCCCACGAAGACGTCGACCTGGCGCTCGTTGCCGTTGTCGAAGAACAGCAGGCGCTCCGTACCGTGCAGCGCGTTGAAGGCCACGTGCGGCTCGTAGCCATTCGCTCGGAGCAGGCCCTGGACGGCGGCCGAGGAGCCCTTCGCGGTGACGAAGTCGACGTCGCCGTAGCTGCGCCTGAGAGCCGAGGGGAGCTCGCCCGGGGCCCGCAGGTGGATCGCCACTCCCCCGAGGACCCGCAGCGGCACGCCCTCCGAATCCGCGAGATCGAGCAGGCGCTTTGCCTCCGCCACGATGTCGGCCTGGATCTCGCCCACTCAGACGATGCTAACCGGGGAGGGCGGCGCGTGCGCCCGCATAGCCACGCCCCATCCGAGCACCGCGGGCCCGGAAAGGGAGCATCCGACCGTCGAATTCGCTAGCGTGCCGCCCTTCGAGGAGCGGGCCCGGTTTGTGGCCGGGCCCGCCGTGCAGCCAAGGCGGGTCGGGGGAACATTTAGCCGAACCGGCCCTGGCGAACTTCGAAGGGTAGCGGGCGAGGCGTGGCGCCCCACGCGCCTTTTGGCGCCAAGCGCTACGCCGGTTGGTAGACGAGGACGGTGACGCCGTCACCGCCGACCATCTTCGAGTCCGTGAGCCGCAGGCGCTTCTTGTCGCTCGTCTTGCCGAAGAGGCGCTTGCCGGTGCCGAGGACGACCGGGAAGACCATCAGGTGCAGCTCGTCGACGAGGTCGCTCTCGATCAGCGCCTGCGCGAGCTGGCGGCTGCCGTGGACGTAGATGTCGCCGTCGAGCTCCTGCTTGAGCTTCGTGGCCTGCTCGACTGCGTCGCCCTTCAGCACCGTCGTGTTGTTCCACTCGGGGTTCTCGAGAGTCGACGAGACGACGTACTTGGGCATGCTGTTGAATTTGTCCGCGAACTCGCCGTCCCTTGACGGCCAGGCGTCGGCGAAGCTCTCGTAGGTCACGCGCCCGATCAGGAGCGCTTCGGACTCGAGGGCCTCGTCGAGCTTGAACTTGTCGCCGTCCTCTCCGCGGTCGAACTCGAAGCTCCAATTCGGGTACTTGAACTCCTCGCCTCCCGGCGCCTCCATGACTCCGTCCAGCGAGACGAACTCGGTTACCACGATCCTTCCCATCTCGTCCTCTCTGTCGTTTGCGCGCAGTACCATAACAAAAGGTCATTTGATCAAGTGACTATGTGAATAGTGATGGCAACGGACCAGCTCACCAGCACCTTCGCGGCCCTCGCGGACCCGACGCGCCGGGCGATCCTGGGACGCCTCGCGGATGGCGAGGCTACCGTGAAGGAGCTGGCCGAGCCGTTCCCGCTCAGCGTGCAGGCCGTGTCCCATCACCTAAAGGTGCTCGAGCAGGCAGGGCTCATCACACGGGGCCGCACCGCGCAGCTTCGACCCTCGCGGCTGCGGGCGGAGCCGCTCGGGGACGCCGTCGAGTGGCTCGAGAAGTATCGTCCGTTCTGGGAAGACAGCTTCGACAGCCTCGAGGCGCGCCTGCGAGCAGACGAGAATGACTGAGCGACCAAGCCGCGACGCGGCGGCAGAGGCGGGGATCAAGATGACGCGCGTCTTCGACGCCCCGCGGGAGCGAGTGTGGAGGGAGTGGACCGAGCCCGAGCGGTTCGCGGACTGGTTCGGCGGCCCAGAGGCCGAGGTGCCCGTCTCCACGGTCTCGATGGACGTCACCGAGGGGGGTGCCTGGCGGGCGACGATGTTCGGGGGTCCCGACCGCCGCGAGATCCGGTGGAAGGGGACGTTCCGCGAGGTGATCGAGCCCGAACGGCTCGTCTTTACGATCTCCGACCAGCCCAGCGACGAGGAGTGGGAGCTCGTCATCGTCGTCCTCACCGACCTCGGCGACGGCCGTACCGAGATGCTCTTCGAGCAGCGGGGAGGCATGTCGGCCGAGCAGTACAAGCGCGCCGGTGAAGGCTGGGGCACGTTCTTCGATCGTATGACGGAGCGTCTTGCAGCGGCCTGACCTTGCGGCACCGTCGGCCCTCTGGGAGAACATCGCGGACCTCATTCGAGCCGCGATCCTCTCCGGCGAGCTCGAGCCCGGCTCGAAGCTGATCGAGACCGAGCTGGCCGAGCGTTTCGGCACGAGCCGCGGGCCGATTCGCGAGGCGATCCGCGAGCTCGCCCGCGAGGGCCTCGTGACCGAGCTGCCGCGGCGCGGCAGCCTCGTCTCGACGCTCACCGCTCACGATCTCTCCGAGGTCTACGCCGTCCGCCAAGCGCTGGAGGTGGCCGCGAGCAGGGTCGTGATCGCACGCGCCCGGGACGACGAGCTGCACGCGCTCGAGACGCACCTGGAGGCGCTCGAGTCGCCCCCGCCCGGCGCCGGCTATCTCGATCAGGCCGTGCACGACCTCGCGTTTCACCGCTCCCTGGTCGCGCTGGCCCGCAACGAGCGCATGGCGACGATGTACGAGCAGATGCTCACGCAGACGATGCTGCTGTTGCGGACCGCGTCTCTCGAGAATCCCGCGCTGCGCACTGACCTGCGGCGCGCCGCGCACCGCGACATCCTGCAGGCGCTGATCGATCGGGACGAGGCCGCGGCCCGGGCGGCCCTCGAGGCGCACTACCGCTACGCCGAGGAGCGGCTCTTCCCGGGCGTGACCGTCCGAGGTTAGGCCTCAAGCGCCGTTCCGAGGCGAGCAGCCCGCCATCCGCTCGAGCAGCACCGCGCGCTCGCGCGAGTTCTGGGTGAGCGAGGCGGCGCGCTGGAACTCCACCGCGGCTTCCTCGCCCCGACCCACCTTGGCCAGCAGGTCTCCACGGACCGTGGGGAGCAGGTGGAAGTCGCGCAGCGCGGGTTCCGAGGCGAGGCCGTCCACCAGCTCGAGCGCTGCCTCCGGGCCGAACGCCATGCCGATCGCCACCGCGCGGTTCAGCTCCACCACCGGCGACGGCGTCACCTGGGCCAGTGCGTCGTAGAGCGCCACGATGCTGTCCCAGTCGGTGTCATCGGCGACCCGGGCGCGCGCGTGGCAGGCGGAGATCGCCGCCTGGAGCGTGTACGGTCCGACGGCGCCGCCGGTGCCGTACGCGCGCTCGAGGGCCGCGAGGCCACGGCCGACGAGCATCCAGTCCCAGCGCGAGCGGTCCTGGTCGAGCAGCAGTATTGGCTCGCCGGACGGCCCGGTTCGCGCGCGAGAGCGCGAGGCGTGTAGCTCCATCAATGCCACGAGGCCGTGCACCTCCGGCTCCGAAGGCAGCAGCTCGGCCAGGATGCGGCCGAGCCGCAGCGCCTCGTCGATCAGCTCGGGTCGGATCCAGTCGTCGCCGGCGGTGGCCGCGTAGCCCTCGTTGAATATGAGGTAGATCACCTCGAGCACGGAGGCCAGGCGGTCCGCGAGCTCCTCGTGCGCCGGAACGTCGAACGGCACCCGCGCCGCCGAGAGCGTGCGCTTCGCGCGCACGATCCGCTGCGCAACCGTCGACTCCGAGACCAGGTATGCGCTTGCGATCTCCTTGGTCGTCAGCCCGCCGAGCAGCCGCAGCGTGAGCGCGACGCGAGCGTCGGTCGAGAGCACCGGGTGGCAGGTGGTGTAGACGAGGCGCAGGAGATCGTCGTCGAACGGGTCGTCGATCTCGGCCTCGAGATCGGGATGGTCGATCTCGCCTCGGATCTCGACCTCGCGGCCGAGCTCGCGAGTCTTTCTCTCGTGCACCTCCGCGCGGCGCAGGCGATCGATCGCCCGGTGTCGGCCGGTGGCCATGAGCCAGGCGCCCGGGTTGTCCGGGACGCCCGACTCGGGCCACTGCTCGAGGGCGGCGACGAGCGCCTCCTGCGCGAGGTCCTCGGCAAGGCCGACGTCCCGCACGAGCCTCGCGAGGCCCGCGATCAGCCGGGCGGACTCGATCCGCCAGACGGCATCGATCGTGCGGTTGACCTCGGCCGTGGGCACTACTGGTTCGCCTCGACCTCCCTGCGCAGGCGAGCCTCCTTTTCACGCAGCTCGGGCGTGAGCTCGTCGCCGAAGTCTTCGGTTTCGAAGACCGGGCGGATCTCGATGACGGCTTCGGTGCCGGGTTCGGGGTTCGGGACGCGCTTCACCCACTCGATCGCCTCGTCCATCGACTTCACCTGCAACACCCAGTAGCCGCCGAGCAGCTCCTTGGTCTCGGCGAACGGCCCGTTTATAACCTTGCGGTCGCTGCCGGAGAAGACGACGCGGACGCCCTTGGAGCTCGGGTGGAGGCCGTCGCCGGCGAGCATCACACCGGCCTTGACCAGCTCCTCGTTGAAGGCGAGCATCTCGCTCAGGAGCCTCTCGCTCGGCATCTCGCCGGCCTCGCTCTCAGGCGTCGCCTTGATCAGGACCATGACTCGCATTTCGTGGTTCCTCCTTGTGTCGCTTTGTGCCTCTACCCAGTGCGTCGAGCAAGCGAGGCGAAAATCGACAACGGGTTCTAGACCTTCTCCAGCCCGACGTAATTCTCGGCCAGGCTGCGCGAGGCCGCCTCCGAGCTGCACACATACTCCAGGCGGGCGCGCTGGAGGCGGTCCTCGAAGCCGTCGACGTCGAGGCGGTGGAGCAGGGTGGTCATGAAGTTCGAGAAGTCCTGGACCCGCCAGACCCGCCGGAGGCAGGTGTCCGAGTAGGTCTCGAGCAACTCGGTCGCCCCGCTCCGATACCACTCCACGAGTCCCTCGGCCAGCACCTTCACGTCGTGCACCGCGACGTTGAGGCCCTTCGCGCCGGTCGGCGGCACGATGTGCGTCGCGTCCCCCGCGAGGTATAGGCGGCCGTGCTGCATCGGCTCGGCGACGAAGCTGCGCATGGGCGTGATGCCCTTCTCGATGATCGGTCCTTCGTGGAGCGTCCAGCCCTCTCGCTCGAAGCGCAGGTGGAGCTCCTGCCAGATGCGCTCGTCGGGCCAGTCGTCGATCGGCGCTTCGGGGTCAACCTGCAGATAGAGGCGGCTGAGCTTCGGCGAGCGAAGGCTGTGTAGCGCGAAGCCGCGCTCGTGGTGGGCGTAGATCAGCTCGTCGGTGGAGGGTGCGACCGTGGCCAGGATCCCGAGCCAGCCGAAGGGATACTCGCGCTCGTGGACTTGGAGGACGCCGGCCGGGACCGAGTCCCGGCACACGCCGTGGAACCCGTCGCAGCCGGCGATCACGTCGCACTCGAGTTCCCCCTGGCGGCCGTCGTGCACGAACGTGATCCGCGGTCGATCGGTCTCGAAGTCGTGGATCGCCACATCGGCGGTCTCGAAGAGCAGCGGGCCGTCGTAGGCGAGCCGGGCGGCGATCAGGTCCTTGACCACCTCCTGCTGACCGTAGATCGTGATCGCGCGGCCGCCCGTCAGGTCGCTCATGGGGATGCGGTGCCCCTCGCCGCCGAAGCGGAGCTCGATGCCGCCGTGGACGATCCCTTCCCGTCGCAGGCGGTCCCCGACACCCGTGGCCACGAGCAGGTCGACGGTTCCCTGCTCGAGCACCCCGGCCCGCACACGCTGCTCCACGTAGCCGCGACTCCGCTGCTCCAGGATCACGGACTCGATCCCTTCGAGGTGGAGCAGGTGGGCGAGGGTGAGGCCGGCCGGACCGGCGCCCACGATGCCGACCTGAGTCCGCATGCCGGGAGAATAACCGTGTAGGGTGCGCATCGTGAGCCTAAGTTCGGATCGCGCACAGCGGGTAACGCTTTCCGACGGAATCGCCGAGCTGGTGCGCGACGGCCACAGCGTGGCCCTGGAGGGCTTCACCCACCTGATCCCGTTCGCGGCCGGCCACGAGGTCGTGCGCCAGGGGCGGCGGGAGCTCGAGCTGATCCGCATGACGCCGGACCTTCTCTACGACCAGCTGATCGGGATGGGTTGCGCGCGGCGGCTCGTCTTCTCCTACGGCGGCAACCCCGGCGTCGGCTCGCTCCATCGCTTCCGCGACGCTGTCGAGAACGGCTGGCCGCACCCCCTCGAGCTCGAGGAGCACAGCCACGCCGGCATGGCGAACCGCTACGCGGCCGGAGCGTCGGATCTGCCGTTCGCGGTGATACGCGGCTATCGCGGAAACGACCTCGTCGGGCGCACCCGGGTCGCGACCGTGACCTGCCCGTTCACCGGCGAGGAGCTCGCCGCCGTCCCCGCCCTCCGTCCGGACGTGGCGATTGTGCACGCCCAGGAGGCGGACCGGCGGGGGAACGTCCAGCTGTGGGGGATCCCGGGCGTACAGAAGGAGGCCGTGCTCGCGGCGCGGCGCTCGCTCGTCACGGTGGAACGGATCGTCGACGAGCTGGAGCTTCGGCCGGGGGGCGTGGTCATCCCCGGCTGGGTGATC
Source organism: Thermoleophilaceae bacterium (assembly GCA_036519295.1). Taxonomy (GTDB): domain Bacteria; phylum Actinomycetota; class Thermoleophilia; order Solirubrobacterales; family Thermoleophilaceae; genus JACVRW01. The sequence continues at coordinate 31,691 of DATDLN010000046.1, forward strand.
GACGCGGTGGCCGAGGCGCCCGGCGGCTCGCAGCCGTCGTACAGCCACGGATTGACTGAGCGCGACAACGAGTTCTACCGCCGCTGGGACGAGATCAGCCGCGACCGCGGCGGCTTTCTGGCGTGGATGGAGGAGCACGTTTTCGGGCGGGTGGCCCCGAAGTGAACGCCGCAGTGCAAGCTTGGCTTGGGTTGCGGCAATGAACGCCGCTGACGCCGGCGAGGTGATGACGATCGTGGCGGCGCGCCACCTTCGCCGCGCGAAGGTGTGCTTCATCGGCGTCGGCCGCCCGAGCACCGCCGCAATCTTGGCGCGCGAGGTCCACAACCCCGAGCTGGTGCTCGTCTACGAGTCGGGAACGATCGGCGCCAAGCCGCGTCGGATCCCACTCTCGATCGGCGACGGCGAGCTCGCCCAGACGGCGGACGCCGTCGTGTCGGTGCCCGAGATGTTCAACTATTGGGTCCAGCCCGGGCGGCTTGACGTCGCCTTCCTGGGGGCGGCGCAGATCGACCGCTTCGGCAACCTCAACTCCACCGTGATCGGCGACTACGCGCACCCCAAGGTTCGCCTGCCGGGCGGGGGCGGCGCGCCCGAGATCGCGGCGGCGTGCGGCGAGGTCGTCGTGATCGCGCCGCACTCGCCTCGCACGTTTGTCGAGCGCCTCGACTTCGTCACCTCGGTCGGTTATGGCGACGGACCCGGCGCCCGCGAGCGCCTCGGCTTCCGCGGCGGGGGGCCCACCACGACGATCACCGACCTTGGCGTGCTTCAGCCCGATCCCGAGACGAAGGAGCTGACGCTGACGCAGCTGCACGATGGGGTGGACGCCGACCGGGTGCGCGAGGCCACCGGCTGGCCCCTCGCCGCCGCCGCCGAGCCGCGACGGACCGAGCCGCCCACGGACGAGGAGCTGGGCGCGCTGCGGGAGCTGACGAGTAGGTGAGCCCCCCACGGGAGAGCCTTTTCGCGGGCGTCTTCGCGCGGGGCAAAACGGCCGCCGAGGTCGACGACCGCGCCTGGCTCCAGGCGATGCTCGACTTCGAGGCGGCCCTCGCGCGCGCGGGCGCGCGCGAGGGACTGTTACCGGCCGAGGCGGCCGAGACGATCGCGGCCGCCTGCCGCGCCGAGCTGTTCGACGTGGGGCATCTCGGCCGCGACGCGGCCGCATCGGGCAACCCGGTGGTCCCGCTCCTTCGAGCCCTGCGGACCGAGCTGTCCGAGGACGCCGCCGCGCACCTCCATCGCGGAGCCACGAGCCAGGACGTGCTCGACACGGCGGCGATGCTGGTCGCGCGCCGAGCACTCGTGCCCCTGCTGGACGACGCCGGCGCGGCGGCCGCGGCCTGCGCCCGGCTGGCCGAGTCGCACCGGGACTCGGTTGTGATCGGCCGCACGCTGCTCCAGCAGGCCCTGCCGCTGACCTTCGCGCTCAAGGCATCGCAGTGGCTCGTCGGCATCGACGAGGCGCGCGAGCAGCTCGCGGCGGTCGCCAACGGCGTTCTCGCCGTGCAGCTCGGCGGCGCGGTCGGCACCCTGGCGGCGCTCGACGGCGAGGGCCTCGCCGTGGCGGCGGAGCTCGCACGCGAGCTCGAGCTCGGCGAGCCGACGCTCCCCTGGCACGCCGTGCGCGTCAGGCCGGCCATGCTCGCCGGCGCGCTGAGCGTGCTGGCGGGCGCGCTCGGGAAGGTCGCGCGCGACGTGACACTGCTCGCTCAGGGGGAGGTGGGCGAGGCGCGCCCGCGCAAGGGCGGCGGCTCTTCCACGATGCCGCACAAGCGCAACCCGGTGGCCGCGGTGTCGACGCTCGCCTGCGCGCAGCGCGTGCCGGGGCTGGTGGCGACCATCCATGCGGCGATGGTCCAGGAGCACGAGCGCGCGGCGGGCGCCTGGCAGGCCGAGTGGGAGACGTTCTCGGAGCTGCTGCGGCTCGTGGGCGCCGAGGCCGCGTGGGCGCGCGAGATGCTCGAGACGCTCGAGGTCGACCCCGGGCGCATGCGCTCGAACCTCGACGCCGCCGGCGACCTTGTAATGGCCGAGGGCGTCGCGACCGCGCTGGCGGCGCACCTCGGTCGAGGCCGCGCCCACGAGCTGGTGGAGGCCGCCGCCAGGCGCGCCGGCGAGGAGGGGAGGCCGCTGCGCGACGTTCTGGCGGAGCTGCCCGACGCGGCCGAGCACCTCGGCCCCGAGGGCCTCGATGGGGCGCTCGACCCCGAGGCCTATCTTGGCGCCGCCTCCGAGTTGGTGGAGCGGGCGCTCGCGGCGCATCGCAAGACCCTCGACCACCAGGAGCCAACATGAACGACCCCCTCCACGAGCAGGGCATGGCGGTGCGCCGGGAGGTGCTGGGCGACGAGCACGTCGAGTGGGCCCGCGCGGCCACGACGCCCTTCACCGCCGACTTCCAGGACTTCATCACCCGCTTTGCGTGGGGCAGCGTCTGGGCCCGCGAGGGCCTCGACCGACGCACCCGCAGCTGTCTCACCCTGGCCCTGCTGGCGGCGCTCGGCCGCGAGGGCGAGCTCGAGATGCATGTGCGCGCGGCGCTGCGCATCGGCGTGACCCCGGAGCAGATAGGCGAGGTGCTCCTGCACACGGCCGTCTACGCGGGCGTACCGGCCGCCAACTCCGCCTTTGCGATCGCCCAGCGCGTATTGGAGGAGACGTCCTGACCGTTCCGGCCGAGCGCGATCGCGAGTACGTTCAGTCGCTCGGACGCGGCCTGTCGGTGATCCGCGCGCTGAGGGCGCCCGGATCGGGTCTGACGCTCACCGAGGTCGCGCGGGCGTCCGGGCTCACCCGCGCCTCGGCGCGGCGCTTCCTGTTGACACTCGAGAGGCTCGGCTACGTCCGAGCTGACGGCCGGCTCTTCGTCCTGACCCCGCGCGTGCTCGAGCTCGGCTACTCGTACCTTTCGAGCCTTTCGCTGCCCGAGATCGCCGAGCCGCACCTCGAGCGCCTCGCCCGGCAGGTCCACGAGTCGTCGTCCGTCTCGGTTCTCGACGGCGACGAGATCGTCTACGTCGCGCGGGTACCCACGAAGCGGATCATGACCGTGTCGATCAGCGTCGGAACGCGCTTTCCGGCGTACGCCACCTCTATGGGGCGTGTCCTTCTTGCCGAACTCGACCCCGCTGAGCTCGACTCCTTCCTCTCGCGGGCCGAACTACGGCCGCTCACCGACGGGACGCTGACCACCACCCCCGCGCTGCGCCATGAGCTCGACCGCGCCCGGCGCCAGGGATGGGCCCTGGTCGACGAGGAGCTCGAGGTGGGGTTGCGCTCGGTGGCGGCGCCGATCCGCGACGCGGGCCGCCGGGCCGTCGCGGCCCTGAACGTCTCGACTCACCCGAGCCGCACGACGCTGGAGGAGGTCCGCCGCGGCCTGCTCCCTCCGCTGCTCGAGACGGCCGCGCTGATCGAGCGCGACCTTGCTGCGGGTTCTCCGGGCGAAAGCTAGGCGTTTTCGGGCCTTTGTGACGGTTCGCACACACCGGCGCGCAGGCCCCGCCCACACTCGCCCGTGTCATGAAGCGACGCCGCCTCGGCTCGCGCTCCAAGCGCTACAAGCGCCGCCTGCCGGGGGTTCTCGGCTGGTCCTTCGCGGTGCTGGTGGGAGTCGCGGCGCTCGGCACCGTGGCTTACCTCCACGGCAACCAGCCCGCCACGGACGAGAAGCTTCTGAGCTCGCTGCATACCACGCTGGCCGAGCCGGCGGTGGCCGCGCTCGCGGGGTTCGCGGCCGCACTCATCGTCGCCTGTGGCGTCCGCCACCTGATCCTCGACTATCTCGCCTGGCGGCCCGGTCCCATCCTGGCTGAGGAGTTCGCCGCGAGTCCCGACGTGGAGGGGGCCGACGTCAAGCGGCTGACGGCGGACTTCCGCGATCGCCTCGCCTTCTCGCACCTCCAATCGGCGGCGCCGGTCCCGGCCCCCGCCCAGCAGGGCAACTTCCTCGACCTGCTCACGGCGAACGGAGCGGGCGGAGGCAGCATGCTCGGGAGCCTGCTGGCCGTTCTGCGAGCGGCGGTGCCGGACCACGCCTACGAGGTCAAGGGGACGCTGGTCAGCCGCGCCGACCACCAGGGATGCGGCGTGACCGTCCACTTAGCCTGCGCTTACGGCCAGGCGGACCCCGGGCAGACCTTCTGGGACACCTCCTGGGATGCCGCCATCCGCCAAGCCGCCGACCACGCGACGGCCTACATCCTTCCGCGCACCCGGCTCTCTCGATCCCCGTGGTCGGGCTGGCGCGGCTTCGAGCTGCCCTCGACGCTGTTCCACAGCTACGAGCGTGCCGCGGAGCTCGAGCGCGAACGCCGCTACGACGAGGCGCTCGATCTCTATTACAAGGCGCTCGAGGCGGATCCCATGAACCTCGGGCTGAGGCTCCAGATCGGCTTCCTGCAGGAGAAACTCGCGCTGTTCCTCGACGCGCTCGCCACCCACGAGGGCATCTTCGAGGTGGCTCGTCCCGGGGAGCGCCCGGCCGTCTCGTCCGACCGTCCATCGGACGTCCTGCTCACGCGCCGAGCCCGGCGCGACCGCCTCCGGCAGTTCTACCGCTTGCCCGCACGGCGCGATCGCGAGGCCGTCCTGCTCGTCGCCAAGTACCGGCGGGCGATCCTGCTCGGAGGGCAGGAGCTTCCACGACAATGGGCCATACGCCGGAGCGGGTCGCGGACGAATCGCCGCGACGTCCAGCGCCACCAGCTGCGCGACCGGCTGAGGCCGGCGTTGATGGACCTGCTCCCCCGCGAGGACGACCTGGACGCGGTACTCGCCCAGCCGGAGCAGAAGGGCACACCCGAGCTGCGCCGGCGGTTCGAGGAGCTGCTCGTGCGCACCGCTATCCAAGAGTTGTCGGAGCTACGGCGCCAGCTTCCACGGCACACGCCGCGGAGCGACGGTGAACTTTCGAGGCAGGCCGTCGACCTGGCCGGTCTGTGGATGCAGGAGCGCCTCGCCCGGATCCTGGCCCAACCGATCCTCGCGGCCGATGAACTTGGCCGAAGCATCAGGAGGATCGAGGGACGGGCGCGCGGCTTCAGGCGCTGGCAGGAGCACTACAACGCCGCCTGCGTCTACGCGCTGCCGCTGCTCGACAGGGGGTCGACGCGGGACAGGAGTGAGGTCGACGAGTTCTCGACCCTGGCGGTGGAGCGCCTGAAGAAGGCGATCGCCTGCGCCGACAGCAGTTACATCGCGAGCAGGCGCGACTGGCTCATCAGCGACGATCCGGACCTGGACGGCCTCAGACCGGAGCGGGCTTTCAAGAGCTTCGAGGCCATGTACTTCCCGGCGGCGGCGCGCACGCCGAGGCGGCCACGGGATCTCCACAAGTGGGAGGTCTCGCGCTACACCATCGATCTTCTCGCCGCGACGGCCGAGCGCTGGGAGGAGGGCTGGCGCGCGCGCAAGGAGGGCCTCGAGTCCGATGTGGAGGTGACCACCCTCGCCGAGTGGCTTCGGGTCGAGGTTTCCGCCTGGAATCGCGTGCGAAAGGTCGCGATCAACCATCGCCACTGGCAGAGTCGAATGGCCCTGGTGAAGGACATGCGCCGGTGGAGCATGCGCCATGGCCTGCGGCCGCTCGAGGTTCAGTTCCCGCGGTTCACCGAAGAGGACGCGTCGTGGCTCGACGAAGACCGTGAGAAGGCTCCGGACGTGAGCCGGATGGTGAAGGCGAACGGGAATCGGCTCGAGACCGTCGCCGACACGATCGAGCGTCACGACGGGCAGAGCGGCTCCTGCAGGCTCGTGGCCGACCTGGAGCGCTGGCAGTCCGAGCTCGTCCGGCTCGACGTCAGCGCCCAGACGCTTGGCCGCGGCGACGCCGCCCGCCTGTGCGAGTCACACGCCGTGCTCTGGCGGGCTCTGCAGGGCTACCTGCGGGGCGGCGACCAGAAGCTGGCGAAGGCGATCGAGGAGACCGAGCGGATGTGGATCGCCGTAACTCGGAGCTGGCGCGCGGATCTGCGGTCGAACGGGCACGACCCCGCGTCAGTCGAGCACGCTCGCTAGGACACCGATCAGTCGGTCGACGTCCTCCGAGGTGACGTGGAGGTGTGGCGCGATCCGCAGCGAGCCTCCACGCATCGCGACGAAGCAATTCGCGCCCGCGAGCGCGGGAAGCACGCGCTCGCGCGCCTCCATGGGCAGTTCCAGACCGAGGATGTGCGGCCCCCGCTGGTCGGGGGAGGGTGGGCTCAGCCCGAGGGCCGCCGCGCGCTCGGCAAGCGTGGCGGTGGTTTCGGCGAGGCTGGCCGCGATCCGCGGCACCCGCCACTCGAGCAGCTGCTCGATCGCCGCGATCGCCATCGGCGTGAGGTGGAAGCTGGTGCGGGCGCCCATGTCGAACCGCCGCGCGCCCGGCTGGTACTCGTCGCTGTAGTCGTCGAGCCCCGTGAAGTCCTCCGCACCTACTCGCACGATCCAGTTCTCCTCGAGCGGCTCGCCGTCGCGGTGCTCCTCGGCGACGTAGAGGTAGGCGAGGCTGAACGGCGCCAGCAGCCACTTGTAGCCGACCGTCACGAGGAAGTCCGGCCGCACCCGCTCCATGTCGAACGACATCACCCCGACCGACTGACAGGCATCGATCACCAGCCGGGCCCCCACCGCGTGCGTGCGGTCGGCCACGGCCTCGAGGTCCACCAGCGCCCCATCGGTGGTGTGGACCTGCGGGACGCTCACGACCCGGATGCGCTCGTCGAGCACGGCGAGGATCGCGTCTGTCCAGGTCTGGCCCGGTTCCCGCCCCACCGTAACGATCTCGGCGCCGCTCTTCCGGGCTGCGGTGCGCCAGCTGTAGATCCCGGACGGGTACTCCCCGGCCAGCACGAGGATGCGATCTCCCGCGCGCAGGCGAAGGTTTCGCGCGGCGACCGCAAAGCCATAGCTCGTGGCCGTCACCAGCGCAACGCCCTCGGCGTCGGCGCCGATCAACTGTCCAAACAGCCCCCGCAGGCGCTCGACATCGCTGAACCAGTCCGGGCTCGAGATCGTCCAGGGACGACCGCGGCGCTCGAGCGCCCGCTCACCGGCCTCCCGCACCCGACGCAGCTGCGGCGACAGGCTCGCAGTGTTGAAGTACGCGATCTCCGGCGGGACCTCGAACGCCTCTCGCTGCGCACCCAGCGGGGCCTCGTCCAATTCTGCGCGGGCGCTCACGAGCCACAGCGTACGCGTCACGCTGTCTGTGGTCTGAGCCTTCTGCCCGACTACTCACGCCAGGCCAAGCGGTACGACGAGACGCGCGCCGCCAGCCTGTCCGTGCTGCGACCGCTGCTCGAGGCGCTCGCTGGCGCGCCCGGGCCGCGCCTTGCCGACATCGGGCGGCGGAACCGGCAACTACGCGCTCGCCCTGAGGCGAGAGGGGTGGACGCCCGTGGTCGTGGACCGCTCCGTGGAGATGCTGGAGCGCGCTGCCGCGAAGGGGCTCGACACCGTGGAGGGGGACGCGCAGGAGCTGCCGTTCGAGGACGAGAGCTTCGACGCCGCGACGATGATCTCCATGCTCCCACCACGTGGAGAATCGCGGTGCGGCGCTGGCCGAGCCCGGCGCATCCTGCGCCCCGGCGGCCGGCTCGTGCTCATGGGGTTCACCGGCGAGGACGCCGCTTCGCTCTGGGTCCTCGACTACTTCCCGACCAGCCACCGGTGGATGCAGGCAACCCATCCGTCCCGCGCGTCGATCCTCGCGGAGCTGCCGGGCGCCCGCCTTGTCGAGTTCGAGTTCGAGGACATGGAAGACGCATCGCTGGCGCCACTGTCGGCAGATCCCGAGCGCGTGCTGAACGCCGCCAATAGTGGCGCGACCAGCTACTTCGAGCGGATGCAGCGCGACCACCCGAAGGAGCTCCGGGAGGGACTCGCGCGGCTGCGGAAGGACATCGCCGCGGGCCGCGCCCCTCATCGAGCCGGCACCGCCACAGTACTGGGCTGGGCCAAGCCTCGCTGACTTCAGCGACCGCCGCGGAGCGTCAGCCGAACCGGTGCGCTGCTCGACTCCATCTCCTGCGCATTCGTCGCGTCCGCCCACAGCGTCACGCGCACGCGGGCAGGGATCCAGTCGCCCGAGCAGCGTTCGCCGGTGAAGCGGAGCCGGACGGTGCGGCTCTCGACTCGGGGGAGGACCGCGCCGGGCGGGACCTTGGCGCGTGCGATCTGGGCGGGCGGAAAGTAGCGAAGGGTCAGCCGGGCGGTCCGCTCGCCGGTCAGAGTGTTCAGGCAGGAGCTCCGCTCGCGGATCGAGACGCGGGCACGGGCGGCGCCGCCGTTCGGGTCGTGGGTCATAGCCGTGACCCGGAGCGGCTCCCCGAGGCGCGCGGCTGCCCGTGCCGGCGGGCTTCGATTCGAGGTCTCGATCGCGCGCGCGCCTCCCGCACGCTCGACGCGCAGACGAGCTTCGGGGACCGTCTCGTCGACGACCGGTACCTCCACGCGGCCGCGGCGGCGTTCCGACTCGGCCGGCGGCCGCCGGGCCGCCACCTGCCGCGGGGCGCGTACGATCCGCACCTCGAGGGTCCAGGCCGCGTGGCCCGGCTTCGACCCCTTCAGCACGAACTGGTTGAGGCCGGGGCGCAGTCTCGTCACCCGCGCCGTGAAATCACCTGTCGGCTCCACATCGACGGCGCCCGGCCGGCCGGTCCGGTTGTTCACGATCGTGACCCTGCTGTCGGGCGGGTCCACGCGGCCGTCGAACGCGAACGATCCGCGCGAGGTCGAGCCCAGTGCCACGTCGGCGCCGTGGCCGCGGGCGGTGCCGGCATCGGGAGCACCGGCGCGTGGGCTCTTGAGCTCGGCCGATCCGGTCACCGCCCGCGCCGCCCGGCGCTCGCCCTGCTCGTCGTCGCCCTCGCAGCCGGAGACGAGGAGCAGCGCAGCGAGCAGGATCGCAGTCCTTCGGATCACAGGCGCGGGACTGTAGGTCCGGGAGCCCACTCGGCGCAATTTCTCCTGACGGCACGGTAATAAGCTGCGTGCATGAGTGGCGATCCGCGTCTTCTTCGCCCGTTCGTGGTGCTTGCCGACGAGCTCCACTTCGGTCGCGCCGCTGAGCGCCTCGACATCACGCAGCCGGCGCTGAGCCAGCAGATCAAGCGCCTCGAGCTGCAGCTCGGCGTGCGGCTCTTCGCGCGTACCAGGGCGCGCGTCGAGCTGACCGAGGCCGGCGAGGCCGTCCTGGCGCCGGCCCGCGTCGCCGTCGAGGCCGCCGAGACGATCGATGACCTGGCGCGCGGCTTCGGACGGGGCGAGGTGGGCGAGCTGCGCCTCGGGATCTCGCCGGGGGCACACTATGTTGCCCAGGCCCTGCTGGAGGAGTTCGCTCGCCGGCGTCCGCAGATCCGCGTGCGAGCCTCTCAGGACAACTCGGGAGCCCTGGCCGGGCAAATCGCCGCGGGACGGCTCGAGGTTGCGCTCGGTTTCTGCACGGCCCCGACCGTAGGGGTGCTTCGGGAGCCTCTCCTCGAGGAGCCCGCGGTCGTGGCCGTGGCCGCCGGGCATCGGCTCGCGAAGCGACGCGCGGTCACGCTCCGAGAGCTGTCGGAGGAGACCTTCGCGCTCGTCGACGGCCAGGACGGGCGCGGCTACAACCGGGCTGTCGTCTCGCTCCTCCGCCGGGCCGGCTTCGAGCCGCGCACCGTGCCCGACCCGCAGGGACCGATGGCCTGGGAGACGGCGGTGAGGGCGCAGGGCTGCGTCGGGCTGACCACGCGCTCCGCGGCCGCGTCCACGGCCCGCGGCATCCGCCTGCTGCGGCTCGACCCGCCCACGACCTTCCAGCTCGAGTTATTGCAGCCCGCAGCGCCCGAGGACGCTCGCCGGCCCGCCGGGCGCGCGTTTGCCGAGCTGGCGCGCGAGCGGGCCGCTCAGCGATTACGGGGTCGATGATTGAGTACCGCACACGCAAGGGAGGGCTGATGCCGCGCACAGAACCGCCGTTCCGGGCCGACCACGTAGGGAGCCTTCTGCGCCCCGAGCGGCTTCTCGAGGCGCGAGAGGACTTCACCGCGAACCGCATCACGGCGGACGAGCTGAGAGCAATCGAGGACGACGCGGTCCGTGATGTGGTGCGAATGCAGGAGGAGGTCGGGCTCCAATCGGCGACCGACGGCGAGTTCCGCCGGGCCACCTGGCACATGGACTTCATCTACGCGCTCGACGGCATCAGCAAGGTCGAGGGCGACATCGTCGTGCACTTCCACAACCCCAACGGCGACCTCGATTTCAGACCCGCGGCGCTGAAGGTCGACGGCAAGCTCGGGGTGCACGAGCCGATCTTCGGCGAGCACTTCAAGTTTCTGAAGGACACGGTGACCACCAATACACCGAAGCTCACCATTCCCTCGCCGAGCATGGTCCACTACCGCGGCGGGGCCGCGGCCATCGATCGCAACGTCTACCCCGACACCGAGGACTTCTGGCGCGACCTCACTGCCGCCTACGCGGAGCAGGTGCGGCTCGTGCACGAGCTCGGCTGCACCTACCTCCAGTTCGACGACACGAGCCTCGCCTACCTCAACGATGCAGAGCAGCGCAAGATGATGACCGAACGTGGAGAGGACGCCGAGAACCTGCACATCGCCTACATCCGGCACATCAACGAGGCGCTCGCGAACCGGCCCGTGAGGATGACCGTCACCACCCATATGTGCCGGGGCAACTTCCGCTCGTCCTGGGTGGCGGAGGGCGGCTACGACTTCGTCGCCGAGGCGCTCTTCAACGACCTCCGGGTCGACGGCTTCTTCCTCGAGTACGACGACGAGCGCTCGGGGGGCTTCGAGCCGCTTCGCTTCGTGCCGAAGGGGAAGATGGTCGTGCTCGGCCTCGTCACGACCAAGCGCGGCGATCTCGAGGAGAAGGACGCCCTGAAGAGGCGGATCGAGGAGGCGAGCAGGTACGTGGACGTCGATCAGCTCTGCCTATCGCCCCAGTGCGGATTCTCCTCGACCTCCGAGGGCAACCTCCTGACCTACGCCGACGAGGTGGCCAAGCTGCGACGGATCGTGGAGGTGGCCGAAGAGGTCTGGGGGTGAGGCAGGGGCGCCCGGACGCCGCTGAAGGGGGGCGAATCTCGCGCGCTCGAAGGATTTGGGGGTCAAGGGGCCCCCAAATCCTTCAGTCGTCCGGCCGGCGGGCCTGGGCGCTCGCCACGAGGCAGCACGACGTCGTGGCGCGATGGCAGATCTGCGGTCCGGACGCCGCCCTAAGCCACGAGAGCGCCGCGGCGCTCCTAGAGATCCGCAGGGACGGAGGTGGCGTCATCGAGGTGTCGGTGCCCGCACACGTCTCGCGCCAGCCACGCGGCGTCGTCGTACATCGGCGGACGTTACGTGGGCCGTGGGAATCACGGTGCAGCAGGGCATCCCGATCACAGCCCCGTGTGCACGCTCGTCGCCTTCGCCACGCGAGTGGGCCTGGCTCAACTCGAGTCCGCGGTCAACGAGGCCGACAAGCGCGACCTGATCGACCCCGAGTCGCTGCGGTCCGCCCTCGAGAACCTGGCCGGGCGCCCGGGCGTGGCGATCCTGCGCGAGCTGCTGACCGGCGCACATTCAGACTTACCGACTCGGAGCTCGAACGCGAGTTCCTCTTGATAGTCCGCCGCGTGGGATTCCCGCCGCCTGAGACGCAACAGAAAGTGAACGGCTTACGTCGACTTCTACTGGCCCGATCTCGATCTCGTGGTGGAGACCGATGGACTGCGCTATCACCGGACGCCGGCGCAGCAGGCGAGGGACCGTCTGCGTGATCAGACGTACCTCGCGGCGGGCATGACACCCCTGCGCTTCACTCACGCCCAAGTGCGTTTCGACCCCGACCACGTGCAAAGGATCCTTGCCTCGGTTGGCCGCCGGCTCGACACCTGAGCGGCTTGCCGAGGTCGTGCGGGCCCACGGTGTTCGCGACGAGCGCCTCCTCGCCGCGATCGCGGAGATACCCCGCGCCGCGTTCGTGCCGGCGGAGATGGAGGGCGGGGCCTACCGCGACGCCCCGATCCCGATTCCGCACGACCAGGTGACCACCCAGCCGTCGCTCATCGCACAGATGGTGGAGGCGCTCGAGTTGACCGGGAGCGAGAAGGTCCTCGAGATCGGGACCGGGTACGGGTGGCAGACCGCGCTGCTGGCCCGGCTCGCGGGGACAGTTTTGAGCATCGAGCGGTGGCCCGATCTCCTCGACGCCGCTCGGGCCAACTTCGAGCGCGCCGGGATCACCGGCGCCGAGCTCGTCCTCGGCGACGGGAGCGAGGGCCTCCCGGACGAGGCGCCGTTCGATGCGGTGATCGTGGCCGCCGCCTTCACCAGCGTGCCGCCGCCGCTCGCCGACCAGGTCGTGGATGGTGGCCGCCTGGTGCAGCCGATCGGCCCCGGCGGCCGGGACGACGTGACGCTGTTCGAGAAGCGCACCGAGGGGCTGATGCCGGTCCGAACCATCGTTCCGGCGCATTTCGTGCAGCTTCGCGGGCGCTACGGCTACGGCGAAAAAGTCTGACCTATGTCCCTAACATTCGCCGCGGATGGCCAGCGTGGAGGCAACAACGCGCGTCTCCGACAAGCGCCTTCGCGAGCTGCTGGCCCTGGTGCGCGAGCGGAACCCGTTCCGGCGCGACCGGATCGCCCCCGAGGCGGGCCTCATGGACGTCCCACCGCTCACCAAACGCGAGCTGGTCGAGGGCCAGGAGCGCCACCGGCCCTTCGGCACGAACCTCACTTATCCGCTCGAGAGATACACGCAGCTCCACCAGACGAGCGGCACGACTGGGCCGCCGCTCCGCGTGCTCGACACCGCCGAGGACTGGGCCTGGTGGCGCGGCCGCTTCGCCCACATGCTGCGGACGGCCGGCGTCGCTCCCTCCGACCGGGTAGGGCTGGCCTACTCCTTCGGGCCGCACGTGCAATTCTGGGCCGCTATCGAGGGCCTGCAGGAGGTAGGGGCGATGGCGGTGCCGCTCGGCGGCATGACCTCGGTGCAGCGGCTGCAGACGGTCGCGGACATCGGCGCGACGGCCGTGTGGTGCACGCCCACCTATGCGCTTCGCCTGGCCGAGGTGGCCGTCGAACAGCGGCTCGAAGCCGCGCTCGATTCGGTTAAGCGCCCGATCTGCACCAGGGGGCTGCAGGAGATCATGCGCCAGCAGCTCGGGCTCCGCGTGCGCATCGTTCCGGTCGTGCCGGGGGTGCTGCCGCGGAGCGACGGGAAGGCCCGCCGCGTCGTCGACGAGCGGCCGAGCAGATGGACGGAAGAGTGAGCGCCGCAGGGCGAGTGCGCCGCAGCCCTCCCCCGCAGATCCTCGGCGCGAGCGAGCAGGTGGCGGTCCAGATCCAGCACCACATCCAGCGAGAGGCACTCACTCCGGGCGACTTCCTCGGCCGCGAGGAGGACCTGGCCGCCGAGTTCGGCGTCAGCCGCCCCACCCTGCGCGAGGCGCTCAAGCTGCTCGCGAGCGGCAACCTGATTCGGGCGAGCAAGGGCCCCGGCGGAGGCATCTTCGTCGCCCATACGGCCGGCCAGGGCATGAGCCGCAGCCTGAGCGAGGCGATCGCGATGATGCTCGAGACCGGCGCCGTCTCGCTGGAGGAGCTCGTGGACGCGCGCCTCCTGTTCGAGGTGTCGCTCGCCGGCTTGGCCGCCTACCAGTCGGACGAGGAGACGGTGAAGCGGCTTCGGGAGGCCCTGCGGACCGGGGACGCGCTCGCCGCTAGGGACGCCGACATCCACCGGACGATCGGCGCGGCCACCGGAAATCGCGTCATCAAGGCGCTCACGGACTGGGTGTTCGAGGTGGCGCAGCCGTCGCTTGACGAGGTGATCCAGTCGGCGGTCGTGCAGTCGGCGGTCGCGGAGCAGTACGAGGCGCTCATCGCGGCGATCGAGAAGGGCGACGCGGCGCGCGCCGAGAGGGCGATGAAGGATCACCTGCTCTACCTGCGGGACGTCCTGAGGATGGTCCGGGAGTGAGCCTGATCGGGTATCGGCGCGACGACGCCGAGGTCGATCCTCCCTACCTGTACCCGGACTACGTGGCCACCCGGACGCGCGCGCCGAAGCGGCCGCTCGTCCCGCTGCCGCACACTCTCTCCGAGATCACGGGACCGGTGTACGGCCACGAGGACGTCGGCGAGCTCGACCACGACCTCACGCGCCAGCACGACGGTGAGCCGGCGGGCGAGCGAATGATCCTGCACGGACGGGTGGTCGACGGCGACAAGCGGCCGGTGCGGAACACGCTGATCGAGCTCTGGCAGGCCAACTCGGCGGGCCGCTACCGCCACGAGGTGGACGCGCACCCCGCCCCGCTCGACCCCAACTTCAGCGGCGCCGGGCGCTGCCTCACCGACGACGAGGGCCACTACCGCTTCATCACGGTGAAGCCGGGCGCCTATCCGTGGCGAAACCACCCCAACGCGTGGCGCGCGGCCCACATCCACCTCTCCCTGTTCGGGACGGCGTTCGCCACTCGCCTGGTCACCCAGATGTACTTTCCCGGCGACCCGCTGTTCTTCCAGGACCCGATCTTCCTGGCGGTGCGTGAGGAGCGGCACCGCAGGCGCCTGATATCGGAGTTCGATCTCGACAACACGGTTCCGGAGTGGGCGCTCGCCTACAGATTCGACATCGTGTTGCGCGGCCGCGAGGCCACCCCGATGGAGGCCTGAGGTGTCGCTCAGTCCCACGCCGTCCCAGACCGTCGGCCCGTTCTTCCACATCGGGCTGCCCGCCCCGGCGACGACCGAGCTTGTCTCGCCGGACCATGCGGGCGCGGTTCGAATCGTGGGGGTCGTCTTCGACGGGAACGGCGAACCCGTGAGCGATGCCCTGCTCGAGATCTGGCAGGCGAACTCGGCCGGCCGCTACTCCCATCCCGAGGACCCGCGCGACGAGATCCCGCGCGAGCACGGCTTCAAGGGCTTCGGCCGCTGCGCGACCGACGCCGAGGGGCGATTCGAGTTCGTGACCGTCAAGCCGGGGCCGGTGCCCGGTCCCGACTCGCGCATGCAGGCCCCACACATCGACGTCTCGGTCTTCGCGCGTGGTCTCTTGAAGCGGCTCGTGACACGCGTCTACTTCCCGGACGAGGCGAAGGCCAACGACGCCGACCCGGTGCTCTCCATGATCCGCGACCCGGAGGTGCGAGCGACGCTCGTGGCCCGGGAGGAGGACGGGGCGCTCCGCTTCGACATTCACTTGCAGGGTGAGCGTGAGACCGCGTTCTTTTCGGTCTAGCGTCCGCCGCCTACGCTTGCCGCTGCGGTGGGGCCGGCGTGTCGCGCTCGGGCCCGGCGCCGCCGTCGGGAAGGGTGTCCGGTTCGAGCTAGGCCCGCGGGGTCGCGTCACACTGGGCGCCGGGGCGTGGCTCGGAAGCGGCACGCGCGTGGAGGCCGATGGCCCGGTGAGCATCGGGGCGCGCACGCTCGTCGGCGCGAGGAGCGTATTCATCGCGGGCGCCGGGATCTCTGTCGGCGACGACAGCGTGGTCGGCGATGAGGCGCTCCTGAGCGACAGGGTGCGGGTCGGGAGCCGCGTCCGGATCGGGCCCCGCGCCTGCCTGCTGCCCGGAGCGGACGTGGGGGACGGCGGCTTCGTCGGGGTGCGCTCCGTGGTGGAGGGCCCGGTGGCCCCCGGGAGCAACGTGATCGGCGTGCCGGCCCGGCCTCAGACCGCGGCGCCCAGCAGATCGCGGTAGACGTCGCCGGTCTGGCCCGCCACGTCGCTCCAGTCGAACAGCAGCACGTGCTCGCTGGCCTCCGTGACCAGCCGGTCGCGGAGATCGTGGTCGGTCAGCACGCGCTCCACCATCGCCGCCAGCGAGCACGGGTCGCGCGAGCGGAATCGCAGCCCCACGTCCTCGTTCGGCACGACCTCGCGCAGCCCGCCGGTGTCGGCGACGATGCAGGGGCAGCCGGACACCATCGCCTCGAGCGCCACCAGCCCGAACGGCTCGTAGATCGAGGGCACCACGCAGAGATCGGCGATCCGGTAGAGCGAGTGCAGCACGTCGTCGCCGATCCAGCCCAGGAAGGTTCCGTTACGCATGAGGCCGAGCCGGCGCGCCTGACGCTTCAGCTCCTCCTCGTAGGTGCCCGAGCCGGCCACGATGAAGCGCAGCTTCCGCATCCGGCGGATCAGGCCCGGTAGGGCCTCGAGGGCGAGCTGAAACCCCTTCTCGTACACGAGCCGCCCAACGAGGAGGATCAGCTGCTCGTCCGGCTCGGCGAAGTGGGAGCGCAGCGTGTCGAGGTCGTCGACCGGCACGGGTTCCGACGGGTCGATGCCGTTTGGGATCACCGAGATCCGGGCCTCGTCGAGGCCGTAGACGTCCGCCACGTGCCCGCGCATGTAGTGCGAGCAGGTGATCACCCGATCCGCCCGGCGCGCCATCCAACGCTCCACCGCGTGGATATGGGACTGCGGATGCTTGTTCACCCAGCCCTGATGGCGGCCGTACTCGGTGGCGTGGATCGTGGTGACCCAAGGGCGGCGGTAGCGGTTCGCGAGGTGGTGCCCGGCTCGCGCCACGAGCCAGTCGTGGCTGTGCACCAGGTCGAAGTCGAAGCGGTCGCCGAGCTCGACGCCCGCGGCGATCATGTCCGCGTTCATGCGCTCGACCCAGGTCACGAACTCGCCGAGCTCCGTGGGCCGGCGCGCGGTGGCGACTCGGTGCACGACCACGCCGCCACGCTCCTCCTCGTCGGGTAGCGAGTCCTGGCCGCGCGTGAGCACGTGCACGTCGCAACCCTGGAGCACCAGCTCCTCACAGAGCTTGCGCACGTGGCGGGCAAGGCCGCCCTCGACGATCGGCGGGTACTCCCAGGAGAGCGTCAGGGCGCGGGCGCTCATGCCGGGCGGGCAGACTATCCGGCCACCCGCTCCAGCAGCGCCACGCCCCAGTCGGGCAGCGCGAGGCGCTCGAAGGCCACCCGGGCGGGAAGATCGAGCTCTTCCCCGGTGAGGACGTTGCGCCAGCGGCCGGCGGGAGCCTCGAATCGCGCAGAGTGGCCGTCGGGCCGAACCGCCGTCGCCGCGAGCACGGCCGGGGGGTCGCCGCGAAGGTATGCGCAGCAGGCCTCGCCGGCCTCAATCGGCGTGTAGGCGCCGGCGAACGTCTCGGGGCGGCGCGCGCGCAGCGCGAGCGCGCGCTCGATCAGGTGCAGCTTGATCGTCTCGCGCTCCGGAGGGGCACCGGCCCGCAGCTCCCTGAGCGCCTCGCGGCGGCGGTCCCAGTCCACCGGCCTCCGGTTGTCCGGGTCCACCAGCGACAGCGCCCACAGCTCGTCGCCCTGGTAGATGTCCGACACCCCGCGGGACGTCAGCTTGAGAAGCGTCTGACCGAGGGCGGAACGCTCGCCGGCGCGGGCGACGCGCTCGGCGAACGGCTCGAGCTCGTCGAGGAAGGCGCGATTCGAGTACAGCCCGCGGCACCAGTCGCGCACGCGGCGCTCGTACTCGAGGTCCGGCTCCACCCAGTTCGTGTTCACCTTGGCCTCGCGCAGCGCTTTCTGCACGTACGCCTCCAGCCGGTCGAGCTCGAGCGGCCAGGCGCCGACCAGCGTCTGGAGGATCAGGTAGCCCTCATTCCAACTCGGCGGCCGGAGCTCGCGCCAGCGGCGCACGTGGTCGGCCCATTCCCCCGCCATGCCCGCGAGCGCGCCGATGCGGGCCCGCACGTCTCCGCTGCGTTTCGTGTCGTGTGTCTGCGTCACGAGGAGCCCTCGCGGCGCCCGTTCCAGGCAGCCGGCGTGGAATTGCTCCACGGAGATCCCGAAGCGCGACGGGTCGCCGCCCACCTCGTTCAGCGCGAGCAGCCGGATGTAGCGGTAGAAGGCGGTGTCCTCGATGCCCTTGGCCATCACGGCCGGCGTCGTCTGCTGGAAGCGAGTCACGAACTCGCCGCCTGCGAGAAGGACGTCCCGCAGCGGGTTGCCGGCGAGCGCCTCGCGATCGGCGGCCTCCACCGGAGGGATGTACGTGCGGTACACGGGCAGCGAGGCAAGTGCGCGCTCGAGGTCGGGGGAGTCGTAGAGGCGCCGCAGCCGCTCGACCTCGGGAACGAACGTGGTCTGGACCTGTTCCAGCTTGGGCGCCACCGGGTCGTATGAGTCCCCGTACAGCTCGGTGAGAGGCTCCTCGCCGGCCGGGTCGACGAACAGCGCCGCGGCGTCGTTCAAGAACTCGTAGCCCACGGTTCCCTCGACGGGCCAGTCGCGCAGCCGCTCTCCCGGATCGAGGATCTTCTCGACCCAGACGTGCTCCGCGCCCTCGGCGCGCAGGTGGCGCAGGTAGCCGGCGGGGTCGGCGAGCCCGTCCGGATGGTCTATGCGCAGCCCGTACACGAGCCCCTCCCGCACGAGCCGCAGCGCCAGCCGGTGCGTCTCGGCGAACACCTCGGGGTCCTCCTGGCGCACGCCCGCGAGGTGATCGATGTCGAAGAAGCGGCGATGGCGCCCGGTCGCCGGATCGATGTCGAAGAAGCGCTCGCGGAGCGCGGGATCCGACCAAAAGGGGTTCTCGTCCGAGGCGGCCATGTGGTTGGGGACGATGTCGAGGATCACGCCGAGGCCGGCTTCGGTAAGCGCACGAAATTCGCGCTCGCCGCCGAGTTCGTCGGAGATCCGGGTCGGATCGGTCACGTCGTAGCCGTGCGACGAGCCCGGGCACGCCTGGAACGACGGCGACAGGTAGAGGTGGCTTACACCAAGGTCGCGCAGGTACGGGACGAGCGCGCGGGCCGCCGCGAAGTCGAGATCGGTCCCGAGCTGGAGTCGGTAGGTGGCGCGCAGGCTCACGCGGCTCGCCGCAGGACGAGCACCGAGCGGGCGACCACGCTTACCTCATCGCGGGTGCGCGCCGAGTAGAGCCCGCGCTCCTGGTCGGGCTCGCCCGTCGACAGCTCGAGCTCCCAGAGCAGGCCGAAGCGGCGCGACGGCATCCGGAAGGTCACGTCTTCGGCGCTCGCGTTGAAGAGGACGAGGAAGGAGTCGTCCTCCACGCGTTCGCCGTGCTCGCCCGGCGAGGTGATCTCGCGTCCGTTCAGGAACACGCCCACCAAGTGGCCGTCGGGCCGCTCCCAGTCCCGCCGGGTCATCCGGCGGCCGTCGGGACGAAACCACCATGCGTCGGGCGCGCCCGAGCCCATGCGATCCTCACCGGTCAGGAACGCGCGCCGGCGGAACACCGCATGCTCGCGGCGCAGCCTGATCAGGCGGCGCGCGAACTCCCGCAGGCGGCGCCCGGGCTCGCCGTGGTCCCAGTCGAACCAGGAGATCTCGTTGTCCTGGCACCAGGCGTTGTTGTTGCCTCGCTGGGTGCGGCCGAACTCGTCGCCGCCGAGCAGCATCGGCACGCCGTGGGACAGCAGCAGCGTCGTGAGGAAGTTGCGCTGCTGGCGCGGGCGCAGGGCATTCACCTCGGGGTCGTCGGTCTCGCCCTCCACGCCGCAGTTCCAGCTCCGGTTGTCGTTGGTGCCGTCGGCGTTGCCCTCGAGATTGGCCTCGTTGTGCTTCTCGTTGTAGGAGACGAGGTCGCGGAGGGTGAAGCCGTCGTGCGCCGTCACGAAGTTGATGGACGCGAACGGGCTGCGGCCGTCGGACTCGTACAGATCGCTCGAGCCGGTGAAGCGGCGCGCGAACTCGGCCGCGCTTGCGTAGCCGCGCCAGAAATCGCGCATCGTGTCGCGGTAGATCCCGTTCCACTCGGTCCACAGGACCGGGAAGTTCCCGACCTGGTAGCCGCCCGGCCCTACGTCCCAGGGCTCGGCGATCAGCTTGACCTGGGAGAGCAGCGGGTCCTGGTGGATCGTGTCGAAGAACGCCGAGAGGCGGTCGACGTCGTAGAACTCGCGCGCGAGCGCCGATGCGAGGTCGAAGCGGAAGCCGTCCACGTGGCACTCGGCGACCCAGTACCGCAGCGAGTCCATGATCAGCCGCAGCACGCTGGGATGAACCGGATTGAGGCTGTTGCCGGTGCCCGTGAAGTCCATGTAGAAGCGCGGCTCGTCGGGCATGAGGCGGTAGTACGAAGAGTTGTCGACGCCCTTGAACGAGAGCATCGGGCCGAGGTGGTTCCCCTCCGCCGTGTGGTTGTAGACGACGTCGAGGATCACCTCGATGCCCGCCCGGTGAAGCGCCTTGACCATGCCCTTGAACTCGCGCACCTGCTCGCCGCGCATGCCGGTTGCCGCGTAGCCGGCGTGCGGCGCGAGGTAGCCGATCGAGCTGTAGCCCCAGTAGTTGGTCAGGCCGCGTCCGACGAGGAAGCTCTCGTCCACGATGTGATGCACGGGCATCAGCTCCACCGCGGTGACGCCCAGCGAGGTCAGGTACTCGATCGCCGCCTCCGATGCGAGACCCGCGTAGGTCCCGCGCAGGTCCTCGCGCACGTCGGGGTGGCGCATCGTGAAGCCGCGGACGTGCGTCTCGTAGATGACCACGTCCGACCAAGGAGTGCCGGGCCGGCGGTCGCCCTCCCAGTCGAAGCCGGTGTCCACCACCACGGAGCGTGGTACGGCGTCGGCCGAGTCCTCGTCGTCGGCCTCCAGGTCCGCCGTGTCGGTCCCGTCCGGCGTGTAGGGAAAGACGTTTGCGCGGTCCCAGCGGACGGGGCCGTCGATCGCCTTGGCGTAGGGGTCGATCAGCAGCTTGGCGGGGTTGAAGCGGCGCCCCTCCTCCGGCTCGTAGGGCCCGTGCACCCGGTAGCCGTAGCGCTGGCCGGGACCGACCCCGGGCAGGTAGCCATGCCAGTTGAACGCGGTGCGTTCGGTCAGCTCCAGACGGCGCTCCTCGTCGAACAGCCACAGCTCGACTCGCTCGGCGTGCTCGGAGAAGAGCGAGAAGTTCGTGCCCTGTCCGTCCCAGGTCGCCCCCAGCGGGAACGGCCGCCCCGGCCAGATCTCGCTCACGGCTGAGCCTCCGCCGAGGCGCGCCGGAGGCGAAGGAGTGAGCGATCAACGCTCACCTGATCAGCGCTCCGGCCAGCGGGGGGAGGACCACGGCGCCGTCGTCGAGCTCGCTCGTGTGTGTGGCCAGCACGATCTCGCCGCCTGCGACCGGCACCCGCCGCGGCTCACCCCCGAAATTCATCGCCAGCTCGCACCGGCCGCGGCGCACTCGCAGCCAGCGCTCGGCCTCGTCGAAGGCGGTTTCAGGATCGTCGCGTGACAGCTCGCGGCGTGCCCGCAGCAGCTGCCGGTAGAGCGAAGTGAGGGCGGGATCCTCGCGGCGGGTGAGTTTCGAGCGCTCGAAGGTCTCGGGCGCCTGCGGGTCCGGCAGCTCCTCGCCGAAAGCCGCGAAGGCCGCGAACTCCTTGCGCCTGCCCTCGATCGTGGCCCGCGCGATGCGCTTCTCGATGTGATCGGTGAAGAACTGGAAGGGCGCCTCCTCGCCGTACTCCTCGCCCATGAACAAGAGCGGCGTGAACGGCGACAGCAGCGTGCAGAACGCGGCGAGCGGCCGCGCCTCGGCGGGCATGCGGTCCCCGAAAGCGCGGTTGCCGACCTGATCGTGGTTCTGGGAGAAGACCACGAACTGTTCGGGAGCGAGGTCGTCGGCCGGGGCGCCGACGCGGCGGCGTCGCACCTCGGACCAGACGCCGTCGTAGACGAAGGGGCGGTGGAAGGCCTTCGCGAGCTGTTCCACGTCGCCGAAGTCGCGGTAGTAGCCCT
The DNA here is from genome assembly GCA_036519295.1 of Thermoleophilaceae bacterium. Classification (GTDB taxonomy): domain Bacteria; phylum Actinomycetota; class Thermoleophilia; order Solirubrobacterales; family Thermoleophilaceae; genus JACVRW01. Next base: position 53,355 of record DATDLN010000046.1, read on the forward strand.
CTTGCTCGCCCGTGAGCAGGACACGGAGCGCGTGGTGGAAGTCGTCGGCCCACTGGGCGTCCGGGCCGAGGTCGCGCACCGCCCGCGGGTCGTTGCGGTTCGTTTCGAGGATGACGAGCCCGTTCACGCGCGAGGCCAGCTCCGACAGCAGATGGCGCGGGCTCGTGTCGATGATCGCGTGCACCGCATCTAGGCGCAGGCCGTCCAGGTGGTAGTCGCGCATCAGGCCGGCGGCGCTCTGAAGCGCCCATTCGCGCACGCCGTCGCAGCCCGCGTCGTCGTAGTTGATCGCCTTGCCCCAGTCGGTCTCGTAGCGCTCGCTGAAGTAGGGCCCGAAGGCCTTGAGGGTCCGCACCCCCGACGCGCCGACGTGATTGAGCACGAGGTCGAGCACCACTCCGACGCCCTCGGCGTGGGCGGCGTCCACCAGCCGGCTCAGCCCCTCGGGGCCGCCGTAGGCGTGATGGGGCGCCCGAAGGTAGACGCCGTCGTAGCCCCAGCCGCGCACCCCGGGGAACTCTGACACGGGCATCAGCTCGATCGCGGTCACCCCGAGCTCCCGCAGGGAGCGCAGATGCGGGATCACCCCGTCGAACGTGCCCTCCGCGCTGAAGGTACCCACGTGCAGCTCGTACAGGACCAGGTCTTGCAGCTGCACGCCTGCCCAGTCGTGGTCCGTCCAGCGGAATGCTGATGTATCCACGACGCGCGATGGCCCGCGCAGGCCCTTCGGCTGATGGCGCGACATCGGGTCTGGATGGCGGCGGCCGTCGAGGACGAGCCAGTAGTCATCCCCCGGCGCGAGGTCGAGTACTCCCTCCCAGATTCCGTAGCCCGCGAGTTGGAGGTGATCGACTGTGTGGGCCCGGGGCGCCCACACACGGACCTCCACCCCGCCCTCCGGCCGGGGTGTCGCCCCCAGGGGGCGCTCGAAGGGGTATTTCACTCGGGAACCAGCCAGACGACACCGAGCGGAGGCAGGGTGACCTCTGCCGAGAACGGCTGCTCGTGCCAGCCGATCGGCTCCGCCTCGATGCCGCCGAGGTTGCCGCTCTCGGAGCCGCCGTAGAAGCCGGAGTCCGTGTTGATCGCCTCGCGCCAGCGGCCCGAGCGCGGCAGGCCGAGCCGGTACCCGGGACGCGGCGCGGGCGAGAGGTTCGCCACGCAAACGAGCACCCGCTCCCCGTTCTTCGAGGCGCGGGCGAAGGCGAGCACGTTCGCGCCTGCGTCGTTCGCCTCGAGCCACCAGAAGCCGGCCGGGTCGAAGTCCTGCTCGTATAGCGCCGGCTCGGAGCGAAGCACACGGTTCAGGTCGCGCACGAGCGCCTGAACGCCGGCGTGCTCCGGCTGCTCGAGCAGGTGCCAGTCGAGGGAGCGCTCGTGGCTCCACTCCGCCTCCTGAGCGAGCTCGCCCCCCATGAACAGCAGCTTCTTCCCGGGGTGCGCCCACATGTATGCGTAGAGGGCGCGCAGATTGGCGAGCTTCTGCCAGCGGTCGCCGGCCATCTTGTCGTAGAGCGAGCCCTTGCCATGCACGACCTCGTCGTGCGACAGCGGCAGCACGAAGTTCTCGGAGAAGGCGTACATGAGGCTGAAGGTGAGCTCGTGGTGGTGGTAGCGGCGGTAGATCGGGTCGCGCTGAAAGTAGTCGAGCGTGTCGTGCATCCAGCCCATGTTCCACTTGAATCCGAACCCGAGCCCGCCCAGGTAGGTCGGGCGCGACACGCCCGGCCAGGCGGTCGACTCCTCGGCCACCGAGAGGATGCCGGGCTCGCGCCGGTGGAGCACCTCGTTCAGCTCCTTCAGGAAGCGCACCGCGTCGAGGTCCTCGTTGCCCCCGTACTCGTTCGGGACCCATGCGCCCTCGGGCCTCGAGTAGTCGAGGTAGAGCATCGAGGCGACGGCGTCCACGCGCAGCCCGTCGGTGTGGTATTCGCGCGGCCAGAAGAGAGCGCTGGATAGCAGGAAGTTGCGCACCTCGTTGCGCCCGTAGTTGAAGATCAGCGTGCCCCACTCCGGGTGGGCGCCGCGGCGTGGATCCGAATGCTCGTAGAGCGCGCTGCCATCGAAGCGGGCCAGCGCCCAGTCGTCGCGCGGGAAATGTGCCGGCACCCAGTCGAGAATCACGCCGATGCCGGCCTGGTGCAGGCGGTCGACGAGCGTCCGGAAGTCGTCGGGGCGGCCGTAGCGCGCCGTGGGGGCGAAGTAGCCCGATACCTGGTAGCCCCAGGAGCCCAGGAACGGGTGCTCCATCACCGGCAGCAGCTCCACGTGAGTGAAGCCCATGTCGTTCACGTAGGCGGCCAGCTCCTCCGCCAGCTCCGCGTAGGTGAGGGAGCGGTTGCCCTCCAGCGGGTTGAGCCGCCACGAGCCCAGGTGCACCTCGTAGATCGAGACGGGCTCCTCGTGCGGCCTCGACTCACGCCGCCGCTCCATCCACTCGGCGTCGCCCCACCGGTGGAGAGGCCGGTGCACCACCGAGTCCGTGCGCGGCGGCACTTGGGTCTGGAAGGCGAACGGGTCGGCCTTCATGCGGATCTCGCCGCTCTGGGCGAGGATCTCGAATTTGTAGGCGGCGCCCTCCTCGACGCCCGGCAGGAAGATCTCCCATATCCCCGAGGTGCCGAGCGAGCGCATCGGGTTGAGGCGCCCGTCCCAGCTGTTGAAGTCGCCGACCACGCTCACCGCCCGGGCCGAGGGCCCCCAGACCGCGAAGGCCGTGCCGGTCACCCCCTCGTGCTCGCGCACGTGCGCCCCGAGCCGCTCGTAGATGTCCTCGTGACGGCCCTCACCGGCGAGGTGCAGGTCGAGCTCGCCGAAGGTGGGGGGGAAGGCGTACGGATCGAGCACTGTGAAGGTGTTGCCGTCCGGGTAGCTCACCTCGAGCTCGTAGCGAAGCGGCAGCTCGGCGCCGTCGACCAGGCCCTCGAACAGGCCGGCGGGGTGGCGCTGCTCGAGGGCGACCGGCTCGCCGCCGTCGAGTCGCGCGAGGACCTTCTCAGCCGCGGGCCGAAACGCACGCAGCACCACGCCGCCGTTCGAGGGATGGGCGCCGAGCACGTGATGCGGATCGGCGTGCTCGCGGCGAACGACGAGCTCGATCTCGGAGGCGAGGGCCGAAGCATCCGGCTCGGCCGGATGCGCAGGGTTCGGCGTCATCATCGTGCGGGCACCTCGAGCAGGCGCAGGATGCTTGCCACGGGTATCCGTACCCAGTCCGGGCGGTGGTTCAGCTCATAGCGCAGCTCGTATACCGCCTTCTCCAGCTCGAAGACCGATAGCAGCTGCTCCACGCCCTGTCTTCCGGGCGGCAGCAGCGAGGGATCGGCGAACTGGAGATAGGCCTCGAGGAACTCCTCCCGGGCGCGCGCCTCCCAATCCTCCGGCGGCGGGACCTCGGATGCCGTGACGGCGTATGCGAACGAGCGCATCATCCCCGCGACGTCGCGCAGGGGCGAGCGCTTGCGCCGCCGTTCCGGCAGCGTCCGCGCCGGCTCGCCCTCGAAGTCGAGCACCACCCAGCCGCGCCCGGTCAGCATGGTCTGGCCGAGGTGGTAGTCGCCGTGCGTGCGGATCACCTTGCCCGCCGTGCCGATATGGGTGAGGAGCCGAAGCTGCTCGCGCACCTCCTCGCCGCGCCCGGCGATCGGCTCCGCCGCTTCCTCGTCGGGGAGCTCGAAGAAGATCCGCTCGATTTCCTCGTCGACGGTCGCGGTGAGGAGCCCCAGCGACTCGCTGCTCGGCTCCTCGGGGGCGAAGGCGGGATCGGTCGCGTCCGAGCCGAGCACGGTGTGGAGCTCGCCGGTCACCTCCCCGAGCGAGCGCACCCGGGCGAGGAAGGCGTCGGGGTCGCTGCCGAGCTCTTGGAGGGCCAGCTCCCAGCCGTCGCGCGCGTCCGGCAGGAACTCCTGCATCACCCCGAGCGTTGCCTCCATCAGGGTGCCGGTGTACTCGTACCAGCCCGCCAGCGCCGGCACGTTTGCGAACTCGTGCTCCGTGAGGAAGCGCAGCAGCTCGAGCTCCGGATTGATGCCCGCCTCTACGCGGCGGTAGATCTTGAGCGTCAGGGCGTCGCCGAAGACCACCGAGCTGTTCGACTGCTCGGCGCCCATGGTCCTCACGCCGGCGCCCGATCCCGGATCGTATGCGCCCTCCACCCAATGGAACTCGCTCACGGCGTCTTCGGATTCGAGCCGCGCGTCACGGCGCATCAGGTCGAGCAGGGCGAGCGACTGGCCCGGGTCGCTCAGGGCGTCATATACCGTGAGCCCGTCGGCCTTGGTGATCGCGCCGTTTGCCGCGCCCCTCCGAAATCCGACCGGCACCTGGTACACCTCGTGCGTCCCGGGCGCAAAGCGAGCTTCCACGAGGACGGATGCAAGCGGCTGCTCGTCGAGGCGCAGCGGGACGACGTCGAGCACTCCCATATGCACGACCTCGCGGGCCTTGGAGCCGAACCAGCGCTGGGCCAGGACCCATTCCTCGAGCCCCCGCTCGTCCAGCGGCGGCAGGTCAGTCCTCATCCTCGGGCTCCTCCTGCTCGTCCTCCTGCTCCTCCTGTATCAGGGTGAACCAGTAAAACCCCCGCGGGCCGAGCGTCAGCAGGTAGGACAGCTCGCCGATGCGAGGGAAGCGGCTGCGCCCGAACATCTCCACCGGGTGGTACCCCTCGAACTCGCTCAGGTCGAGCTCGACGGCCTGTGCCGAGCGGGCCACGTTGTGCACGCACACGACCACGTCGTGCTCGTACCGTCGCAGGTGGGCGAAGATGCGCCGGTTGGCCGGGCGCAGCGGCTCGTAGCTGCCGAGCCCGAACACCGGGTGCTCCTTGCGTAGCGAGATGAAGCGCCGCGTCCAACGCAGCAGCGACGACGGCGTGCGCAGCTGCGCCTCCACGTTCACGGCCTGGAAGCCGTAGACGGGGTCCATCGAGGGCGGCGCGTAGAGCTGCGCGAAGTCGGCGCTCGAGAAGCCGCCGTTGCGGTCCATGGTCCATTGCATCGGCGTGCGCACGCCGTCGCGGTCGCCGAGGTAGACGTTGTCCCCCATGCCGATCTCGTCGCCGTAGTAGAGCACCGGACTGCCCGGCAGCGAGAACAGGATCGCGGTCATGAGCTCAATCTCGTCGCGCCCGTTGTCGAGCAGCGGCGCCAGGCGCCGCCGGATGCCGAGGTTCAGGCGCATGCGCGGGTCCTTGGCGTACTCGGCGTACATGTAGTCGCGCTCTTCGTCGGTGACCATCTCGAGCGTCAGCTCGTCGTGGTTGCGCAGGAACAGGCCCCACTGGCAGTTGTGCGGAATCTGGGGCGTGTGGTCGAGGATCTCCAGGATCGGCGTGGCGTCCTCGCGGCGGGCGGACATGAACATGCGCGGCATGACCGGGAAGTGGAACGCCATGTGGCACTCGTCCCCCTTCCCGAAGTAGTCCACCACGTCGGCCGGCCACTGGTTCGCCTCCGCCAGCAGCACGCGGTCTGGGTAGTTCTCCTCCACCTCGCGCCGAACGCGCTTCAGGTAGGCGTGCGTCTCGGGCAGGTTCTCGCAGTTCGTGCCGTCGCGCTCATACAGGTAGGGCACCGCGTCGAGCCGGAAGCCGTCCAGTCCCAGCTCGAGCCACGAGCGCAGGACGTCGAGCATCGCCTCCTGCACGGCCGGCTCGTCGTAGTTCAGGTCCGGCTGGTGGCTGAAGAAGCGGTGCCAGTAGTACGCGCCCGCCTGGTTGTCCCAGGTCCAGTTGGACGTCTCGGTGTCGACGAAGATGATGCGCGCGCCCTCGTAGCGCTCCGCTGTGTCGGACCATACGTACCAGTTGCGCTTGGGGGCATCCGGGCTCGAGCGTGCCTCCTGGAACCAGGGGTGATCGATCGAGGTGTGGTTCATCACCAGGTCGGCGATCACCCGTATGCCGCGCTGGTGCGACTCGTCGATGAAGCGGCGTACGTCCTCCTCCACGCCGTAGTCCTCGTGGACGGTGAGGAAGTCGGAGATGTCGTAGCCACCGTCGCGCAGCGGGGAGCGGTACATCGGAAGCAGCCAGATGCAGTCGATCCCGAGCCACTGGAGGTAGTCGAGCTTGTCCGCTAGGCCGCGGAAGTCGCCGGAGCCGTCCCCGTCGCCGTCGTAGAAGCCGCGCAGGTGGATCTCGTAGAAGACGGCGGTCTTGAACCAGAGCGGCTCCGATTCGAACCAGTGCTCCGGCTGCGGCCGACGTTCGGGTTCCGGCTGCCGGCCGGTCGGCCGGGGTCGGACGACGCGGGGCTCGAGCACCTCGGTGGACTGCCGAACGGTCACGCGGCCGGCCTCAGCACATGGGCCATGCGCTCGGCCGGGCCGAGGCGCACGTAATTGCGGCCCAGCCGCCAGTCGTAGCGCCCTCCGTCGAGCGTGTCCTCGACCGCGAACGCGGGCGGCAGGCCGAGCCAGGCCGGCACCACGGCCACGCCCTCCTGCGGCACGTGCGGATCGATGCAGACGACGACGATGATCACGTTGTCGCCCCAGCGCTTGTGGTACGCGATCAGCCCCTCGTTCTCGGTCTCGAGGAAGGTGATGTTCGACAGGTGCTGGAGCGCGGGGTTCTCGCGACGGATTCGGTTGAGTCGGGCGACCGTCGGAAGCAGCGGCCCGTCCAGGTCACGCCGCTTGATTTCGTACTTCTCCGAGTTCAGGTACTCCTCGCTGCCTGGGGCGAGCGGCACGTTCTCGAAGTGCTCGTAGCCCGAGTAGATGCCATAGGTGGGGGAGAGGGTGGCCGCCAGCACCAGGCGCGCGACGAAGGCGGGCGGCCCACCGTGCACCAGGTACTCGTTGAGTATGTCCGGGGTGTTCGCGAAGAAGTTCGGCCGGCAGTACTCCTGCATTCCCGAGTAGGCCAGCTCGTGCACGTACTCGGTCAGCTCCTGGCGCGAGTTCTTCCAGGTGAAGTAGGTGTAGGACTGGCTGAACCCCGCCTTGGCCAGCGCGCGCAGCTTGACGCGCCGTGTGAAGGCTTCGGACAGGAAGATCACGTCCGGGTAGCGGTCGCGGACCTCGGCGATCAGCCACTCCCAGAAGGGCAGCGGCTTCGTGTGGGGGTTGTCCACGCGGAAGATGCGCACGCCGCGCTCGACCCAAACCATGAGCACGTCCCTGAGGGCGTTCCAGAGGCCCCGCCAGTCCTCGCAGTCCCAGTTGACGTTGAAGATGTCCTGGTAGCGCTTGGGCGGGTTCTCGGCGTACTTGAGCGTGCCGTCCGGGCGCCGGTTGAACCACTCGGGATGCTCGCGCAGCCAGGGGTGGTCCGCCGAGCACTGGATCGCGAAGTCGAGCGCGATCTCGAGCCCGTGCTCGCGCGCCTCCCGCACGAGCCGCTCGAATTCCCCGAGCGTCCCGAGCTCAGGGTCGATCGCGTCGTGGCCGCCCTCCTCCGAGCCGATCGCCCACGGGGAGCCGGGATCGCCCGCTGCCGCCTCGAGCGCGTTGTTGCGGCCCTTGCGGTTTGTGTGCCCGATCGGGTGGATGGGCGGGAGGTAGAGCACGTCGAAGCCGAGCTCGGCCAGCCTGGGAAGCCGGCGCCTGATCCCCTCGAAGCCGCCGAACGAGCGCGGGAACAGCTCGTACCAGGCTCCGAAGCGCGCCCGCTCGCGCTCGACCTCGAGCGGGAGGACGCGGTCGAGCCGCGTCGCGTCGTGGCGGTCCGGATGGCGCTCGACGGCGGCGAGCAGCTCGGGTCCCAGCACTGCGTCGTGCTTCGCCTCGTCGGGCGTCTCGTCGTCGGCCAGCGCGTGGAGCACGTGCTCGATCAGCCGGCGATCCGCGCCGTTGGCGCGATCGCGCGCCTCCTCGAGCAGCACCACGCCCTCGGAGAGCTCGCCGCGGAGGTCGTGCTGGCCCGCCTCCAGCTTGCGGCGCAGCTCGTCGCGCCAGGTCGCGAGCAGGTCGGACCATGCCTCGAACGTGAACTCCCAGCGTCCCACGCGATCGACTTCGAAGGCGCTTGCCCAGCGGTCCCCGTCCACCTCGCGGTCGATCCACCGCATCGGCGCCTCGCGCCAGTCCTCGTCGCCGGGACCGCGGTAGCGCACAACCGCCCGCATGATCTCATGGCCGTCGCGGAACACGTCCGCCGACACGTCGACCCACTCGCCGACCGTCCGCTTGGCAGCGAAGCGCCCGCAGTCGATCATGGGCGCGGGGCTCAGGACCTGGATCCGCGGCGGCGCGGTGCGCTCCGCCGGCCGCGGCAAGACCGACCAGTCCTCTCCGGGCGCCTCGAGCGGGTGCTCGGCGGCGGACTCGACTCGAATGCGGTCGTCGGACGGCGCGGGAGGCGGGGTGTCGGCCGCACCGGAGCGGGCGCCCGGCCCGCTTTCGGCGGGCCGCTTCTCCTCCGCGCGCGACCCCTTGGCTGAACCGGAGTGTTGGGTTCCGCTGGATCGGGGCATTCAGTGCCGTAATCCCCAAATGACGGTCTGGTCAACCAGCGCTCGCTCGAGCGGCGTCCAGCTTCACCCCACCTCGCTCCCCGGTGGGCGCCTCGGCGACGAGGCGTACCGGTTCGTCGACTGGCTGGCCGCGGCCAGGCAGACCTGGTGGCAGACGCTACCGCTGGGTCCGCCGGGCGAGGGCGGATCGCCCTACAAGTCGCCGTCGGCGTTCGCCGCCTCCGCGGACCTCCTCGCCGACTCGGCCGCGCCCGTGGCCGCCGGCGAGCTCGCCGCCTTCCGCGAGCGCGCGGGCTACTGGATCGAGGACTGGGAGCGCTTCGCCGGCGAGGGGGCCGCCGAAGATCAGCTGCGCTTCGACCGCGAATGGGGGGCTCTGCGTGGCTATGCGGCAAAACGCGGCGTGCGCCTGATCGGCGACATGCCAATCTACGTCGCGCCCGGCGGCGCCGACCACCGCACTCACCCCGAGTTGTTCCTGAAAGGCGTGGTGGCGGGGGCGCCGCCGGACAAGTTCACCGATCGCGGGCAGCTCTGGGGCAACCCGCTCTACGACTGGCCCGCTCTGCAACGGCGCGCCTACCGCTGGTGGGTGGAGCGGTTCCGACGTGCCCGGGAGCTGTTCGACGTCTGCCGTATCGACCACTTCCGCGCCTTCGTCGCCTATTGGACCGTGCCGGAGGGGGCGGCGGATGCGCGCGCCGGGCACTGGCGCCGTGGGCCGGGAAGGGCGCCCTTCGACGCCGCCCGCCGACGCCTGGGCGAGCTGCCGCTGATCGCAGAGAACCTGGGCAAGATCACGCCCGCCGTGGAGCGGCTGCGCCGCGGGCTGGGGCTGCCCGGAATGGCGGTGCTCCAGTTCGCGTTCGACCCCGAGGAGCCCGACAACCCCCACCGGCTGCACAATCACCGTCCCGACAACGTCGTCTACACGGGGACGCACGACCACGACACGATCCGCGGATGGTGGGACTCCCTTGACGGGGAGGTGCGGCCCGAGGTCGAGTCGGCCATCGCCCGAGCCGGCGTCGAGGACGAGCAGCCGTGGTGGGCGCTGATCCGGCTCGCCTACGCGTCGCCGGCGACCGTAGCGATCGTCCAGATGCAGGACGTGCTGGGGCTCGGCGGCGAGGCTCGGATGAACGTCCCCGGCCTCGTGGACGAACGCAACTGGGGCTGGCGCCTGAAGCGCGACGCCCTCACCCCCCAGCTGGCCGAAAGGCTGCGTGAAGCGACCGCGGAGGCCGGCCGGCTCAGGCTTCCTGCTCATCGCGCTTAGAGTGCGGGCGTCGTGTTAGGGGTCGCCGGCGCGTGTCTGGTGCTACGCGCCGCGCGGCGCTGAATCCTCGAGCACGACCCGCATCAGGTCGCGGATGGAGAGCATGCCCACGACCTCGTCGCCCTCCATGATGGGCAGGTGCCGGAAGCCGCCGTGGATCATCAGGACGGCGGCGTGCTGGGTCGACTCGTCCGGCTCCATCGTCTCCGGGTCGGGCGTCATGAGATCCGCGACGCGCGTGCCATCGTCGATGCCGCGGGCGACGGCCCGGAGGACGTCGCGCTCGGTGACGATTCCGACGAGCTTCTCGCCCTCGGTGACGAGCGCGGCGCCGACGTCTCGGGACACCATGCGCTCGGCCACCTGCTTCAGCGGATCCTCGGGCGCAACCGTCAGGAGGTTCCGCGACATCACCTTGCGAGCGACCGGCACGCGGTGACTCTACGTGACAGCGCGTTTGCGTGGTTGCCTACGCCCTCTCCGCCGCGGCCCACGGCGAGGGGTGGCGCCGCGGGTAGAGTCCCGCCGTGCTCGATCCGACCGAACGCTGGCGCCGTTACCACGGCCACGACTGGAAGGCCTCCTGGGCGGGCCTGCTCACCTTCGCCGAGCTTCCCTACACCGAGGATCCGAAGGAGCTTGAGGGGGTCGACGTCGCCGTGGTCGGCGCGCCCACCGATGAGCTCGTCACAAACGCGCCGGGCACGCGCTTCGGCCCGCGCGCGATCCGAGCCGCCGGCCCCACAACGGCCTACCACCTGGAGACGCGGGCGGACTGGTCCGAGACCCTGCGCGTCATCGACTACGGCGACGCCCCCGTCGTGCCGGCCGACGCGGCCGCGTCGCACCGGGCGATCGAGGACACGGTCAGCGAGATTGCGAGAGCCGGGGCAATCCCCATCGTTCTGGGCGGAGACCACTCGATCACGGAGCCCGACGCACGGGCCTGCGCCGCCGTCCACGGGCCCGTCGGTCTCGTCCACTTCGACGCGCACACCGACACGGCGACGAGTCTCTACGGCCAAGAGCTCTCGCACGGCACCCCGATGTACCGGCTCGTCGAGCAGGGGCACGTGACTCCGGAGCGCTACGTCCAGATCGGACTGCGCGGCTGGTGGCCCCAGGAGCCCGAGCTGCGCTGGCAGGCGGAGCGCGGGATCACGAGCTTTCTGATGCACGAGGTGGCGCGCCTGGGCGTCGACCGGGTAGTCGCGCGGACTGTCGAGATCGTCGGGGACGGCCCGGTCTTCCTCACGGTCGACGTCGACGTCCTCGACCCCGCGTTCGCGCCCGGCACGGGAACCCCCGAGCCGGGCGGGATGACGCCGCCCGAGCTTCTCTCGGCCTGCCGGACCGTCGCCGAGCGGCTCCGGCTCGTCGGGGTGGACGTCGTCGAGGTCGCGCCGACCGGCCTCGGAGACCGGACCGCACTGGTGGCCGACCGAATCGTTCGCGAGGTGCTGACCGGAATCGCCCTCCGGCGCGCCGCGGAGTAGCGGTCGTACCGCGCCCTCAGGGACAACTCAGCTGGCCCGCGTAGGCTGCCTACCGGGCGCGATGGCGGTAAGACTGAAAGGTCCTCTCACCCTGATCGGCATTTGCATGGCGGCGGCGCCGGGTGTTGCCGCGTGCAACGGCGATGAGGGATCGGCCCCCTCCTCCGACTCCACCAGTATTCCGCAACCGACTTCGGCTCAGCTCGCAGCGGCGAACCTGGACATCCCGGTGGCGCCCCTGAGAGATCGGGTGGATCTCACGGCGCCGCCGTTCTCCAACCCAACCAAGGTCACCAACCCCTTGTTGCCGATCAGCAACCTCCCGTCGGCCATCCTCTCGGGCACGGTCGACGACAAGGACTTCAAGACAGAGACCACGCTGCTCCCCGACACCAGGATCATCAAGTGGCGGGGCGGGCAGATCGAGGCCGTCGTCTCGCAGTACCTGGCCTATCTCGACGGGCGGATCGAGGAAGTCGCGCTCGACCACTATGCCCAAGCCGACGACGGATCTGTCTGGTACCTGGGCGAGGACGTCTTCAACTACAAGGACGGCCTGATCGCGGACACGGAGGGCACCTGGTTCGCGGGACGAGAGGTTCCGCCGGCGATGATCATGCCCGCACATCCAAAGGTCGGCAACGTGTACCGGTCCGAGAACGTCCCGGGCCTGGTGTTCGAGGAGGTGAGGATCAAGACCGTCGACAAGACGATCGACGGACCCCACGGCCCGATCCGGGGAGCGATCGTCGGCTCGGAGCTCCATCAGGACGGGACTCGCGAGGACAAGGTCTTTGCCCCGGGCTACGGAGAGTTCTATACGGCCTCCGGTGGTGACGTTGAGGCCATGACCCTCGCGGTGCCCCCCGACAGCCTCCAGGGCCCTGTGCCGCCGGAGCTGAAGGCCCTGTCGGCCGGCGCCGACCACGTCTTCGACGAGGCCGGTTCGGGCGACTGGAAGGCGGCCTCGGCCAGCCTCGGGGCGATGACCGCCGCGTGGGAGAGAT
>DATDLN010000047.1:0-32083 GCA_036519295.1 Thermoleophilaceae bacterium
CTCAACTACTCCGGCGTGGACGAGGCGACGATCAGTGAGGGCATCCGACGTCTGGGGGTCGCAGTGGCCGAGATGACCGAGCTCCACCGGGCGCTGGGCGGTGACCTGACGTGAGGGTCGCGGTGCTGAAGGGCGGGCGCTCCCTGGAGCGCGAGGTGAGCCTGCGCTCGGGGGCCAACGCCGAGGCCGCGCTGCGGCGCCTGGGGCACGACGTGCTCGAGGTCGACGTCGACCGGCAGCTCGTGCGCACGCTGCGCGCCGAGCGCCCGGACGCCGCCTTCGTCGCCCTGCACGGCCGCGGCGGCGAGGACGGCACCGTGCAGGAGCTGCTCGAGATCCTGGGAATCCCCTACACCGGCTCTGGCGTTCTCGCGTGCACCCGCGCAACCGACAAGGTGCTCGCGAAGCACCTGATGGTCGAGGCCGGGATTCCCACGCCCGACTTCTTCGCCTTCAACGAGACCGCCTTTCGCGAGCTGGGCGCGGCCGAGGCGCTGCCCGCCATCGAGGAGCGGCTCGACTTCCCGATCGTGGTCAAGCCCTCGAGTCAGGGTTCGGCGCTCGGGATCAAGTTCGCGCGCAGCGCCGCCGACGTACCAGCCGCGCTCGTGGCCGCCTTCTCCTACGACTCCCGCGTGCTGCTGGAGCGCTACGTCGACGGGAGGGACCTCGCGGTCTCGATCCTCGACGGCGACCCTCTCCCCGTGGTCGAGGCGGTGCCCCGCGACGAGGAGTTCTACGACTTCGAGGCTCGCTACGAGATCGGCCGCACGGACTTCGTCTGCCCGGCCGAGCTGCCCGATGGACTGACCGAGCTCGCTCAGGACCTGGCCGTGCGGACGTACCGGCTGTTCGGTTGCTCGGCGTTCGCGCGAGTCGATCTGATGCTCGACGCCGCCGGCGACCTCACGGTGCTCGAGGCGAATCCCATCCCCGGCCTCACGGAGACCAGCCTGCTGCCGCAGGCCGCCGAGGCCGCGGGCATCTCGTTCGACGAGCTGGTGGGGCGGATCCTCGAGCTGGCGCTGGAGAAGGCACCCGCCTGAGGCGGAGCGCCACCGGACCGCTGGGCCCCTACTGGTCCTCGCCGCTCGCGAAGTCCTCGGGCGTCACGTTGTCGAGGAAGTCCTTGAACTTCTCGACGACTTCCTCGGTGTCCTCGACCTCATGCTCGAACTCGATGGCGGACTCCGTGATCACGTCCTCGGCGGCGAAGATCGGGGCACCCGTGCGCACGGCCAGCGCGAGGGCGTCCGAGGGACGCGAGTCGATCGGGATCTCGCGGCCGTTCAGCTGCAGCGTCACCTCCGCGTAGAAGGTGTTCTCCCGCAGCTCGGTCACCGCCACGCGGGTGCACGACACGTCCAGCTCCGACAGCATCTCGCTGATCAGGTCGTGCGTCATCGGGCGCGGCGTGTTCGCCCCCTGCAGCTTCATCAGGATCGCGGCCGCCTCGGGGTGGCCGATCCAGATCGGGAGGAACTTGTTGCCGTCGCGGGTCTTCAGCAGCACGATCGGCTGCTTGCCGACCATGTCGAAGCTGACCCCGTAGATGACCATTTCCTGCATGGGTTCTCGACAGTCTAGACGCGGGGGGAAATGCTGCAGACGGGGATGCCGAAACGAAGGGAGCCCCGCCTTCGCGGGGCTCCGGCACTCGCCTGTTGTCCGTGTCCGCGCGCACCCGACCGAGCCGGGTGCTTGCGGCTTTGGGCGATCCTGGACTCGAACCAGGGACCTCGTCCTTATCAGAGACGCGCTCTAACCGACTGAGCTAATCGCCCGTCGCGGCGATTGTAGCGGCGGTCCCTGGCCACCCTTGCCGAGAATCCGCTCGGCGAGCTGGATGGCCTCCGCGGGGGTATCGAAGTCGATCTCCACCCGGCAGCCCTCGCCCCGCGCACGGACCCTCACCTCGCGCCCGAGGGCCGCCGAGAGGGCGTCGCCCGCCGCCGCCAGGGCCTCCTCGAGGTCGGGGTGGATGACGGCCCTCGGACCTCGGCTCCGCCGCTGTTCCTCCCCGCCCTGCCCGGTCTCCGCCTCGCGGGCCCGGCGCTCCGTCTCGCGCACCGACCAGGCGCCGTCCCGCGCCTCGAGCGCCAACGCGCGCCGGACACTGTGGTCCTTGCAGAGCAGCATCGCCCGGCCGTGGCCTTCGCTCAACTCGCCCCGCTCGATCAGCTCGAGCGCCTCCTCGGGCAGATCGAGTAGACGGATGAGGTTCGAGATGGCCACGCGGCTTCGGCCCACGCGGCGGCCGACCTCTTCCTTGGTGAGCCCAAGATCCTCGACCAGCGTCGCGCATGCGCGGGCCTCGTCGACCGGGTTGAGGTCCACGCGAGCCATGTTCTCCGCGAGCGCGATGTCGAGCTGGTCCCGCTCGTCCGCCTCGCGCACCAGCGCCGGGACCGACTCGAGCTCGGCGATCCTCGCCGCGCGCAGCCGGCGCTCACCCGCCAGCAGCTCGTAGCGCCCGCCCGGAAGCGCCCGCACGACGATCGGCTGCAGCACACCACGCGCGCGGATCGACTCGGCCAGCTCGCCGAGGGCGCCCTCGTCGATGCTCCGCCGCGGCTGGCGCGGATTTGGCCCGACCAGCTCCACCGGTATCTCGCGCAGGCCGTCGGCGCCGGCCTGGCCGCGAGGCAGGATGGCGGCGAGGCCGCGGCCCATCCCGCGCCGGTCCTCGGTGCTCACCGTGAGCACTCAGCCACGGGCGGCCACCTCCCGCGCCAGCCTGAGATACGCCGCCGAGCCGGCGCTCTGAGGCGCGTGACGGAGCACAGGGAGCCCGAAGCTCGGGGCCTCTCCGAGCCGAACGTTGCGCGGGACGACGGTGTCGAATACGAGCTCGGGGAAGTGCTCGCGCACCTCGCGCTCCACGTCGCGCGCGAGCCGCGTGCGCCCGTCGTGCATCGTGAGGATCATCCCCGCCACCGTCAGGTGCGGGTTCAGCTCGCGCTGGATGAGCGACAGCGTGTCGAGCAACTGGGCGAGCCCCTCGAGCGCGAAGTACTCCGTCTGGACCGGGACGACGACCTTGTCGGCGGCTACGAGCGCGTTGACGGTGAGCGGGCCGAGTGACGGGGGACAGTCGAGCAGGGCGAACAGGTAGCGCTCCCGAACATCCCCGAGCCGCTCCCGCAGGATCGTCTCCGAGCCCGCGATCCGCGGCAGCTCGACGTTCGCCCCCGCGAGTTCGGGGGTTGACGGAACGACGTCGAGATGCTCGATGCCGCTCGGAACGGCCACCGCGGTGATGGATTCGTCGCCGGAGACGCAGTCGTAGACGTTTGGGCTGCCGTCCTTGGACAGCCCGAGCGCGACCGTGGCGTTGCACTGCGGGTCGAGGTCGACGAGCAGGATCGGATAGCCGGCGTCGGCGATGCTGGCGCCCAGGTTGACCGCGGTCGTGGTCTTGCCTACGCCGCCCTTCTGGTTGGCGATCGCGAGGACGGTGCCCATCAGGGCTCAAAGTAGGAGGTGGCTCGGTCGGAAGGTCACTCGCTCGTAGCTGTTCGGCTCCGAACGGCGTGGTCCTGCCGGCGTCGACGGCGGCTGGGTGAGGAGGTGGGGGTTGGATACATAAGTCAACTATGGGTCGACTTATGTGACGAACCCCCTACCCAAGCGGCCGCTTGACGGCCATCCCCGGGCGTCTTGGGAAACGCTCGGGCGTCGGCGCCACCTTGCGGTACACGTGCAGGTGGCGGTTCCGAGCCCCCTCGAAGGGCTCGACCCGCAGCACGTCGGCGAGAGCCAGCCCCACCTCATCCGCAGCCCCCTTACCCAGCCCCTCCTCCGCCGGGTCCCGCGCCCCCTTCCAGGCGACGAGCACGCCATCCAACCGCAACAGCGGCGCCGCGTACTCCACCAGCACGGGCAAGGGCGCCACCGCCCGCGCCGTCACCGCGTCATAGGCCTCACGCCCGCCACCGAGCGCCGTCGGCGTCCGCGCCCACTCCTCCGCCCGCGCGACCACAGCCCGGGCGTTCTCGATCTTCGCGGCCTGCCACAGGCGATCGATCACCGCCGCCTTCCGCCGCGCGGACTCGATCAGATCAAACCGCGTCGCCGGCAGCCCAACAGCCAGCACCAAACCCGGAAAGCCTGGGCCGGCGCCCAGATCCGCAACGCGGCCGGCAGCGCGCAGCCCCTCCACCTGCAGGCCGCTCAGACTGTCCGCCACATGGGCCTCGACGGCAGCCGCCGGATCGCTGATCGTGGTGTGCGGATCGGGCGCCGCCTCGAGCGCGTCCAGCAGGAGCACGAACTGATCGACCGCCGAAGCCGGAAGCGCATAGCGGGCGGTCAGGCTGCCGAGCGTTTCCCGTGAAGCGCTCAGGTGTGCCGGATGGCGCGGAGGGGGCTCACGACGAGGCGGCGATCGGGTTCGTCGCCTTCGCTGTGGGTCTCCACGTCGGTTCGCTCGCGCAGGTAAAGATGGACGATCTTGCGCTCCGCGGGGCGCATGGGCTCGAGCTCGACGGCGCGGTCGAAGCGGAGGGCCTCGGCCGCGGCGCGGTCGGCCATCCGATGGAGGGCCGCTTCGCGGCGATCCCGGTAGCCCGCGGCGTCGACGGTCACCTGCTTGCGGGCTTCGAGGCCGCGGAAGGCCGCGCGGAAGGCCAGATGCTGGAGGGCGTCGATGGTCGCTCCGTGCTTTCCGATCAGAAGCCCAAGCTCGTCGCCGTTGACCGTGGCCCGGATCTCGTCCTCGCTCTCGTCGATGTCCACGGTTGCGCGCAGGCCAAGCCCCTGCACCACTCGAGCCACGACGGCTCGCACCCTCTCGGCCGGCTCCTCTGGAATCGTCTCGGCCGCCGCCCTCCACGCGTCCAGCTCGACGCTCGCCCTCACCCGCGCCGGGCGGCCGGGGCCAGGCTCCTCGGCGACCTCGAAGTGAACGCAGTCCGCCGTGATGCCGGGAAAGCGCGGCTCGAGGGCCTTCATGGCCTCCCACTTCGCCTCGCCCAGGCTGTCGCCCTCGGCTTCGGCCACCGAGTGCTCCGGGGGCGGCTCCTCGCTCACGGACATATCGCTCGAGCTCAACGTCGGCGCCCCGAGCGCTTCTTCTTCTTGCGCGGCGATGGCGGCGGCGGGGCCTTCCTGGGACTGCCGTTGCCTCCACCGTCGCCCTTTGCGCTGGCGACTGCCACCTTCGGCTTCTTCTCCCGGCCGCCGTCCTCTGACGCCTCTCGCTCGACGGGTTTCCCGCGCGCGGGTTTCGCCGCTTCCTCCGGCTCCGGCTCGCGTGGAGGCGGCTTCGGATACAGCTTCCGGACGAGCAGCTGCTGCCCAATCGTCCAGACGTTGGTGGTGATCCAGTAGAGGATCAGCCCCGCCTGGAAGTTGATGATGAAGACCACGAAGACGAACGGGAGGGCCAACATGATGCGCCGCTGCATCGGGTCCGCGCTCAGGGCGGTGACCATGGTGGCCGCCAGCTGCGTACCCACGTAGAGCACGATCAGGAAGCCGAGGAGGACCGGATCGCCGGTGACCTTCTCCGCCAGGTTGTCGATCGGGTAGAAGCCCGGGTTGGTGGCGATGTCCTCCTTGAACGAACTCGACCGAAGCAGGTAGAAGAGCGAGATGAAGAAGGGGATCTGCAGCAGCAGCGGCAGGCAGGAGCCGAGCGGGTTGACCTTCTCGCGCTGGTAGAAGGCCATGACCTCCTGGTTCATGCGCTGCTTGTCGTCCTTGTAGCGCGCCTGGATCCGCTTGATCTCCGGCTGCAGCGTCTGCAGCCGCTGCATCGACTTCACGCCCTTGAAGGTGAGCGGCAGGATCACGATGCGGACCGTGAAGGTCAGCAGGATGATCGACCAGCCCCAGGAGTTCGGCCCGTCGCCGATGACGCCGTGCCAGAACTTGAGGACCGCCTCGCAAGCGTCGATCAGGGGCTGTAGAACGGATTGCATTGGCTAGGCCTGCGGCGCGGGGCCGGGGCGTGAACGAAACAGTCTCTGGTCCTCCACGAAGTCGACGCCGCCATGGCTCCACGGGTTGCAACGCAGCAGGCGCCAGGCAGCGAGCACGAATCCCCGGAGTATGCCGTAGCGCCTCACGGCCTGGACGGCGTACTCCGAGCAGGACGGATAGTACTTGCAGCGCGCGGGCAGGCCGGGCGAGATCGCGCGCTGATAGAGGCGCAGCGGCGCAGCGGCGATCCTGCGCAGCACGGTCACGGCCCCCCTTCGCGCGACAGTCCCGCCTCAGCGAGGACGGTCGTCAGCGCCTCCCCGAGCGCCCGCTCGCCGCCCTCGCGGGCGAGCTCTCCGGCCGCGGGCCGGGCGACGATCACGAAGTCGTGTCCCTTCTCGAGCCCGTCGGCTCTCGCCCAGAACGCCTCGCGAAGGAGCCGCTTGATCCGGTTGCGCTCGACCGCGCCGCCGAGCTTCCGTCCAACGGACACGCCGAGCCGGGGCTCGCCGTTCCCGTCGCCCCGGGGAAACGCGTACACCACCAGGTGGCGGCTCGCGTGCGAACGCCCCTCGCGGTAAACCCGCTCGAACTCGCCGCTCCGCGACAGCCGGCGGCGCTTGCGACGCGCACGGTCGGCCATCGGGCTAGGGGGTGAGCCGCTTGCGGCCCTTGTCCCGGCGGCGCTTGAGCACCTTGCGGCCACCCCGCGTGCGCATGCGTGCCCGGAACCCGTGGGTGCGGGCGCGCTTGCGCTTCTTGGGCTGATAGGTGCGCTTCATGAGTGGCGATCGCGCGGGCGGAAGAGGCAAGGCCGCGCCCAGGCCAGGGTACAAGATCGACGGGCGACGGCCTGTCGACTACCCGTTCACAAGACCTCCGGCCGCTTTTCACGCGTTTTGCGGGCAGGCGCCCGGAGGGGCTTTCGCGCGCCGCGAGAGCGAGTGTATTCTCGAACACGCCGAGGGCAGCGGCCGTGTCTTCCGCCGGTCCCTCCTCACCAACAGTTCCTGCCACCGAGGCCCCGAGGAGGGTCGCAAGTGCCTGTGTCGGCACAGCTTGACCAGCTCTGGGACGACATCCGCAACGAGCTCCGCCGGGAGACACCGGACTTCAAGTTCCACATCTGGCTCGAGCCGCTGGAGCTGGCCGCGGTGCGCGGTCACACCCTCTACGTCCGCGCTCCCGACCACATTCGGACCTCCGTCGCGGAGCGTTACCTGCCGCTCCTTCGGCGGGCGGCGACGACGTGCTTCGACGGCCGGGCGATCGTCGAGATCGTGGACTCCGCTTGGCAGCCCGTCGAGGAGGGAGCGGACGGCGGTCGCGGGCCGGCGGCGGCAGTTCAGGTCGGCCTGAACCCCAAGTACACCTTCGAGCAGTTCGTGATCGGCGCCGGAAACCGATTCGCCCACGCGGCGGCGCTGGCCGTCGCCGAGCTGCCGTCCCAGGCCTACAACCCCCTGTTCCTCCACGGCCCGCCCGGGGTCGGCAAGACGCACCTTCTACATGCCATCGGCGACTACGTCGCGCGCTATGGCGGCGGCATGCAGGTCCGCTACGCGACGATCGAGGAGTTCACGAGCGAATTCGTCGAGGCGCTGCGGGAACGGCGTACGGCGGGATTCAAGAAGAGCTTCAGGGGCGCCGACGTGGTCCTTATCGACGACGTGCAGTTCCTGGCAGGCCGCGCCAAGACCCGTGAGGAGTTCTTCCACATGTTCAACGTGCTGCTCGACTCCGGTCGCCAGCTTGTGATGACATCCGACCGTGGCCCCGAGGAGCTGCCCGACCTCGAGACGCGGCTGACCGAGCGTTTTCGCTCCGGGCTCGTTGTAGAGCTCGAGACGCCGGACTTCGACGTTCGCAGGGCGATTCTCGTCGCCAGAGCTCAACTGGACGCGGTCGACGTCTCGGACGAGGTGCTCGAGGAAATCGCTGAAGGGGTCACGAGCAGCGTGCGGGCGCTCGAGGGCGCGCTGATTCGAGTGGTGGCTTATGCCTCACTGAGAGGCGAGCCGGCCACTCGGGACCTGGCGCGACACGTTCTGGACTGGCTCGGCGCCGCCCCGCGCCAGACGACCACGGTCAGTGACATCGTCGAGGCAACCGCGAGCGAGTTCGGAATCGCAAAGGACGAGCTTCTGGCCCGGGATCGAAGGCCCAACGTCGCCATGGCGCGGCAGGTCGCCATGTACGTGGCCCGCGAGCTGACCTCGCACAGCCTCCCCGAGATCGGCAGGCGCATCGGCGGTCGTAACCACACCACCGTCCTCCATGCCGTGAACCGCGTGAGGACGGCCAGAGGCACCGATCCGACCATCGACTCCGCGGTCGACAACCTCTTCAGACAGCTGAAGCCGCAATCTGACGGCCGAGACGAGTGACAGAATCAACACCTTCCAACCAGCACGATTCCCGCTCCATAGCCGGGCCCATCTCGAATATCAACGTCTCCACAGCCCCCACAACCTCGATCTCAGATAGGCAGCACCAGTTGAAGCTCACCGTTTCCCGTGAAACGTTCCTCACGCGTCTCAGCGTCGCGGTTCGCGGCGCCTCCACCCGAAGCGCAATACAGACGCTCTCCGGCATTCTTCTGCGCGTCGACGAAGGCCGGGCGGAGCTTCAGGCGACCGACATGGAGCTCGGCATCCGGGTGGGCCTTGAGGTGAGCGACGCCACCCCGGGCGTCGCCGTCGTCCCCGGGAGACTGCTCCTGGACGTGGTTCGCTCGCTTCCGCAGGACGAGCTGACACTCGAGTACCGGAGCTCTCAACAGGACGTGGAGCTGGTGGGGGGCCCCGCGCGGTTCCACCTGCGAACGCTGCCCCCGGAGGACTTTCCGAAGCTTCCGGAGGCACCGGGCGAGGGAGCGCTCAACGTGCCCGCGGCAGCCTTTGTCGACACGATCTCCCGCGTTGCCCGGGCCGCTTCGCGCGACGAGACGCGCCCGCACCTGACGGGGGTGTTGGTTACTGCAAGTGGGCACGAGCTGCGGATGGTGGCCACCGACTCGTACAGGCTTAGCGTGAAGGAGACGGAGCTCGAGACCGAGCTCGCCGGATCGCTCGAGGCCAACGTTCCGGCCAGAACCCTCCAAGAGCTCGGCCGCATTGCGACCGGCACCGGTGCAGACAGCATCGGCGTCGCCTCGCTCGAGAACCAAGTCGTGTTCACGGTCGACGACGTTGTTCTCTCGTCGCGGCTCGTGGAGGGCCGCTTCCCCAACTATCAGCAGCTGCTCCCCGAGTCGTATGAACACGAGCTGCGGGTGAGACGCGACGAGCTGCTCGAGGTGGTGCGCCGGGTCGGGCTCTTGGCGCAGAAGAATGCCCCTCTGCGGCTGCGCTTCTCGGAGGGCACGCTCGACGTGTCCGCCCAGACGCCCGATGTCGGCGAGGCGAACGAGTCGCTTCCGGTGCCCTTCAGCGGCGAGCCGCTCGAGATCGGCTTCAACCCGGAGTTTTTCCGGGAGGGCCTCGAAAGCGCGGAATCGCAGGAGCTCGTCCTGAAGCTGATCAGCCCGCTGCGGCCGGGGTTGATCGAATCGGGTGACGGCGGCGCGGGCTTCCTCTACCTCGTCATGCCGATTCGGCTGAACGTGTGAGGTGACTTGAATGGGCGGAGCGGCCCTCAAGGTCACGCGCCTCGAGATCCACGACTTCCGTAACTACGCCGAGGGAGAGCTCGAGCTCGGCCACGAGCTGACGGTGGTCGCCGGCGCCAACGGCGCCGGCAAGACCAACCTGCTCGAGGGCATCTACTTCGGTTGCACGGCGCGCTCCCCGCGGACCTCCAACGAGCGTGAGCTGGTACGGCGCGGCGCATCCGTGACGCGCGTGGTGCTCGACGCGGCCGATGGTGACGGGGACCACCGCGTGGAGGTGGGCTTCGAGCCGGGAGAGCCGAAGCACCTGCGGGTGGACGGCGCGCAGGTCGACAGCCTGCTGGGAGTCGAGGCGCGCCCGCTCGTCAGCGTCTTCCTGCCGGAGCGCCTGGAGCTGGTCAAGGGCGCTCCCGCCGGCCGGCGCGCGCATCTCGACCGTGTCGTGGCCGCGTTGTGGCCCGCCCGCGCCGAAACCCAATCCGCTTACTCGAAGACCCTCGTCCAGCGCAACGCCCTGCTCGGGCGAATCCGCCGGCAGCTGGTGGGGCTGGACGCGCTCGACGCCTGGGACGCCGAGCTCGCTCGGTACGGCCTCCAGCTGATGGAGGACCGGCGCGAAGCGGTGAACGGACTCCGCGGGCCATTCGGCGAGTTGGCCGAGCGGCTGGGCCTCCCCGGGCGTCCTGAGCTTCGCTACCGCCCGCGATCGGACGCGATCGACGCCGCGGGTCTGGCGGCGGAGCTGGCCGAGCGCCGGCAGGCCGATCTCGAGCGCGGTTTCACCGTGCACGGTCCTCACCGCGACGAGCTGTCGCTCCTGTTGGACGGCAGCTCGCTGCGGGCCTACGGCTCGCAGGGCCAGCAGCGCACTGCCCTCCTGGCGCTGCTTTTCGCCGAACGCAGGCTCCTGGCCGAGCGCCGCGACAGCCCGCCCCTGATGCTCCTCGACGACGTCATGTCGGAGCTCGACCGCGACCGGCGCGAGCTCTTGGCGAAGCTTCTTCGAGAAGGCGGCCAGGCGGTCATCACGGCCACCGAGACCGAGCACGTGCCTGGCGCGGCGCTTGCCGGCCAAGGCCTGGTCCGGGTCGACAACGGCAGGATCATGGGTGGGCCGCGGGCGGTTGCCGCGTGAAGCGGGCGGTTGCACCGTGAGGCGCCCCGCGCCGCGTCCACTCTCGGCCGCCTTGGACCAGGTCGTCCGCGCTAGCGCGCCGCCGACCCTTCTCGCCCGTGTTCAGGCCGTGTGGCCGGAGCTCGCGGGGCGTGCCGTGGCCGCTGAGGCGGCCCCCGTGTCAGAGCGGGAGGGGGTCGTGACAGTGGCCTGCGAGTCCGCCGTCTGGGCCGGAGAGCTCGAGCTGCTCGCGCCCGATCTGCTGGCACGCCTCAACACGCGTTTGGGGCCCGGCACGCCCGGTTGGGTGACCCGCCTGAGGTTCGTCGTCGGTTCAAGGCCGAACCGTTCCTGACGGACCGCCCCGTGGCCGCGGGGCATTGCTCATTTTTGCGTGATTTGCGGGTATTTTGTAACGGTCCGAACCGTCCGGGGGAGGGGGTAGCCTGCTACCATTGGAGGCGGTCTTATGTACCGCCCCGGCCCGTGCTAGAAGGCGGCGCGGCGTCGGGGTTTCTCATGATTTTCAGCGGCCGCGGATGCGGCCGTATTACGGAAGGAAACGTTTGGCGAGGAAGTCGGATAACGGCGAGAAGAGGCGAAATACAGGCGGGGCCGCGCGCCGGGCCGCCGGCGACGGCCGGCCGGGTAACGGCAGCTACGACGCTCACGACATCACGGTCCTCGAGGGTCTCGCGGCCGTCCGCAAGCGCCCCGGCATGTACATCGGCTCAACGGGGGCCCGGGGCCTTCACCACCTGATCTACGAGGTAGTCGACAACTCCGTCGACGAGGCGCTCGCCGGCGAGGCCGACCACGTCGAGATCGTCATCCACCCCGACAACAGCGTCACGGTCACCGACAACGGCCGCGGCATCCCCGTCGACACGATGGAGAAGGAGGGCCGCCCGGCCGCGGAGGTCGTCCTGACCGTCCTGCACGCGGGCGGCAAGTTCGGTGACGGCGGCGGCTACAAGGTCTCCGGCGGTCTGCACGGCGTCGGCGTCTCAGTCGTCAACGCGCTCGCCGAGTCGCTCGAACTGACGGTCTGGCGCGACGGGTACGAGTGGACGCAGTCGTATGAGCGTGGACAGCCCCGCGGGGACCTGAAGAAGGGGCCGAAAACCGATCGCCGCGGGACGAGCATCACGTTCCTTCCCGATCTCGAGATCTTCGAGACGATCGACTACGACCGCACCGTCCTCGAGCAGCGCTTCCGGGAGATGGCCTTCCTCACGAAGGGCCTCAGGATCCACTTCCGCGACGAGCGCGGCGAGCGCTTCGAGACCAGCTTCCAGTACGAGGGCGGCATCGTCGACTTCGTGAAGTACCTGCACGGTCAGGGCACGCGCGAGCCGCTGCACTCGAAGATCGTCTACGTCGAGGACTCGAGCGACATCGGCGAGGTCGAGGTCGCCCTCCAGTGGAACAACTCGTACCAGGAGGCGCTGCTCTCGTTCGCCAACAACATCAACACCCACGAGGGCGGAACCCATCTGTCCGGCTTCCGGTCGGCGCTGACGCGCACGATCAACAACTACGCCCGCCAGAAGGGGGAGCTCAAGGAGAAGGACCCGAACCTCCAGGGCGAGGACGTGCGCGAAGGTCTCACCGCGATCATCTCCGTGAAGATCCGCGACCCGCAGTTCGAGGGCCAGACGAAGACGAAGCTCGGCAATCCGCCGGTCGAGGGCTTTGTCCAGGCCGCGGTCAACAGGGGCCTGTCGGAGTTCCTGGAGGAGAACCCCACCGACGCGAACCGTATCGTCCGCAAGACCGTGGACGCCGCCCGCGCCCGCGAGGCGGCGCGCAAGGCGCGCGACCTGACGCGGCGCAAGTCGGCCCTCGAGAACTCCACCCTGCCCGGCAAGCTCGCGGACTGCTCGGTCCGCGACCCGGCCCTCGCAGAGCTGTTCATCGTCGAGGGCGACTCTGCCGGCGGTTCCGCCAAGCAGGGCCGCGATCGCAACACCCAGGCGATCCTGCCGCTGCGCGGGAAGATCATCAACGTCGAGAAGAACCGCATCGACAAGGTCCTCTCGAACAAGGAGATCCGCGCGCTCATCACGGCGATCGGCACCGGGATCCGCGAGGAGTTCGACCTCTCCAAGGCGCGCTACCACAAGGTCGTCGTGATGACGGACGCCGACGTCGACGGCGCCCACATCAGGACGCTCGTGCTCACGTTCCTCTACCGCGAGATGCCCGAGCTGATCGACGCCGGCTACGTGTACATCGCCAAGCCGCCGCTGTACAAGGTCAAGTCGGGCAAGAAGGACGTCTACATCGAGAAGGAGTCCGAGCTGGAGGAGGTCCTGCTCCGGGACAAGCTCGAGAAGATGGAGGTCTCGGATCGCGAGGGCAGGCGCTTCGCGCTCACGCACGCGCGCTGGCAGAAGTACGGCCGGCTGCTGAAGCAGTACGAGGGGTGGGCGACCGCGCTGCGCGCGGCGTTCGGCCATGACCCGATCACCTTCCTGGAGGAGTCGTCGATCCTCGATCAGGGTCTGACCGATCCAGATGCGGTCATCGAGCTGCTCCAAGGCGACGATCCGGAGGGCGAGGCGTACGCGACGGAGCTGGTGTCGGAGGATCCGGTGGAGGTGATCGCGCGCGTGGTCGAGCGCAAGACCGGCACCGCGGCTACCTACCGGCTGCAGCGGGCGATGTTCGGCAAGCCCGAGTACGAGCGGTTCGTCAAGGTTCACAAGGATCTCGAGGAGCTCGCCGGCACGCCGCCCTTCGACGTCGTG
The DNA here is from genome assembly GCA_036519295.1 of Thermoleophilaceae bacterium. Taxonomy (GTDB): domain Bacteria; phylum Actinomycetota; class Thermoleophilia; order Solirubrobacterales; family Thermoleophilaceae; genus JACVRW01. The sequence goes on from DATDLN010000047.1 coordinate 13,403, forward strand.
CTCGGCAAGCGCGAGGCACGAGCCCTGTCGTTCGAGGAGCTGCGCCGCAAGGTGCTCGAGGTTGCGCGCGACGGCGTGCCGCTCCAGCGCTTCAAGGGCCTGGGCGAGATGAACTACGACCAGCTCTACGACACGACGATGGATCCCGAGCAGCGAACGCTCCAGCAGGTCGCGATCGACGATGCGAGCGCCGCAGACCAGATCTTCTCGATGCTGATGGGAGACAGCGTCGAGCCGCGGCGTGAGTTCATAGAAAGCCACGCCAGCGAAGTAACGAACCTGGATGTCTGAGCATGAGCATTGACCAGCTGACAGGCGGGAACATCGAGCCGCGCGGCCTCGAGGAGGAGATGCGCTCCTCGTACCTCGATTACGCCATGAGCGTGATCGTGGGCCGGGCGCTGCCGGACGTGCGAGACGGCCTCAAGCCCGTGCACCGGCGGGTCCTGTTCTCGATGCACGAGGCCGGCCTTCAGCCGAACCGGCCGTTCCGCAAGTCCTCGCGCGTGGTGGGCGACGTGATGGGTCAGTTCCACCCGCACGGTGACGCCGCCATCTACGACGCGCTGGTGCGCCTGGGCCAGGACTTCGCGATGCGCTATCCGCTCGTCGACCCGCAGGGCAACTTCGGCTCGATCGACAACGATCCGCCCGCGGCGATGAGGTACAGCGAGGCAAGGCTCGCTCGCCTCGCGACCGAGATGCTGCGCGACATCGACGCGGACACCGTCGAGTTCGGCCCGAACTACGACGATTCGCGGCAAGAGCCGCTCGTGCTCCCGTCACGCTTCCCGAACCTGCTCGTCAATGGCTCGGCCGGAATCGCGGTCGGGATGGCCACGAACATCCCGCCGCACAACCTGGGTGAGGCGATCGACGCCGTGATCGCCTACGTCGACGATCCCGACATCGACGTCAAGGGCCTGATGAGACACGTCAAGGGCCCCGACTTTCCGACAGGCGGAATCATCGTGGGGCGCGGCGGTATCCGCGAGGCCTACGAGACCGGCCGCGGCCGGGTCGTGATCCGCGGCCGGGCGCACATCGAGCCGCTTCGACAGGGCAAGGAGGCGATCATCGTCACCGAGATGCCCTATCAGGTCGCGAAGGGCGACGGCCGGGACGACGGCAGCGGCATCATGAAGAAGATCGCCGAGCAGCACGACAACGGGCGGCTCAAGGAGATCTCCGACCTGCGCGACGAGTCAGACCGCACGGGCATCCGGCTCGTCATCGAGCTGAAGCGCGACGCGATCCCGAAGGTCGTGCTCAACAAGCTCTACAAGCACACCCAGCTGCAGACGACCTTCGGCGTGAACATGGTCGCCCTGGTCGACGGCGTGCCGCGAACGCTCGGCCTGCTGCCCATCGTCAGGAACTACGTCGACCACCAGCGCGACGTCATCGTCCGGCGCACGAAGTACGAGCTGCGCGAGAAGGAGGCGCGGCTCCACATTCTCGAGGGCCTCCTCGTGGCCATCGCGAACATCGACGAGGTCATCGAGCTGATCCGCGGCTCGCGCGATCCGGATACCGCGCGCGAAGGGCTGATGGAGCGGTTCGAGCTCTCGCGCATCCAGGCGCAGGCGATCCTCGATCTTCGCCTGCAGCGCCTGACCGCACTCCAGACGAACGAGATCAAGCAGGAGCACGCCGACGTGCTCGAGCGCATCAAGGAGCTGCGCGAGATCCTCGGCGACGAGGCCCGGGTCATGGGCCTGATCAAGGAGGAGCTGCTCGAGATCAAGGAGCGCTACGGCGACGAGCGGCGCACCGAGATCACGCACTCCGAGGACGAGATCGACGTCGAGGATCTGATTGCCGACCAGCAGATGGTCATCGCGATCACGCATTCGGGCTACATCAAGTCGCTGCCGCTCGCCACTTACCGCCAGCAGAAGCGCGGAGGCGTCGGGGTGATGGGGATGGAGATGAAGGACGACGACTACATCGAGCACCTCTTCGTGTGCTCGACGCACGACTACCTCCTCTTCTTCACCAACCGCGGCAAGGTCTACCGCCAGAAGGTCTACGAGCTGCCCGAGGCCTCGCGGACCGCCAAGGGCCGCGCGCTCGTCAACCTGCTGCCGCTCCGCGAGGGCGAGCGGGTGCAGGCGGTCCAGGCAACCCGCGACTTCAACGAGGGCAAGTTCCTCGTGTTCGCGACACGGAAGGGCCAGATCAAGAAGACCGAGTTTGGGGCGTACAACACGCCGATCAAGGCCGACGGCATCATCGCGATCAAGATTCGCGACGACGACGAGCTGGTTGCGGTTCGCCGGACGGGCGGCCAGGACGACATCATCATGGTGTCCCGCTCTGGGCAGGCGGCTCGCTTCAATGAGGATCAGGTGCGCCCGATGGGTCGCGATACGGGCGGCGTCAAGGGCATGAACGTGGACCGCGGCGACAACCGGGTGCTTGCCATGGACGTGGTCCGGCCGGACACCGAGCTGCTCGTTGTCACCGACGGCGGCTACGGCAAGCGCACCCCGATCGAGGAGTACCCCGTGAAGGGCCGGGGGACGATGGGCGTGAAGACGATCAGCCTGACCGAGCGCAAGGGAGCACTCGCCGGTGCGCTGATCGTCCGCGAGCACCACGACCTCGTGTTCATCTCGCAGAACGGCATGGTCCAGCGCACCGCCGTCAGGGGCATCTCGAAGCAGGGCCGCCCCGCCCAGGGAGTGCGGGTGATGAACCTGCGCGAGGACGACCGCGTCAGCGCCGTCGCGCTCGTGATGGAAGCCTCGACGGACACCTCCGCTCAGGTCGAGGAGGACCTGCCGACGGACGGCGACGGAGCCGGGCCGGCCTGACGCAGGATCCGCCGAACCGGTCTGGCGGGGTCCGGCCTCCCGGTTTGCTTTACTGAGCGGTACCAGGGAAAGGAGGTGGTCCGAGCTTGACTGACAGATTTCTTGGGACCCTGGAGGTGTCCGGCCGCTAGACCGGAGCTGGACCCCGTCAAGCGGAGTCCACCCGAGACACCGTCGGCTCGGCCCTGGCCGGGAGTGGTCCCTCCGGCCGTCTGAGGTGCCGCCGACAACGTTCAGCAAACTAGACCGAGGGGCGTCCGCGAGGGCGCCCCTCGCTTTTGAGGAGCCGCGCCCCTGGCGTTCAGGAGCCACCCTAGGGGACTACTGCGGGTTCGTCTCCGTGTCGGTCTGTGCGCTGGTCCCGGTCTGCTCGAGGTCCTCGACCCGCTGCTCGAGGTCGTCCAGCCGGGCGTTCAGGCGGCCGATCTGGTCGGATGTCGTGCCGACGCGGTCCTCGACCTTCCCCAGCCGGTTGTCGAGGTCCGAGACGTCCTCCGAGGTCGGAAGGTCGCCGATGCGTGACTCGAGATCGTCGATGCGGTTCTCGAGCTGCTTCTGCACCTGAGTGATCTGGCCGGCGGTGCGGGCGTTCTGCTCCTCCTCGTCGAAGCGGTTCGCCACGACCAGTGCGATCACGGCGATCGCTGTGGCCGCGACTGCCCACACGCTGGCTACGAGGACCCAGCGGCGCAGGCTGCGGAGGTCGTCGACGGTCGCGACTCGCGGGGGGCCGACGGCGGCGCCCTGCTCGCGGCCGCCGTTCGCAGCCGCACGGTCGCCCTCGCCTTGGACCTTCCCGGCGCCCTCGCCGTCGGCTTTGCCCGTCGCCGCATCCTCGGGCTTCCCCTCGGGCGCTGCGCCTTTCCCCTCGGGCGCCGGGGAACCGTCCGATCGCTGCCCGGGCGGGTCCTGCACTACTGGACCTCCTCACCGCAGCGGGCCGAGGCCACCGTGGTGCATAGGGGGTCGTATGCACCCCCTATCGACCACGGTAGGCCCACTAGGCCGCCACGAGGTACTGCTCCCAGGCCGCGGGAATGCTGGGCGTCGCCACGTGGATGAAGACGGTGGGGTTCGGCGCCTTGGGCCTGCGCACGGGAACCATGTTCACGTGCTCCGGCAGGCAGTCGCCCTTGCGCCGGTTACAGGGAGCGCAGCAGGTGACGATGTTGTCCCACGTCGACTCGCCGCCCTTCGAGCGCGGGACCACGTGGTCGACGGTGAGGTTCCCGCGCTCATGCCCGCAGTACTGGCAGGTCCAGCGGTCGCGCGCGAACACCGCGCGGCGAGTGATCTTGCGGCGGTGCGCATCTCGCGGGATGCGCACGTAGGCGAGCAGCCGGATCACGACCGGGCGGGCGAGCGTCAGCGACTCGGAGTGAAGGGGCCAATCGCCCTTCTCGAGGATCTCGGCGCGGTTCTTCAGAAGCAGGACGGCGGCGCGGCGAACGGTGCAGACGTTTATCGGCTCGTAGGACGCGTTCAGCACCAGGACCCGGCCGGACGAACCTCCCCGCGGCGCGACCCGGCCGGCGCCGGGCAGCGCGGCGGCAGGGCCTGGTTCGGAGTCACCCGCCTCGGTTGCGACGACCAGGTCCACGCGTACCGCCATGGTGGCGACCAGTGTAGCCAGCACCCCCGCCGACAGACGTATACGAGCCGAGAACCCGGATCTCCTCGACACGGCCGCGAAGCGCATCGAGCGCCTCGCTCACCGGAGGCGTGGTGGCGGCGCCCTCGAGGTCGGCGAAGAACATGTAGTGACCCAGCCGAACCCGCCGGGGGCGCGATTCGATACGTGTGAGATTCACGCCGCGGTCCGCGAATTCGCGCAGCACGTCCACGAGCCAGCCCGGCGCCTGATCGCCGCCGCCCCAGAAGACTACCGACGTCTTCGCCTCGGTCCCGGGATCGCCGATCTCGCTGGCTGGGGCGAGCCAGACAAAGCGGGTGGCGTTGTCGGGGTGGTCCTCGACGTTGGCGGCGAGCACGATGCAGTCGTAGAGCTCGGCGGCAAGCCGGGACGCCAGTGCCACGGCAGGTTCGCGTGCGTCACGCACTGAGAGCACCGCGTCCGCCGTCGAGGGGGCCACGACGCGCTCAGCGTGCGCCAGACGCTCGCGCAGGAAGCGCTCGCACTGCGCCGTGGCCTGTGGGTGCGAGACGATTCGGGTTACCTCGTCGAGCTCGAGCTGCCCGGCGGCCACCACGCAGTGGTGGATCGGGTGGACCACCTCGGCCGAGATGCGCACCCCGGTGGCCTCCAGGGCCAGGGTGTCGAGCGTGACAGCCACTGCGCCCTCGAGTGCGTTCTCGATCGGGACGACGGCGCGGTCCACTGCGCCCTCCTGCACGGCCATGACGGCCACGTGGATGGTCGGGTACGGAACCTCTTCGACAGCTGCCGGCGCGGAGGCGCGCAGGGCCTCTTCGCTGTAGGTCCCGGCGGGACCGAGATATGCGACCCTCATCAGGCCCCGGTGGGAGAGCCGGCCACCGCCGCCTCGATCGCCTCCTGCTCCTCCGGCGAGAGCTCGAAGGCGGAGGCCCCCTCGCGGACCGGTTTCACGTAGACGCGGGCCTGCTCGCGGTGTTGGATCGAGGAGACGACGACACCGGTCCGGTGCGCATCGAGCAGGGCGAGGGAGCTCGACTGCCTCCCGGACATCTCGTTGTAGGCGTCGTAGCGCACGAGCGAGGTATAGGTGACGCAGCCGTCGATGCGGTGCTCGGCCGCGAGCATGCGCTCGTCGAGCCGGGTGGCGGTCTCCTCGACCCAGTCGCGCAGCTGCACGAAGGCCTCCTGGAGGGTCGCGGCATGGCCCACCAGGTCGGTGCCGGCTGCGCCGAGCACGGTGCGCTGCGCGGCTCGCAGCCTCCGCAGCTTCACGCTCAGGACGATGAGCCAGATGAGCGCAAGCGCCGCGGCGCCCGCTGCCGCGAGCGCGACGATCCCTTCCGTGGAACTCAGGTCATCCAAGGCGGATCAGGGTATCGACGGCGGTCCTGCGGCACTACCGGGTGAAGATCACCGTGAAGTCTGCGGTGTTGTTGTCCGTCATCTCCTCGCCCGACACCGGCTTCACCTCGACCGTAACCGGCACGTTCTCCCCCGTGGGCGGCTGCTGATCGACCGGGATCGAGACGGTCTTCGTCTCCCCGGCCGCGATCGTGTCGAGCTGCTCCTCGAGATCGATGGCGTTGCTCCCCTCGCCCACCGTCGCCGTTACGGTCACATCGGTCTCCGTGTTCTCGCCCTGGTTGGCCACCTGCACCTCGAAGGCGAGGTCGCCGGTGACCGGGACGGTGGCGGAGCCGCCCGGTACGAGCGCGACGCCGCCCAGTGTGACCGTGCCCAGGCCGTTGCCGTGGAGGCCGGGTGCGGCGGCCTGGTCGCCGCCGCCCTGGCCGCTGCGGATGCCGGCCACCTGGTCGGCGACGAAGGCCGGGTCGAGCCACTGGGTGTCGGGAAGGAACGCGCTCTCCACGGGGTCCTCGGCGTTGACGTCCTCGTCCTCGAGCGCCTTGTTGAGGCTGGGCACGTAGCGCCCGCGATAGATCACGTTGCTCGCCGAGAAGACGCGCATCATCCGGGAGACCTGCGCGGTGCTCTGGCGGCGCTCCTGGTCCGCCAGCGCCTGCGGAATCGCGTTGGCCACCCCGGCCAGCCCGTCGCGCCGCAGCTCGAGCGTCTCGAGGAGATAGCGCTGGGCCGTCGAGAGCTCGTCCGGGACATCGAGGTCGCGGGCGCGGTCCACCAGGCCGCTCGACGCGACGCGCAACCCGTTGAGGGAGCTCTCCGTGTTCACCGCCTGGTCCTGCCCACCCGGACCCTGGAGCACCCGGAACAGCGAGCGGCTCTGTGCATTCGACTCCCGCACCAGGGCGTTGGCGTCGCTCACGTAGTCCTTCATCGCCGATTCCTTGCGCGAGTTGAGGCAGCCTCTGACCCCCAGCACGAGAAGGATCAGCACGATCAGCCCCGCGACGATGGCTATGGTCCGACGGACCATCAGCGTCTGTCGGTCCGTCGACGGACCACCCCGCGACCGGCCTCTGGGGCGGCGTACGGGCTCGTCCGATTCGTCGAGGAAGGACAGCAGAATCGCTCCTAGCGCTACCGAAGGCGCCTGTGGCGCTTCGGGTTGAGAGTATGAAGGGGCGGGAGGACGCGCTCTCCGCGGACCGAAAACGAAACCTGGAATGAAACGCTTCGACAGCAGCCTCGACGAGGAGCACGGCACCCTGCCGCTCGGCAGCTCGGACCCTACCGAAGCGCTGCCCGGGGCTCCCGGCCCACGCCTGGTGCTCGGCCGCTACCGGCTGGAGCGGCGCCTCGGGGCGGGCGGCTTCGGCGTCGTCTGGCTGGGCTGGGACGAGAAGCTCGAGCGCGAGGTGGCGGTCAAGGCGATCCCCCGCGAGCGTGGGGTCGGCGAGCGGGTGGAACGCGAGGCACGGGCGGCCGCACGGCTCAACCACCCGGGCATCGTCGGGGTGTACGAGCTGGCGTCCGACACCGATGACGTCTACCTTGTCTCGGAGCTCGTTCGGGGGCGAACCCTCGCCGAGCTGCTGCGGGCGGGGGCGATCTCGGACAGGGACGTGGCCCGGATCGGCGAGGCGCTCTGCGAGGCGCTCGAGCACGCCCATGCGCGCGGGGTCATCCACCGCGACGTAAAGCCTCAGAACGTCATGGTCGTGGCGGAGCCGGCGGCGGGGGTGGGCTTCGCGAAGCTCACCGACTTCGGTGTCGCCCACGTGGTCAGCGGAGATTCGCTCACCCGGACCGGCGACGTAGTCGGCACGCTGGCGTACATGGCGCCCGAGCAGGCGGACGGCGAGCGGGTCACGCCCGCCTGCGACGTCTATTCGCTGGCGCTCACGCTCTTCGAGGCCTGGACCGGGACGAACCCGGTGCGCGCGGGCGGGCCGGCCGCGACCGCCCGCCGGCTCGGCCGCCCGCTGCCGTCGCTGGCGGCTATTCGGCGGGACCTTCCGCTCCCGTTGTGCGACGAGATCGACGCCGCGCTCGATCCCGACCCCGCGCGCCGACCGCATCCGAGCCGTCTTCGCGCCGCCCTCCATGCCGCGGAACCCGAGCTGTCCGACGAGGGCGGTCTCGTGGAGCCGGCCACGTTGCGGCGCGTGGGGCTGCCGACGACTCAGCGTCGGGGGTTGCTGCGTCGCCGCCGGATAGCCGCGGTGCCGGAGGAGGAGCCCCACGGCCTGCTCGGGCGGGCGGATCCCGATGCCGCGCCCACCCTCGGGCTCCGGCTCGCCCAGCGGGCGGGGGCGGGGCTCCTCGGCGGCGGGCTCGTCCTGGCGGCGCTGGAGACGCTCGGACCCCAGCCCCCCTTCTCGTCCCTCGCGGCGGCGGGCCTGGCGGCGGCCGCCATCGCTCTCCTTCCGCGGCTCGGCTGGCTGTTCGCTGCCGCCGGTGTCTGTGTCTGGCTCGCCTCGCCCGAGGCCGACCGCCAGGGCACGGCGCTCGTCGTCGCGGCGGCGGTGACCCCGGTTCCCTTCCTGCTCCCGCGCGCGGGCCTTCTCTGGTCGCTCCCCATCCTCGCGCCGCTCTTGGGGACGATCGCCCTGGCGCCCGCGTTCGTCGGTGTCGCTGCGCTCGCGCCGACCGCCTGGCGCCGGGCCGGTCTCGCGGCCTCCGGCCTGATCTGGCTGGCCGTGGGCGAACTGCTCAGTGGCGAGGGGCTGCTGTTCGGCGTGTCTGACGGCGCGCTACCGCGCGCCGACTGGGCCGGCTCGTTCACGAGCGCGGCCTCGAACGCGCTGGAGCCGCTCTTGACCACGACGGCGCTGGCACCGCTGGCCGTATGGGCGGCCTTCGCGGCCGTGCTGCCCCTGGCCGTGCGCGGCCGCTGGATCGCACTGGATCTGATCGGGGCCGGTCTGTGGACGGCCGGGCTGATCGCCGCGCAGGTGGCACTCGGTGATGTGCTGGCCGCCGACGTCGCTCGCGAGCAGGCGCGCGGAGCGGTCGCGGGTGCCGTTGTGGCCGCGCTGGTGGTCATATCCGTGTCCAGGATCGCCCCACCCGCCGAGGGCCTGCGGGCGCCACGAATCACAACCGCATAGGACTACTCTCCGGGACGAAATGAGCATGCTGCGCAACCTCGAGGCGAAGCTCGGCGGGCTCGTGGAAGGGGCATTTGGGCGCGCGTTCAAGACCAGCGTCCAGCCCGTCGAGCTGGCGCACAAGCTCGCCAAGGAGATGGAGGAGAACCAGATGGCCTCCGTCTCGCGCGTGTACGTCCCGAACCACTACCGCGTATTCCTCTCCCCTCAGGATCGCGAGCAGTTCTCGAGCTACGAGCCCGCCCTGAGGAAGGAGCTGTCGGACTACCTCCTCGAGCACGCACGCCAGGAGGGCCTTGCGCTGACGAGCCGGCCGCAGGTGGAGTTTCACACCGACGAGCGCTTGGACCTCGGCGAGTTCGGGATCCAGGCGCAACTGCTCTCGCCGCCGGAGGAAGAGGAACGGCCGGGCGCGCCAGAGGCGGTGGCGCCGTCCGCCGGAGACTTCGGCCACACGATGGTCTACTCGCCGGAGCGCGCGGCGCGTCGTCTCGAGCCCGCTCTTGACCGCCGCCAGGCCCTGCTGGTGGGCAACGGCCGGCGCAGCGTGGTGAGCGGCAGCCAGGTGGTCGTGGGCCGCAGCCGTGAGTGCGACGTTGTGGTGTCCGATCCGAACGTGTCGCGCCGCCACGCCGAGCTGCGCCGCGGCGAGGAGGGCTGGTCGGTGGTCGACCTTGGGTCGACGAACGGCGTGAAGGTGAATGGGCGCCGGGTCGCCGAGGCGCGGCTGCAGCCCGGCGACCGAATCACGATCGGCGTGACGGACCTGACCTTCGAGCTCGAGTAGGCCCGCCGTGGACGAGCCGCTCGCGGTCGCGCTCAAGTTCGGCTTTCTCGCCGTTCTCTATCTCTTCCTGCTCTGGGTCGCCCGCAGCGCGATGCGCGACCTGCGTCGCTACGAGGGCTCCTCCGTTGCGGAGCCGGTGGAGGCGCCGAACCCGGTGAGGAGCCGCCGTGGGGGCCCGGATCTGCGGGCGGGGGTGTCCCCTCGCCTCGAGGTGGTGGCCGCGATGGGCTACGAGCCCGGAACCACGTTCGACTTGGGTGAGGGCGTCACGCTCGGGCGCTCGAACGGCGCCGACATCAGGGTCGACGATCCGTTCGCCTCCTCGGCCCACGCCCGCATCTTCTCGCGCGGCGAATTCATGTACGTGGAGGACATGGGCTCAACGAACGGCACCTATCTGAACGGGCGCCAGCTCCGCAACGCGGAGCGCCTGAAGATGGCCGACGTGATCCGCATAGGCGACAGCGAGTATCGCTACCAGGAGTAGGCGTGGCGCTGCGGATCGTGGAGCAGGCATGGAGGAGCGACGTTGGTCGCCAGCGCAGCGTCAACGAGGACGACCTCGTTGTGAGCCCGCCCTTCTTCGCCGTCGCCGACGGCATGGGCGGTGCGAAGGCCGGCGAGGTGGCCTCGGCGATCGCCGCCGGCACCTTCGAGGGGGAGGCCGAGTCGGGCGAGCCCGCCGAGGCCCAGCTGGCCCGCATCCTGCGCGAGGCCAACCGCCGCATCTACGAGCTCGCAGTGAAGGACGAGTCGCACCGAGGCATGGGCACGACGCTGACCGCCGCGATGGTCCACGGCGACGAGATCAGCTTCGCCCACGTGGGCGACAGTCGCGCCTACGTGCTTCGTCGCGGCGAGCTCGAGCAGCTGACGAGCGATCACTCGCTCGTGGCGGAGCTGGAGCGAAGCGGCCAGATCTCCCCCGAGGCGGCGGAGCATCATCCACAGCGCTCGATCATCACCCGTGCACTCGGCCCGGAGCCCGAGGTGGAGGTGGACACGTACACGGTCGCCGGCCGCGACGGGGACCTCTTCCTCATCTGCTCGGACGGGCTCACCTCGATGATCTCGGACGAGGAGGTGGCCTCCATCCTGCGCTCCTCCGACTCGCTCGAGAAGTCCGCCGACGCCCTTGTGCGGGCAGCTAACCAAAGCGGCGGCAAGGACAACATCACGGTCGTGCTCTTCCGGCTCGCCGACGCGGCGGAGGCGGAGCCCTCGAGGGAGGACGACACGATCGCCGGGACTCTGACGGCCGAGGACGTGCGTGCAGCAGGCGCCGATGCCGCAACACCGGCCCAGGCCGGCGTGGGGCTCCGCGAGGGCCTCGCGGACGCCCCTGCCGATGCCACCGTGGTGCGCCCGCCCGACCGCGTCCCGCCGCCTCCGCCCCGCCGCCGTCGCCGCCGCGTGCGGACGCTTGCCAAGGTCGTGGTCGGGCTGGCGGTGGTGGCCGGTGTCGTGGCGGGCCTCTACGCGCTCAGCCGGCAGGTCTACTTCGTCGGCACGAACGACGCCGGCCTAGTGACGCTCTATCGCGGCGTCCCCTACGACCTGCCCTTCGGCATCGAGCTCTACGAGGAGCGCTACGCCAGCGGGGTACCGGCGCGGGCCATTCCGGCCGCCCGCCGCGAGCGGGTGCTCGACCACGAGTGGCGCAGCCGCGAGGACGCGGTCGACCTGGTCCGGGCGCTGGAGCGCGGACAGCTCGACGGAGGAAGCGCCGCCGCCTCGGCCTCGCCCGAGGCGTTCCGCTGATGTCTGCGCGAACGCGCGAGCTGTTCGGGCTCCTCCCGGTCTCCCTGCTGGTGGCCGCCGGGTTCGCCGCGGTGCTGGCTACGCGCACACGGGACGTGTCCGACGCCACGCTCACCTACGGCGCCGTCTTCCTTGGACTGTGCGTGGTCGCGCACCTCTTCATCCGCGCGCGGCTGCCGGACGCCGATCCCTACCTCTTCCCGCTCGCGGCGCTCCTCGCCGCCATCGGCCTCGTGCTGATCTACCGGATCGACGCAGAGCTGGCCCGCGAGCAGGCTCAGTGGTTCGTCGTTGGGCTCGTCTTCTTCTGTGGCACGATCCTCGCGATCCGCGACCACCACGTGCTCGAGCGCTACCGCTACACGATCGCCGCGGTCTCCATCGCGCTCTTGGCGATGCCGCGGTTGCCGGGCATCGGCGGGCAGGTAAACGGGGCCTTCCTCGCCATCAAGCTCGGGCCGATCCAGTTCCAGCCCGCGGAGGTCGCCAAGCTCGGCATCATCATCTTCCTCGCGAGCTACCTGCGCGAGACGGGAGACATTCTGGTTCGGCCTCGCCTTCGTCCACTCCCTCTACAGCGCCAGCTGCTGCTCTACGGCCTGCCTGCGCTGCTGACGCTGCTCGCGATCCTGGTGCTCGGTCTCGGCACGGCCGGATCCGTGCTGCTCGTCGTCTTCGTGGCCTCGCTGGTCGCGGTGTTGCGCGAGCGTCCCTCGCCGAAGCACTTCGGGCCCCTGCTCCTGGTGTGGGGGCTCGCCATGCTGATGCTGATCGTCATCCGCGACCTCGGCAGCTCGCTGATGTTCTTTGGCGGCTTCCTTGCGCTGCTCTACGCTGCCACCGGCCGGCTCTCGCTGGTCGCCGCCGGGGCGACGATGTTCTTCGGCGGCGCCGTGTTCTTCGCGAACAACGTGTCGCACGTGCACGAGCGGGTGGAGATCTGGCTCGACCCCTTCAAGCGCGGCGTGGTCGACAACGAGGGCTACCAGATCGCACAGTCGCTCTTCGCGCAGGCGGACGGCGGGCTCTTCGGCCAAGGCTTCGGCCAGGCGCTCCTCGAGTTACCCGGGGGCGGGACGATCCTGCCCGCGCCTCACACGGACCTCATCTACGCCGTGCTCACGAATGAGGTGGGCCTGTTCGGCGCGGCGGGCCTCATCGGCGCCTACCTCCTGTTCGTGTGGCGCGGCTACAAGACGGCGATGCTCGCCTCGGACGGCTTCTCGAAGCTGCTGGCGGTGGGCCTGACGGCGGTCTTCGCGCTCCAGGTCTTCGTGATCGTGGGCGGGGTCACGCGGGTGATCCCGCTGACCGGCGTCACGCTCCCGTTCGTCTCCTACGGTGGCAGCTCGATCGTCGCGAACATGGTGCTGCTCGCGCTGCTCCTGATCGTCTCGGATCACGCGCGCTCGGAGCGGATCCGGCGTGGAGGACTGGTCTAGTGGCACCTCCGGCAAGTCCGCACCCGCTTTGGCGGCCCCGGGTGGCCGCCATGCGGCGTCCTCGGTCGGGGCAATGCCACTACTGGCATTACGTAATCCAGGGGTATTCCGGCCGCAGGCCGGATGTAGGGGGCGGAGCCCCCTGGTCCTTGCCTGGCGGCCCCCGGAGCTCGCCGAACCGGGCACGGATTCACCGGAGGCACCACTTGTGAACCGCCAGATCGCCCAGCTCTTCGGGCTCACCGTGCTGCTGTTTGGGATCCTGATCGCGTTCACCTCGCGCTGGACCGTCTTCGAGGCGCAGTCGCTCGAGGACAACACCGCCAACCGTCGGCCCCTGATCGAGGAGCAGAGGATCCCGCGCGGGCTGATCCTCGCCCGCGACGGCCGCACGCAGCTCGCGCGCAATCGCGCAATCGGGCGGGGCGAGGACCGGATCTTCACCCGTGTCTACCCGACGGGCGGGCTATTCGCGCATCCGGTCGGCTACTCCTTCATTCGCAACGGGCGGCGGAGTCTCGAGCTGTTCCGCAACGACGACCTCGTGGGCGAGGAGGACGAGTTCCAGTCTATCCTCTCCGAGCTGGAGGACCAGACGCGCGAGGGCTTCGACGTCGTGACGAACCTCGACGTCGGCGCCACGCGGGCCGCGGTCCAGGGGCTCGGGGGGCGCAAGGGCGCCGTCGTGGCTCTCGAGCCGCAGACCGGCAAGGTGCGGGTGATGGTGTCGATTCCGGAGTACGACCCGAACCAGGTCCCGACGGGCTTCCGGCAGATCGAGCGCGACCCGAACCAACCTCTGCTTAACCGGACTACGCAAGAGCTCTTCCCACCCGGGTCTACCTTCAAGGTCGTGACGGCGGCGGCAGCGCTCGACAGTGGCAAGGTGAGCCCCACCACCGTCATCGACGGCTCGTCGCCCAAGACGATCAGCGGCGTGCCCCTCGAGAATGCGGGCGGCGAGAGCTTCGGGCCGATCAGCTTCACCGACGCCCTCACGAACTCGGTCAACACGGTTTTCGCCCAGGTGGGGGAGCGGATCGGGCCGAACACGCTCGTCGAGTACATGAGGCGCTTCGGCTTCTACTCCGACCCCCAGCTCGACTATCCCGGCTTCCAGATGGTCCCGAGCGGGATCCTGAACGGGAAGGGCGACTATGTCGACAGCGGCTTCGACGTGGGCCGCGTGGCGATCGGGCAGGGAGGCCTCGAGGGCGAGATCCGCGCGAGCCCGCTGCAGATGGCGCTCGTGGCCGCCGCGATCGGGAACCGCGGGCGGCTCATGAAGCCGCGGCTGACGGACCGAATCCTGCGCAAGGACGGGCGTGTCAAGGAACGCATCGAGCCGGATCTCCAGTCACAGGTCGTGAAGCCGGAGACGGCGGAGCAGCTCGCGCAGATGATGAGCCGGGTGGTGGAGGAGGGCACCGGCACCGCCGCGGCCCTGGCGGGCATCACCGTGGCGGGCAAGACCGGCACCGCGGAGGTGGGCGCGAACCGCGAGTTCACGCAACCGTGGTTCATCGCGTTCGCGCCGGTCGAGAACCCGCGCATGGCGGTCGCCGTGACCGTCGAGCGCCAGCCACCGGGCTCGGCGGGGGGCACCGTGGCGGCGCCGATCGCGAAGAGCGTGCTCGAGGAGCTGCTCGGAGGCGGATGACCGAGGTAGCCGCCAACACCTTGGTAGACACTCGCTACCGGATCCTGAACCGGATCGGATCGGGCGGGATGGCGGACGTGTACCTCGCCGAGGACACTCACCTCGGTCGTCAGGTGGCGCTCAAGGTGCTGCACCGGCGCTTCGCTCAGGACCAGGAGTTCGTCGAGCGCTTCCGGCGCGAGGCCAAGTCAGTCGCCGGGCTCAGCCATCCCAACGTGGTCGGGGTCTTCGACCGCGGCGACCACGAGGGCACCTACTACATCGCGATGGAGCACCTCCCGGGGCGAACGCTCAAGGAGATCGTCGAAGCCGAGGCGCCGCTGGCGCAGGAGCGCGCGATCGACCTCGGCGAGCAGATCCTCCAGGGGGCGGGCTACGCCCACCGGCACGGCGTGATCCACCGCGATTTCAAGCCGCACAACGTGATCGTCGACCAGGACGGGCGCGCGAAGGTCACCGACTTCGGCATCGCGCGCGCCGGGGCCTCGGAGATGACCGAGACCGGATCGATCATGGGCACCGCCCAGTACCTCTCGCCGGAGCAGGCGCAGGGGCACGCGGTAGCGGCGGCCTCGGACCTCTACTCGATCGGCGTGATGCTCTACGAGATGCTCGCCGGGAGGCTGCCGTTCGAGGGCGAGAGCGCCGTCTCGGTCGCGCTGAAGCACCTCTCCGAGCCGCCCCCGCCGCTCTCGCAGTTCCGCCCCGACGTCCACCCGGCGCTCGAGGCCGTGGTGATGGCCGCGCTCGCGAAGGACCCCGCTCAGCGCTGGCAGTCGGCGGAGGAGTTCGCCCAGGGACTGGAAGCGGCCCGCTCCCAGATCGACGCTGGCATCGACGGTGCGGAGGGCCTCGCGGCCGTCGCGCCCGTGCCGCTTCCCGCGCCCCCGCCGGAGACGATCCCGGCCGCGAACGGCGACGGAGCGGCCCCGCCGGTCGCCGAGCCGCCGCGCCGGCGCCGCTGGCCCTGGTTCACGCTCGGTCTCCTGGCGCTGGCCCTGGCCGGCTTCCTGCTCTATCTGGGACTCAGCGGGGCCTTCGCCCCCGAGAAGGTGGAGGTGCCGCGGGTGGCCGGGCAACAGCTCGTCCGGGCGCGCGCCGTGCTGGAGCAGTCTGGGTTCGAGGTCGCCGAGACGCGGGTGCGTAGTCGCCAGCCCCTCGACCAGGTGATCGACCAGGACCCGAACGCGGGCGAGGAGGCGGAGGACGGCTCCACGGTCACGCTCGAGGTCTCGAACGGGCCCGGAACGGTCCGGGTGCCGTCAGTGGCGAAGCTGCCTCAGGAGCAGGCCATCGACGACCTGCAGGACGTCGACCTGAAGGTGACCACGGAGCCGCAGAGCTCGGACGTGGTAAGGGAGGGCTTCGCGATCCGGACGGTGCCGCGGGCCGGTGAGGAGGTCGAGCGGGACACACGGGTCACGCTGTTCGTGAGCACCGGGCCCGAGCAGGTTACGGTGCCCGACGTGGTGGGGTTGTCGCGTGAGTCCGCGGAGGCGCGCCTGAGCGCCGAGGGCTTCGGCGTAGGGGTCCAGGAGCAGGAGTCCGAGGAGGCCGAGGGACAGGTGATCGCACAGTCGCCGGAGGGGAGCAGCCGGGTGGACCGCGGCACGACCGTGACGATCACGGTCTCCACCGGCATCCAGCAGGTCGGTGTGCCGGACGTGACCGGCCTGCCGCCGCGCGAGGCCGAGGGGCAGATCCGGAGCGTGGGTCTCAGCTCGGTTCGCATCGAGCGCAACGTCACCGATCCCGATCAGGACGGTGTCGTGATCGACCAGCGTCCGGGTGCCGGAGTCGAGCTCGACCCGGGTGGACAGGTGGTTATCGTCGTCGGAGTGCTCCTGCCCGAGGAGGAGGTCCAGCCGGAGCAGCCGCCCCCCGAGGCGCCATGAGGGTCGCCGTGATCGGCGGCGGGCGCTCCAGTGAGCACGAAGTCTCGCTGGCCTCGGCCGAGTCGGTGCGCGCCGGGCTCGAGGAGGGCGGCCACGAGCCGCTCGACGTTCGCATCGACCGCCAGGGTCGCTGGAGCCGAGACCTGGAGCCGCTCACCCTCGCGCCTGCGGGCGGGCTGCTGGGCGCCGACGTGGCCTTCCCCGTCCTGCACGGGCCGTTCGGCGAGGACGGGACGGTTCAGGGGCTGCTCGAGCTCTTGGACGTCCCCTACGTCGGCGCCGGGGTCATGGCCTCGGCCGTCTCGATGGACAAGGCGCTGTTCAAGGACCTGATGGCGGCCCACGGGATCCCGCAGGTCGAGTACTCGGTCGTACGCGACGGCGACAGCCCGTCCCTTCGCCCCCCGGCCTTCGTGAAGCCGGCGCGGCTTGGCTCCTCGGTGGGAATCTCGAAAGCGTGGTCCGAGGCCGACCTCGACCTGGCGCTGCTGACCGCCTTCGAGCACGATCCCGTCGCGCTGGTCGAGCGCTTCTCCGAGGGCGTAGAGATCGAGTGCTCAGTGCTCGGCCACCGCGATCCGATCGCTTCGGAACCGGGCGAGATCGAGATCAAGACCGCGGATTGGTACGACTACGAGGCGAAGTACACGGACGGCGGCATGGAGCTCGTGGTCCCCGCACGCGTTCCCGACCGGGTGCGCGAGGAGGTCCGCAGGCTCGCCGTCGAGGTGTTCAAGATCGTGAGCTGCTCAGGGATGGCGCGCGTCGACTTCTTCGTCGAGGACGAGCGCGTGCTCGTCAACGAGCTGAACACCATCCCCGGCTTCACCGCCACCAGCGTCTACGCGAAGCTGTTCGAGGCCAGCGGCGTGTCGTACGTCGAGCTCCTGGACCGCCTCCTTTCACTGGCGCTCGAGCGGTACGAGGAGGAGCGCCGCTACCGTCACTAGATGGCTAGTCGAGGTCGCCTCCCTGCTCGAGGCGGAACAGCTCGCGCGCGACCACCGCCGTGTCCGCGAAGTCCGAGAACACCCCGTCGATGCCCAGGCGGTAGAACTGCAGATACTCGTTCACCGGGTTGCCCGCATAGTCGCTCACCAGCCGGAACTGCTCGTTGCGGAAGGTCCAGGTGTGAACGAGCAGGCCGTGGGCGTGGGCGCGCTGGATGAGGTCGGTCGGCGGGAGCAGGTGACGCTCAGAGTCGTTGCCGGTGCCGGTTGTGCTTACGATGTAGCGCTTCCAGGGGCCGATCCCATCGGCGTAGGACCTGACCTCCCTGAGGCCCTCGTCGGTTGCGAAAAAGCCAAACGTGCGGGCGAGCAGCTTTGGGTCGCCTGAGACCGTCCAGTCGTACGGGCGGTCGAACGGCGGCGCGTAGTCGAGTGTCCCGTCGGGGTTGACGCCGTTGGCGTCCACCAGCTGGACGAGTCGTACCGGGGTCATCCGGTTCAGCTGCTTGAGGTTGGACTGCTCGAACGATTGGATGAACACCGGCGCGCTGCGCCGGTTCAAGCCGGCCCTCCGCAGCGCCGCGACCAACCGGCCCTCCAGCGGGAGCCCGAGCTCCTTGTGGTAGGTCGGGTGCTTCGTCTCCGGGTAGATGCCGATCCTTCGGTGCCGCTTGCGGGATTCGCGCTTGACCAGCGCGATGACCTCCTCGAACGTCGGAATCTCGAACCTGCCGTTGAACTGCTGCGGACGCTCCGGGAACGGCTGCACCGCCCGCAACGTCTTGATCTCGGCAAGTGTGAAGTCCGAGGCGAAGAAGCCCTCCTCCGGGACGCCGTCGATCACGGCCGTACGCCGGCGACTCGCGAACTCCGGGTGGTTCAGGACGTCCGTGGTATTCATGATGTTCGGCTCGTGCCGGGCGATCAGGTGGCCGTCCTTCGTGGCCACCAGATCGGGCTCCACGTAGTCGGCGCCCAGCTTGATCGCCAGCGCGTACCCCTGCAGGGTGTGATCCGGCAGGTACCCGGCGGTGCCTCGGTGCCCGATGACGAGTGGGCCCCGCTCGTCCGAGTCACCCCGCTTGTGCCCGGCCGCCGCGGCCGGCGAGGGGACTCCCGCGAGTAGCGCCACCCCCACCAACACTCCGACCCACGCCGCTCGTGCTCTGCTCATCGCCACGCTCCTCCTCCGCTCGGTGCAGGCGAAGGTACTACTTCTCGAGGTTCAGCTCCCGGATGTCGACCTTGCCCCCGTCGGGCAGGTTGGTGATCCAGAC
>DATDLN010000048.1:0-49591 GCA_036519295.1 Thermoleophilaceae bacterium
GGTCCCAGCGCCCGAACGCGACGCCGAGGTGCTCCTGGATCGGCGGTCGCATGTGAAAGCGCGTGTCGTGGTAGGGCCGAAACAGGTGAGGCTCACCCAGGTGTGCAACCCCGCCGGCGAGCTCCCGGGCGGGCTCCACCAGGCAGGTGTCGTATCGCGCCCGGTTGGCTTTGAACCAGTCCCGATCGTTGTTGGCCTCGAGGTCACGGAGGAAGTCGAGGGCTTCGGGCGGCCACATGCCGGGAGGGTACGCTCCGTCGATGACCGCCATGCACCTGTGGGCAGCCACCGGAGACGGGATCGCCCGGCTGGACGAGGCGGGCGGCGAGTGGGGCGTCGAACTCTCGCTGACGGGCAGCCCCGTCCACTCCCTCGCGATCGATCCGGCCGATCCGGCGCGCGTGTATGCGGGGTTGACCGAGGGCGGCGCTCGGCGCACGGACGACGGCGGCCAGAGCTGGGTCGACTGCTCGCCGCCCCAGACGGCGGTGTTCTCCCTCGCCGTGAGCCCGGCCGACGGCGCCGTGTACGCCGGCACCGAGCCGAGCGCTCTCTACCGCAGCGACGACGGCGGCGAGACCTGGCGCGAGCTCGACGCATTGCTCGAGCTCCCCTCGCGCCCGACGTGGAGCTTTCCACCCCGGCCGTGGACCTCGCACGTGCGCTGGATCGCTCCGAACCCGCACGATGCCGATCTCCTACTCGTGGGGATCGAGCTCGGGGGACTCATGCGCTCGACGGACGGCGGTGCGACCTGGCAGGATCACCGTCCGGGCGCGGCGCGGGACGTGCACTCCCTCACCTGGCACCCGCACGCCGATGGCCGGGCCTACGAGGCCGGCGGGGAGGGCGCCGCCTGGAGCGAGGACGCCGGCGAGACCTGGCGGCCGGCGGACGAGGGCCGCGACCGCCACTACACATGGTCGGTGGCGGTCGATCCCAGCGCCCCCGAGCTCTGGTACGTCTCGGCAAGCACGGGACCCTTCGCCGCCCATGGGCGCGGCGACCCGCAGGCCCGCATCTTCCGGCGCCAGGACGGCGGGTGGCGCTCGCTCGCCGGCGGTCTACCGGATCCCCTCCCGGCGATGCCCTACGCCCTCGTCGCGACCGAGCAGCGGCTCTTCGCCGGTCTGGCGGACGGCCAACTGTGGGAAAGCCCCGACCGCGGCGACACCTGGCGCGCCTGCGCGCTTCGGGGGGACGGGCTCACGGAGCTCCACGCGCTGTCCCACGCAAGCGCGTGACCGCGGCGTCCCACTACCCCGTCGCAGAGCGGCCGGCGGGAGCCCGGTGGCCTGCTTGATGCGGCGCGAGAAGTGATGAACGGTCTTGAGCCGCATCGCTCGGCGACGGCGGAGACCCCGAGGCCGGTGGTGGGCAGGTCGACGCCCAGCGCGACGCGGCGCTGCCAGAGATAGGCCATCGGCGTGGTGCCATGCTTCGCCCGGAAGCTGCGGATCAGGTGCGCCTGGGTGACGTGGGCGGCGCGGGCGATCTGATCGAGGGTGAGCGACGGGTCGTGCAGGTGGGTGTGGATGAAGCGCGTCGCGTCGTCGACGGGGCGGGATCGTTCGGGCCCCCCGCGTTCGGCCTCCCCGACGTAGCGCCAGAGGGCCGCGGCGGCGAGGTGCGCGAGCACCCAGGGCGCGCTCGGGAGCGCCCCTTCGGCGGCGGCCACCGCCTCTCGCACAAGGGCGTCGAGCGCGGGCGAGGGCGCCAGGACCTTGGAAAGTCGCTCGAGACGGTCTTCGAGAGCGGCGGATAGGTCGGGCACGTGCGCCTGCACCCAGGAGTGGCGAGTGGCAACCTCGGCGTCGAACTCGAAGCGCTCTCGATGGGCGGGGAGAAGCAATCCGACATGCCCCGCCGCGAGCCGGTGCGGCGTGTCGCCGTTGAGTGCGGGGAAATCAGCGCCTACGCTCGGCATATGGTGTCAATCAGCGCCCCAGTCGATCGCTACACCGTCAGCGTGGACGAGTACGTCCGGTTTCGATCCGAGGGTTTCCTGATCGTCCGCGGCTTGGTTGCGACCGATGAGGTCCAAGAGCTTCTGTCCCACGTCGACTACCTGCTCACCGGACGCGTCGAGGTCCCCGGCGCGCCCGCGTTCGGCGCCGACAACAAGACGGCCGAGACGCGCCTAGACCATCTGCTGCGCATCCACATGCTTCATCGCCGGCTGGAGATCCACGAGCGCTTCATGCTGCACCCGCGCGTGCTCGACGTCGTGCAGGCGCTCGGCGGTCCCGACGTGCTCGCGCTTCAGACCATGCTGTTCGTCAAGCGGCCGGGATCGGCCGGCCAGGGCTACCACCAGGACTCCTTCCACATCATCACGCAGTCCGACACGCTCGTCGGCGCCTGGCTCGCACTCGACCCGGCCGACGAGGAGAACGGCTGCCTCCGGGTCACCGCAGGATCGCAGCACGAGCCCGTCTATCCGGACGTCGACGAGCAGGCCGGTCATGGGGGAGACCGCCTCCTCGCCGACATTCCATCGATCGCCGGCGCCGACGACCCGGACGAACGCCGCAACGAGCTGACGGCGGTGGCGGCCAAGTACGAGGGACGAGAGGTCGCGGCTGTGGTCGAGCCGGGCGACGTGGTCTTCTTCGGCGGACACGTGCTGCACCGCTCTCACGCGAACGCCAGCGCCACCCGCTCGCGCCGCTCCTTCGTCGCGCACTACTGCAATGCGCGCTCCCACGTGCCCTGGGACGACGAGCCGCTGCAGGACGGCGAGATGGGCAATGGTCGCCACATCCTCGCCCGAGGCGAGACTCGCCTCCCCTACGCGCATCCGAAGTTCGGAACGCCGTGCGCGGCCAACGGGTACCGGGACGAGGCTGCCACCAGCCCGCGGCCGTAGATCCCAGGACGCCCCCGACAGCGGACGAAGGCCGAGTTGACTGCTCCTCCGCGCCATGAGCGGTAACCATGGCGTCAACCCGAGCGAGAGGAGCAGCGTGTCGGCGTTCATCATCACCCGGATCCAAGTGGGTGACTACGAAGCCTGGAGGCCCTTGTTCGACCAGGATCGCCCGCGGGCAAGGGAGAACGCGACGTCGGTACGGCTGTTCCGAAGCGCCGACGATTCAAATCACGTCTTCATCTTCCTCGAGTTCGCTTCATTGGACGATGCGCGCGAAGCGCGGCGCCGGCTCCTCGAGTCGGGGGTCCTCGACCGTTTCGCCGACAAACATGGCCCTAACGTGGTTGTCGAAGCGGGCTAGGGTTCGGCGGCCGCCGGCGGCCGTAAGTGGCCACCCGCTCTGCCTCGCGGACGTGGCGCTCACCCAGGGGCGACGTCCGCCGCGGCGACGGGCGAGCGGGCCGGCCGCGCGATCACCGCCGCGACGACGAGCAGCGCCAGCGCCATGAACACGACGGACCCGGTGAGCGTGCTTGCCACGCCGTGCGCAAGCTCGTGGGCGTTCTGCCCTCCGCCCGCCGCCGTGAACACGGTGACGAGGACGCTGATGCCCAGCGCGCCGCCGAGTTGATGCGCGGTGTTGACCAGGCCCGACGCGGCGCCGGCGTCCTCCGGCGCCACCCCGGCGATCCCGGCCGACGTAAGGGGCGTGAGCGCGGCGCCCATTCCGGCGCCCAGCAGCAGGAGGGGAAGGGCGATCTGTGGGAAGTACGGCGTGCCGTCACCGATCCGGCTGAGCCAGATCATGCCGGCGAGGGCGACCAGCAGCCCGCCGGTGAGCAGGCGCGGGTTGCCGACCCGCGGCGCAATCCGGGGCACCACCTGCACCATCGCGAACACCAGCAGCGTCATCGGCAGGAACGCGGCGCCGGCCTCGAGCGGGCCGAAGCCGCTGACGCCCTGGAAGTACTGCGTCAGGAAGAAGAACATCGCGTACATACCGCTCACGACGAGGATGCGGGCCGCGTAGGCGCCCGACCGCTCGCGGCTGGCGAACAGCCGCAGCGGGGTGATCGGTTGCTCGGCCCGCATCTCCGTGAGCACGAAGGCCGCGAGGAGCCCGACGCCGGCCACGAACGATGCGATCGTCAGGCGATCGCCCCACCCCTCCGACGCCGCCCGGACGAAGCCGTAGACCACGGCGCTCATGCCGAGCGTGGAGGAGGCGGCCCCAGCGAGGTCGAACCGGCCGGGCTCGCGCTCGGTCTCCGGCAGGTGGCGCGGTGCAAGGCAGATGAGTGCGATGCCGATGGGTACGTTGATGAACAGGCCCGAGCGCCACGAGACCCACTCGGTCAGCACGCCCCCGAGAACGAGGCCCAGGCTGCCCCCACCGCCCGCGACCGCGCTGTACCAGGCCACTGCGCGGGTGCGCTCGATTCCCTCCCGGAATGTGATGGTGAGGAGCGCCAGCGTCGACGGCGCAGCGATCGCCGCCCCCACGCCCTGCGCGGCCCGCGCAGCCAGCAGCCAAGCGGGCGACTCGGCGAGGCCCGCGAGAAGGGACGAAGCAGTGAACAGCGCGATGCCGGCCATGAAGACCCGGCGGCGGCCGAGGATGTCGCCGGCTCTCGCGCCGAGCAGCAGCAGGCCCCCGAAGGTCAGGGCGTAGGCGTTCTGAACCCAGGAGAGCGCTGTGGAGGAGAAGTCAAGCGCCCGGTGGATGTCGGGAAGTGCCGTGATGATCACCGAGATGTCGACGATGATCATCAGGTAACAGGCGAGGATGATCCCAAGGACCATGGTTCGGTTCGGTGCGGTCATGAAAGAGAGAAGCCTTCGTGTCGTGGAGCGAACCGTTAAAATGGAGGCGTCCTCCAGAAGAATCGGAGGTAGCCTCCGGTTTAATTGCATAATACGGAGGAGCCCTCCGTTTGTCAATGACAACCGCTCAATCCCAGATCTCGCCGCTCGTGCAGCGCCCCAAGCGCGCCGACGCTCGGCGCAACTACGACAAGCTGATCGCCGCCGCCCGCGACGCGTTCGCCGAGCACGGCACGTCGGGCTCCCTCGAGGAGATCGCCCGACGCGCGGGGGTGGGCATCGGGACGCTCTACCGCCACTTCCCCAGCCGCCAGGACCTGCTCGAGGCCGTCTATGTGGAGGAGGTCGAGGAGGTGTGCCAGTCGGCCGACGAGCTAGCCGACCTGCCGCCGTGGGAGGCGCTGGTCGGATGGCTTCACCGCGTCGTGGCCTACGTCGGCCGCAAGCACGCGCTTGCGGAGGAACTCTGGAACTACCTCGACCGCGACGCGGAGGTGTTCCGCGGCTGCCGCACCGCCCTCTTTGCGGCCGGCGAGCCGCTGCTCCAGCGCGCCCAGCAGGCCGGCGCCGTGCGCCACGACGCGACCCTCGACGACATCCTGCAGATAGTCGGCGGGATCGGTAAGAACCCGACGACGCCGCCCGACCAAGTCGAGCACGTTCTCGACATCGCGCTCGACGGCCTGCGCTACCGGCCCGCCTAGGCCACCGGCGCGTGCACTAGGCCACCCGCTCCAGGAAGTCCTCGTACAGCGTCACGAGGCATTCGTCGTCGAAGTGAATC
The DNA here is from genome assembly GCA_036519295.1 of Thermoleophilaceae bacterium. Classification (GTDB taxonomy): domain Bacteria; phylum Actinomycetota; class Thermoleophilia; order Solirubrobacterales; family Thermoleophilaceae; genus JACVRW01. The sequence goes on from DATDLN010000048.1 coordinate 5,481, forward strand.
TCCGCCCGGAAGGCGCCCCCGCTGGAGATGAACTGCACGCGCTCCTCGCTCAGGGGCACGTAGCGCTGCGGCGCCCGGTTGACCGCCAGATCGGGGACCGAGATCCAGGCCATCTCGAAGTCCCTAGGCTCGCGCCGCTCGAGCAGTCGCTCGCGGAGCACCGGAAGGCTGTTGAAGAGCGCGGAGAAACCGAGGTCGCAGTCCACCGCTCCGGCCAGCGCGGCGGCGTCGCCGCCCGGAGCCGGCAGCTCAGCCTCCCCCGAGGCGTCGCCGCTGACGTGCCAGGTTCCGTCCGGATCCCGGATCAGGTCGACGCGCCGCGACCAGCCCGTCCCGGCGGCGTCGGCGGTGAGGCGCGCGGTTTCGAAGCCCGGCGCCGTGTCGAGTGCGTACTGGAGCCGATACGTCTCCGGCTCGACGCCAAGCTGGGTGCCGCGTGCGAGGAGACGGTCCGCGTAGAGCCACACGTCGGCGTATTCGGCGCGCCAGGCGTCGAGCCCGCGCCAGACTGCGACGCGGTGCTCCTTCACTTGGCGTAGTCGGTGGCCCGGCTCTCCCTGATCACGGTCACCTTGATCTGACCCGGGTACTCGAGCTCCTTCTCGACGTCCCGGGCGATGCGGTGCGATAGGAGCGCGGCAGCGTCGTCGTCGACCTCCTCCGGATGCACGATCACCCGGACTTCGCGCCCGGCGTGCATCGCATAGACCTTCTCGACGCCCTCGTGGCGGGTCGCGATCGCCTCGAGCTCGTGAAGGCGCTTTACGTACTGCTCGAGCGACTCCCCCCGCGCGCCAGGCCGGGCGCCCGACAGGGCGTCGACGATCTGAACGATCACCGCCTCGACCGTCTGCGGCTCGACCTCGTTGTGGTGCGACTCCATGGCGTGCGCAACGGCCTCCGTCTCCTTGTAGCGGCGTGCCAGTTCACCGCCCACCAGCGCATGCGGCCCCTCGGTCTCGTGCGAGACCGCCTTGCCGATGTCGTGCATCAGGGCCGCCCGCGCGGCCACGCGCGGATCGGCGCCGAGCTCGTCGGCCAGCATCGCCGCCAGGCGCGCGCATTCGACCGAGTGGTGCAGCACGTTCTGCCCGTAGCTGGTGCGGAACCTGAGCTTGCCGAGCACCTTGACCAGCTCGGGATGGACCGAGCCGACGTTCGCCTCGAACACCGCTTGCTCGCCAACCTCGACGATGTGCTGGTCGATCTCGGACTTGGCCTGATGGTAGGACTCCTCGATCCGCGCCGGGTGGATGCGGCCGTCCTGAAGCAGGCGCTCCAGGGTGAGCCGGGCGATCTCCCGGCGCACGCCGTCGAAGCCGGACAGCAGGACGGCGCCCGGGGTGTCGTCGATGATGAAGTCGATTCCGGTGAGGGTCTCGAGCGACCGGATGTTGCGACCCTCGCGGCCGATGATCCTGCCCTTCAGCTCGTCCGACTTCAGCTCGACCACGGAAACTGTCGTCTCGACGGCATGGCCCGACGCCACGCGCTGCATCACGGCCGAGAGGATGCTCCGCACGCGCCGGTCGGCGTCCCTTCGGGTCTCCTCCTCCACCTGGCGGACGAGCCTCGCGCTGTCGTGGCGAAGCTCGTCCTCGAGCTCCCTCATCAGGATCTGCTTCGCCTGCGCGGCGCTGAGCCCCGCCACGCGCTCCAGCTCACGGATCTGCTCGCGCTTCGCCTCCTTCAGCTCCTCGCGGCTGTGGTCCAGGTTCCGCTGCCGGTCGGCGAGCGAGCGCTCGCGCTCGTCCAGCTCCCCGGCCTGAATACCGAGCGACTGCTCCTTGGCGCGGAGCCGCTCCTCGAGCCGCGCGATCTCGGCCCGTCGGGCCACCAGCTCCTCCTCGAGCGCCTCGCGCGTGGCGCCGGCGGGCCGGATGTCGCCGGCCGCGGTGCGCTCGGGTGTGGCAACGGTCCCCGCCGCCGCCTGGACGGTGCGGGGGCGGTGCACCAGCAGCACCACCGCCACCGCGACCGCCGCCGCGACCAGCGCCGCCAACACGATCTCCATTTCCGATGTCTCCTCGTTCCGGCGCAAGCGCGCCGGTGTAGTCCTCGCTTCGTGAGCGGTGCGGCTCAGCGCCGCGAAACACCAGACGTCGTCCCCCAAAGCGTCACGCGCGCTCGTCGGCGCGCGCTCTGCTGCGTCTATGGACCCTCCCGGACACTCCTTCCGGGTGGATTCCGTTTGGGTCTCAAGGGAAAGTTGTGCAAAAGCAGTCGATTTGCTCGTCTTTTTGTCTCGCAAGCGGTCGTGCCGACCGCGTTCACAGGAGGGTAACCCCGTACTCGGATGCTCGCAAGCGGCGAAACGCCGGTGTCAGCACGGGTAATCGATCGGGATGCGTCATCCTGAATCGGTGTCTTCCGAACCGGCCATTCGTCTTCGTGGCGTGGTCAAGCGCTTCGGTCCCATCACCGCCGTCGACGGGCTCGACCTCGACGTGCCCGAGGGCACCTGCCTCGGCTTGCTCGGGCCGAACGGTGCCGGCAAGTCGACCACGATGCGGATGCTCACCGCTCAGGCCATCCCCGACGAGGGGAGCCTGTCGGCGCTCGGCTACGAGCTGCCGAAGGACTCCAAGCAGGCGCGGGCGGAGTCCGGGGTCGTGCCACAGCTCGACAACCTCGACATCGAGCTGACGGCGCGACAGAACCTGGCGGTCTTCGCCCGCCTCTACAGGGTGCCGCGCGGGGAACGCCGAGCGGCGGTCGAACGCGCGCTCGAGATCGCCAACCTCGCGGGTCGCGCCGATACGCCGGTCGATGAGCTGTCGGGCGGCATGCGCCGCAGGCTGCTGATCGCCCGCGGGCTCGTGCATCGCCCCCGGCTGCTCCTGCTCGACGAGCCGACGGTCGGCCTCGATCCGCAGGTGCGCCAGGAACTGTGGGCGCTCATCGACGCCCTGCGCGCCGAGGGCACGACGATCCTGATGTCGACGCACTACATCGAGGAGGCCGAGCGTCTCGCCGACACCGTCGCGATCATGGCCGACGGGCGGATCGTTGCGCGGGGGCGGCCCGCCGACCTCGTCCGCAAGCACGCCGGCGTCGAGACGCTGGAGGTCTACGGGCCGCCGCAGCGACTCGCCGAGGTGCGCGCGGCCGCCCAGGCGCAGGGCTTCCGCACCCGCCGTACCGGGACCGCCGTGGCGATACTCGGCAGCGAGAACGGCGACGGAAGGCTGCCCGAGGGTGTGCGGCGGGCGGCCTCGCTGGAGGACGTGTTCGTGCTGCTGACCGGCGAGGAGGTCGCATGAGGCGCCTGCACCGCCTCGAGCCGGCGGCGATCCTCGGAGTGATGAGCCGCGACGTGACCAACTTCGCGACCTTCTGGAAGGCGACGACGTTCTCGTCGGTCATCGAGCCAACGATCTACCTGCTCGCCTTCGGGCTCGGGGTCGGAACCCTGGTGTCGACCGTCCAGGGACTGGACTACGTCCAGTATGTGGGCACCGGCATGGTCGCCACCTCGGTGCTGTTCGCCGCGGCGCTGTCGGCGATGTTCGGCACCTTCGTGAAGCACCGCTTCCAGCGGACATACGACGCGATCCTGGCCGCGCCGGTCGACACCGAGGAGCTGGTGACCGCCGAGATCCTCTGGATGAGCGCGCGGGCCGGCATCTATGGCTGCACCCCCCTGCTCGTCTCGATGCTTTTCGGCCTCGCCCCCTCGCCCGGAATGCTGGTCGTCCCGTTCATCGGGTTCGTGACCGCTCTCGGCTTCGCGGGATTCGGGGTCCTGATGGCCGCTGTCGTGTCGAAAATCGACAGCTTCAACTACGTCACGACGACCGTGATCACACCGTTGTTCCTCGTCTCGGGCACCTTCTTCCCGATAAGCGAGCTGCCCGAGTGGGCGCAGGTCCTGGCGAACATCAACCCGCTCTACCACTGCGTCCAGCTCGTCCGCGACGCGGTGTTCGGCTTCGAGCTGGTGGACCTGGTGCACCTGGCCGTGCTGGTCGCGTTCGCGCTCGTGATGTGGCGGCTGGCAATCTGGCGGCTGGAGAGGCGGTTGATCGATTAGCCGGCGCCGTTCCGCGCTAAGGTCGCCGCCATGATCGGGCTGATGGACGGGATGCCCGACGGCACGCTCGGCTTCCGGGTCAGCGGCGAGGTCGAGCGCTCGGACTACACCGACGTGATGGTGCCGGAGCTGCGGAAGGCGGTCGAGCAGGGCGGCGGCGGCCTTCGAACGCTGTACCTGGTCGATCGGCTCGAGGAGATGGACCCTGGCGCACTCTGGGAGGACGCGAAGGCCGGCTTCGATCTCGGAATCCGGCACCACTTCGCCTGGGAACGGACCGCCCTCGTCACCGATCAGGACTGGATCGCCCGCTCCGCCCGGCTGCTCGCGTGGATGGCGCCCGGCGGGTTCAAGGTATTCCCGACCGCAGAGCTCGAGCAGGCGAAGGCCTGGGTGTCCGGCTAGAGGATGCCCCCTCTCGCTTCACGTTGGGCTCCAGCCGGTCGGGTCCGCCGGCGCCCGGTCCGCGCCTGCGGTGCCCCGTCCGAGTGACTCGAACCTGCGTAACTTTTCCAAGCGCCACTGTCGGCGACCGAACTGGGACCTTGTCACCGTCTAGGGGTCAAAACCTCCCGCGTTCGCGCCGAGGACAGCACGACGGGAGGTTTCACCCTGGCCTCGCAACCACCCCGCGCGAGCCCAACAAGATGCGAGAGGGCGAGGTCGCTAGCCGTCGCCCTCCCTCTCGAGCCGGAAGCCCTTAGATAGCCCGCGATGTGTCGGCGACCCCTGTGGCGGGGACGCGAGCACGCGGCGCGGGATGGTTAGGCGGCGCGCTGGTCCTTGGCCGAGTGGCGCTCGTATGTCCGTACGGCCTCGTACGCGGTCTCCGGCGCGTAACCCCGGCGAACCAGGAGACTCCAGGCTCGGTCGCGCTCGCGGTCATCCCGAGGAGGAGCTGGGAAGCGCTGCTCGAGTAGGAGGAGCGCGGTGGTCAGCTCGGCTTCGTGGCCGCGGTCGCCCACGGCCGCCTCGATCAGGTCGGGCGGGATGCCCCGCCGGTGCAGGTCGCGGGCGATGCGTTCCCTGCCCCAGCGCTCGAGCTCTCGCTTGTCCTCGGTGAAACGGTGGGCGTAGCGCGCGTCGTCGAGCAGGCCCTCCGCGCACAGCTCCGCCACTGCGGCATCGATGGCGCCAGGGCCGACCCGCTTGCTCTCGAGGAGGGTGCGCAGCTCTGCGATCGTGCGGTCCCGCCGGCCGACCGCCCTGTGGGCGAGGTCGAGCGCCCGCTCGAGCTCGGACCGTGCGGGCTGAGCGTCGATTGGCGGACCTCGACTCGGAGAGCGGACCCCCGGTTAGGCGGCCCGCTCCTCCCGATCGCCCGCGGCCTCGGCGACCGCCCGCTTGGCAGCCGCCTCCTCCCCGGCAGGACTCTCCCCGGTGGGGCCACCCGCCGCGGGACCGTTCGCCGCGGGGTCCACCGCCGCCAGCGGCGCCGCCGCCGGCTCTACGCCGATCGCCTCGTAGATCTTGCGCTCGATCTCGGTGGCGACATCGGGGTTCTCGCGCAGGTAGCCCTTGACGTTGTTGCGGCCCTGGCCGAGCCGCTCGTCGCCGTAGGAGAAGAACGAGCCCGACTTCTGGACGATCCCGTGCTCGATGCCGAGGTCGAGGATGCAGCCCTCCGAGCTGATCCCCTGGCCGTACTCGATGTCGAACTCGGCCTGCCGGAACGGCGCGGCGACCTTGTTCTTGACCACCTTCACGCGCACCCTGTTCCCCACCGCCTCGGTGCCCTCCTTGAGCGTCTCGATGCGCCGGATGTCGAGGCGCTGCGATGCGTAGAACTTGAGGGCGCGGCCGCCGGGTTGGGTTTCGGGCGAGTTGTGCACTACCACGTGGTCGACGAGGTAGGTGTGGTTGCCTTCGATCTGGAGGTCGAAGCGATCGCGCTTCCTCGGGGTCGGCGGCTTGCGGTACTTGCGCAACACCTTCATCGGCACCGCCCGGAGGCTCATCCGCGACTTCAGCCGCGTGCCATTGAGGTGGGCGTCGCTCGTGTCCGGGTGCCATTCGAACCGACCGCGAAAATCCGGGTGGAGCTTGTAGTCGAGCGACGGGTGGACGTATGGGGCGATCTTCTCCTGGAACATCCGCGTTCGCTCGCCGCTGAAGAGCAATTCTCGATCTCGCACTGTGGCCCGGCCCATGCCGAGACCCTCAAGATGGACTGCGAGCCGTTCCTTGTCCTCAGTTGACAGCGCCGTGCAGTAGATCACGGCCTTGCCGTGTCCCCACTTCTCGTAGTGCCCAGAGAAGCTGCCGTCGTCGCAGTACCAAGCAGCGACTGAGCGCTCGTCGAGCTGCCCGATCAGCTCGTCACTGACGGTCCTGCCTCCGCCAGCTGCATAGACGGCCTGATGCAGCCATGCGAGCTGACGCATCGGGATGGTGTCGAAACCCACTCCCTTGCCGGTTGAGCCGATCTTGTTCGCGAACGGAGCCAGCATTTCGTGCTTCCATTCGCAGTACTCACGCTGCTTCAAGCCGTGCCCAACCCGAAAGGCGACGTTGTAGTCAGAAGCAAACCTGAGTGAGCCATCCCCGAGAATGCTCCCGAGGATCAGCTTCAACTGGTCCTCCCGCAGGTCGTAGTGCTTGACGGCGGCAAGCACCTCGTCGCCTTCCTCGATCTCTCCAGCGGGCTTTTCGCCTTCTGACGTAAAGATCAAGTGGTTCGGCGTGCAGGCGAACTTGCGTCTTCCTGGCCCACTCGCTGATGCGACCTCGAACTGAAGCCACTCGTCAGTTTCGCCGTTGTTGTAGTACTCGACTATCCGCTTCGGCGAGATCTCACCGGCCTCCGCGTTCATCGACATGACCTCGACCGGCATCCGCTGGTTCACGATCTTGCCGATCTTCTCGGTGCTTCCATCGGCGAGCACCACGCGGGCGTCGTAATGCATGCAGCCGAACATGACTCCGACCTTCTCCCGAATCTGGTTCGTGAACACGCACAGCGTGTTCGCCCGGTTCAGGTTTCCGGCCAGCTTGCGCATCGCCTGGGACATCATTCGCGCCTGGACGCCCACCGTCTGGTCGCCCATCTGGCCCTCCAGCTCGGCCTTCGGCGTGAGGGCGGCCACGGAGTCGATCGCCACGACGTCGACCGCGCCGGAGCGGATCAGGAGGTCGGCGATCTCGAGCGCCTGCTCGCCGTGGTCTGGCTGGGAGACGAGCAGCTCGTCGATGTCCACGCCGATGCGCTTGGCGTAGGCGGGGTCCATGGCGTGCTCGGCGTCGATGAAGGCGCAGATGCCGCCCATTCCCTGGGCGCTGGCGAGCACGTGGTAGAGCAGCGTGGTCTTACCGGACGATTCCGGCCCGAAGACCTCGACTATCCGTCCGCGCGGCAGCCCGCCCACCCCGAGCGCCAGGTCGAGCGACAGCGCTCCCGTGGGGATCACGGAGACGCGCACCGCGGCGGCCTCGTCCCCCATCTTCATGATCGAGCCCTGCCCGAACTGGCGCTCGATCTGCGTGATTGCGCCCTTCAGTGCCGACTCGCGCGCCTTGGCCGCCTTCTCCTGATCCTTCTCCATGGTGTCTCCTCGAAGCTCTTGAGGTCCACACGCTAGGAGCGGGCTCGGACGGCAAGTTCGCCCCCCGTCCTCTGGCGCAGGCGTACGTCAGGACGGGTCCCGCGACTCCGTATACGGCCGCTCCGGCCAGAAGGCCCACTCCTCGAACTCCACGCAGAGCCCGTCCTCGAAGCGGAGCAGCCAGAGGTCGCGGAACTCCTGCCGCTTCGGCTCGCCGTAGCGCACCTCGACGCGGACTACGGCCCGATCGCCCTCGACGGCGACTATCTCGCTCTCCATCGTGAAGGGCTCTTCCGGCCCATCGCGCTCGCGCTCCCACACCACGCCGATCGCCTCGAGGCCGAGCGCCGGCTCTTCGTAGGGCGAGAGGCGGTAGCTTGCGTCGTCTGAGAACAGCTCGGCCAGGATGGCGGTCCCTGGCGAGCGCCAGGCCCGCTCGTAGCCATGGACCCACTCTTCGACCTGTCGCCTGGTCGCCATCTCGACGGAAATAGGTAGCAACCGCCAAGCGTCCTACCGGGGACCAATGTACGAGTACGCGGAGACGAACTGGATCAGGCGCATGGTGCGGGTGACGGCGGCCCTTCGGCCGATCTCGTGGTTCTACGCCCGCACGCTCCACCACATCGACCGCGTCGTTTACCGGCTGACGCGTGGCCGCAGCACGTTCTCCTCGTTCGTCGCCGGCGTCCCGGTCGCGATGCTCACCACCACCGGCGCCAAGAGCAGGCAGCCGCGGACGCTGCCCGTTCTGGGAATCCCGCACGACGATCGGCTGGTGGTGATTGCGTCGAACTACGGCCGGTACCGCAATCCCGGCTGGTACCACAACCTGCTGGCGCACCCGCGGGCCAGCATCGTCTTCGAGGGCGAGACCCGGGCGGTCCTCGCGCACGAGCTGAGCGGCGGCGAGCGCGAGCGCTGGTACGAGCGCGGGATCGAGATCTACCCAGGCTGGAGGCAGTACCGGGAGCGCGCCGCCCACCGGCGGATTCCGGTGATCGAGCTGAGACCGGCCGAGCGTTAACGGTCGGAGCGCCCGCCTATCGCGGGCGGACACGGGCGCACAGGTCGTCGCGCCCCCCGGCGGCTCATAGCCTGCACCGCCGCGGTCAGACACGCGCGGCGCGGCGACGAGCGGCGCACCCGCACCGACAGCCTGAACGTCTTCACGCGCCTGGCCGCCGCGGACGCGGGCGTGGCGGACCCGGCGGGTGGGCGCCAGCTGGGGCGGGAGCGCGGCCCGCGCCAGCACGTCGTACGCCAGCGTGGGGCGCGGGTTGCGCACGCGGATCCGGTAGAGGGCCGCCTTTTGGATGTCAAGACGGCAGGCGCTCGGTCAGATGCACTTCGGTGTCGTGGGGAACGACCACCCGACCGCCCGCCAGCGCGCGCACGGCACTGAGCACGTCCGCTCGCTCCGCCTCGTCGAGCGACGCGATGAAGCTGATCGAGGCGACGCGGTCGACCAGTCCGTCGGCGTCCAGGGCCTGGTCGTTCGGGAAGGTGTGCTCCTCGAGCGGGCCGAACAGCTCGGTGCGCTCGAAGTGAGCTCGCCACGCCCCCGTACGGAGTGCGGGCGTGTGTCCTCGGTAGGGGGCGACCAACTCCTCGACCGCGCGGTTCAGCGGGTCGTCCATCCGGCGGCGATTCCAGACGAGGGCGAGAACACCGCCGGGGCGCAACACGCGGTGGATCTCGGCCAGGGCCGCGTCGCCGTCGAACCAGTGGAAGGCCTGGGCGACCGTGACCGCGTCGGCGCTGGCGGCCGGCAGCGGCATCGCCTCGGCCGTCCCGTCGACGGCGCGCACATCCGCCGGCAGGGCCGCCCGCATCTCCGCCACCGGCTCCACCGCGACGACCTCGGCGCCCGTGGCCGCGAGCAAGCGCGTGAGCTTTCCGGTACCCGCCGCCAGGTCGACCACCGTGCGACCCGGCTCGAGGCGAAGCCTCGCGGTCAGGAACTCGACCGCCGCGGCCGGATAACCGGGACGGCCGCGCTCGTACGCCGCCGCCGAGCGGCCGAAGCCCCGGGAGGCCTTGGGGTGAACTCGACTCACCCGAGATCCTCCGCCAGCAGCGAGAACATCACGAGGTCCTCTCGCCGGCCGTGTCGGCGCCGGTAGCTCCGCAACACGCCCTCGCGCGTGAAACCCGCCCGCTTGGCGAGGCGCTGCGACGCCTCGTTCTCCGGGTTTGCAAGCAGCTCCAGCAGCTCGAGGCCGAGGCCCGTGAGTGCCCAGCGTGCGAGCAGGCGCGTGGCGCGCGCGCCGACCGCCCGCCGGCGCGTCTCGCGCGCGATCCAATAGCCGATTTCGGCCTTGCCGTCGTCCCACTCGAAACGCCCGAGGCCGATCGCCCGAGCAGGGCGCGCCGCTGATCGACGACGGCGAGCGCCAGCTCCCTGCCGGCGTCGCGATCCTCCCCGCAGCCGGCGATGAAGTCGCGCGCGTGATGCTCGGTGTACGGCGACGGCACGACGGTCCAGCGCGGGATCTCGGGATCCTGGCACGCCGCCGCGAGCGCGGGGACGTCCGAGAGGCGCCAGGCGCGCAGGACGATGTCGCCATCGCCGAGCGGCGGGTCTGGCAGCCGAAGCTGGGGCATCGGGCGCTCAAGTTAGTGCTTCCCGCCGTAGGTTCCGTCGCGGATTGGCGAGCGAAAGCCGAGCATGGCAAGGACGCAGCCAAGCGAAGGCTTGCAGCCGCCAAACGCGGCGGTACTTACGGCGAGGAGCACTTAGAACGGGCGGCGCGCCAGCGGCTCGTAGAGGGCCCCCTGAGGGCGAAGCGTCGAGCGGTACAGGGTCAGCTCGGCGGCGGCGAACGGCTCCTGCGGCGGCTCGTCGTCCGGCAGCGGCGGCGCCCGGCGCACCCCCCGCTTCACGCGCGCGAGAGTCATGTGGGGCCAGAAGGGGCGCTTCTCCGGCCGGTACCAGCGCCCGTCCTCGAGCGCCCGCGAGACCGCCGACTGCACTTCCCGGGCGCGATCGTCCTCGTCGTCGAGATCGAGCGCGAAGAGACGCGGGTCGCGCGGGGGCAGCGGGCGTATCTCGGCGGGCGTCAGGCGCGGCGGTTCCGGTTCCCCGACAGAGTCGAACGTCGCCGTCGCGATCCGCTCGGCCGCGGACTCGTCCTGCCAACCCAGGAAAACCAGCGTGACGTGCAGCGCCTCGGGCCTCACCGGCCGCAGGTCGCTTCGGCCGGCGACCAGGCGGTCGCGCCATTCGACCAGGTCGTCTCGCGCATCTTGCGGGAGGTCGAGCGCCACGAACATCCGCGCGCGGGGCCCGCTCAAGGGACACCGTCCTCTCCCCCGCGAAGAAGACGCCGCAGCAGGTGCATGGCCACCGTTGTGGAGCGGTCGCGGATGTCGGCCCGGTCACCGGGGAGTTGCAGCGTGCGGGAGAGCGACCTCCCCTCCCCCAGCCGCACGCACCAGCAGACCGTGCCCACCGGCTTCTCGGCGGTGCCGCCGCCCGGTCCGGCGACGCCCGTGACCGCCACGGCGGTGTCGGCATCGAATCGGAGGAGCGCCCCGTCCGCCATCGCCTCGGCCACCTCCTCCGACACGGCGCCATGACGCTCGATCAACAAGGGATCGACGCCCAGCAGGCCGCTCTTGGCCTCGTTCGCGTACGCCACGACGCCGCCCGCCACGTAGTCGGACGACCCCGGGCGATCGGTCAGCCGAGCGGCCAACAGGCCAGCGGTGCAGGACTCCGCCGTGGCGATGCGCCGTCCGGCGAGCAGCTCGGCGACCAGATCGTCCACGCGCGCGCCGTCGGTCGAATAGAGCTCGCGCGGGTGGTGCTCGCGAACGAAGGCCTCGAGCGCCTCGTAGACGGCGGCGGCGTCGGGCTCGACGCGAGTCACCATCTCCAGCTCGCCGCGGCGCAGGCAGGTCGTGATCTCGAGCCGATCGAAGTCCTCGATCTGCGTCTCGGCCTCGCGCAGGGTCTCCGCGAGCGCGGACTCCGGGAGCCCGAACAGACGCAGCGTGTGCTGCGAGTAGCGCGTCCTGCCGGCGATCGCGGCCTGGACGGCCTCGGTGGCGAGCGCCACCTCCCACATAGGCTGGAGCTCGCGCGGAGGGCCCGGCAGCACAACAACCACGGGCTCGCCGGGCACGACCAGGCCGGGCGCCGTCCCCACCGGGTCGATGACCACCGCTCCCTCCGGGACCAGCGCCTGCTTGCGGTTGGCGGCCCGAATCGCGTCGGGATCCCAGTAGCGGAAGCGCTTCATGAGCGGCCGGAGGATCTCGGCGATGCGGTCCTCGAGCGCCTCGTCGAGCACCAGCTCAAGCCCGCGGAAGTGCGCCACCACCTCGACCGTCATGTCGTCGGCGGTCGGCCCGAGTCCCCCGCTCGTGACGATCAGGTCCACGCCCTGGTCGGCCATGAAGCGGAGTTGAGCCTCGATGTCCTGCGGTCGGTCGCCGCAGATCGTGATGTGGCCGAGCTCCACGCCGAGCTCGAGCAGCCGGTCCGCCAGCCAGGGACCGTTGCGGTCGCGCACCCGGCCCGTCAGCACCTCGGTGCCGGTGACGACGATGCCGGCCCGGGAGCTCAAGCGTTCCTCATGCGCAGGGCCGCTCGCCCGAGGGGAGCGGCGTTCGGGACCTCGGCCTGAACTCGAACCCGATCGGCTCGGGTCCCGGCTCGATCGGCACGGGCCTCCGGTTGACTCGCAGCTCCACGTCGGTCTTGCCGAGGTTCACACGGAGAAGCCTGCCCCTGAACGATTGGGGCGCATCGAGGATGCCCTCGAACACGATCGGGGTCCCGGCTCCCCTGTCGATGCAGACGTACGTGGGGGTGATCGGGGCGATTCGCAGGACCACCCGCCGCGGCGGCGCCGGCTTCCGTTCCCGCCTCGGCTTCTGGCGCGCCGTCTCCGTGGGCTGGGGCTGCGCGACCTCCGGGCCTTCGTCGTCTCCCGTCAGCAGCCCCACCGCCACGAGCGCAGCGACCACCGCCGCCAGCACCAGCACGAGCACCGACCCGGCGCCGAGCCGCGGCGCGCGGCGACGCCGGTCGCGGGCGACCTGGGGGCCGAGCGTCTGGAGGTGATCGACCTCGTCGCGCTGCTCGTAGGTGACCCGGTACTCCTCCACGAGCGGGTGCGGGTCCAGCCCCAGCATCTCCGCGTACGTGCGCATGAAGGTCTTGACGAAGGTCGGGCCGGGCAGCATCCCGAACTCCTCGTTTTCGAGCGCACGCAGGTACTTCGCGCGGATCTTGGTCCTGCTCTCGACATCCGCGATGTCGAGATGGCGCCGCATTCGCGCCTCGCGGAGCGTTTCCCCGATCGTGGGCATCGGGCGCTTAGGGTATCTGGGGGGTGAGCCGCCGCAGAGCGGCGGCCGAAGGGGGGCGACAGCCCCCTGGGCGAAGCCCGCTACTCGTCGGAGGGCGCTGCAACCGCCGGTTCCGCGAGCTGCTCGAGCACCCTCGGCAGGTCCGCCTCGGTGATCAGCACCTGGCGCGCCTTCGAGCCCTCGTAGCCCGAGATCACCCCGCGGCGCTCCATCATGTCGATCAGCCGCCCAGCGCGGGTGTACCCCACTCGCAGGCGCCGCTGGAGCATCGAGGTCGAGGCCGTCCCCATCTGGACCACGGTCGCTATCGCGTCACCGAGCAGGTCGTCCCGGTCGGGGTCGAAGTCGCCCTCGGCGTCCCCCTCGTCGTCCGCCTCGACGGCCTCCAGCAGCTCCTCGCGCAGCTCGGGCTCGCCCTGCACCCGCCAGTGGTCCGTGAGCCGCTCGATCTCCTCCTCGGTGATGAACGCGCCTTGGATCCGGGCGGCGCGCGATTCGCCCGCCGGACGGAAGAGCATGTCGCCCTGCCCGAGCAGCGACTCGGCGCCGTTCTGGTCGAGGATCACGCGCGAGTCGGTCTGTGAGGAGACCGCGAACGCGATCCGCGCCGGGACGTTCGCCTTGATCATCCCCGTGATGACGTCGGCGCTCGGGCGCTGGGTGGCGAGCACCAGGTGCACTCCCACCGCCCTCGACTTCTGCGCGAGGCGGATGATCGCGTCCTCCACGTCGGCGGGCGCGATCATCATCAGGTCGGCCAGCTCGTCGATCACGCACAGGATGTAGGGGAGCGGCGGCTCGCCGTCGCGGATCCGCACGCGGTTGAGCTCGGGAAGGCTGCGCGTCTTGGTCTTGCTCATCACCCCGTAGCGCTCTTCCATCTCCTTGATCAGGTTGCCGAGCACGTTGGCGGCCAGCCGCGGGCTCGTGACCACGGGGGTGAGCAGGTGCGGGATGCCCTCGTAGTGATTGAGCTCCACGCGCTTCGGGTCGACGAGGACCATCCGCACCTCGTTTGGCGAGGAGCACAGCAACACCGACGAGAGCATCGCGTTCACGCAGCCGCTCTTTCCGGAACCCGTGGTCCCGGCGATCAGGATGTGCGGCTGCTTGGCGAGGTCGGTCCCGATCGCCTTGCCCGCGATGTCCTTGCCGAGCCAGACCGACAATGGCGACCAGCCGCGAGGCGCCTCCTGGAAGACGTCCCCCAGGTGCACCATCTTGCGCACGCGGTTGGGCACCTCGACCCCCACGGCCTGCTTTCCCGGAATCGGGGCGAGGATGCGCACCTGCTCGGCGGCCAGGGCATAGGCGAGGTCGTCCTTGAGCTGGGCGACCTTCGACATCTTGATGCCGGGCGCAAGTCGCAGCTCGTAGCGCGTCACGTGCGGCCCGGTCACGGTCCCGATCACGCGGCCCTCGACGCTGAAGTGGCTGAGCGCCTCCACCAGCTGGCCCCCCACGCGCTCCACCCCCTTCGTGTCGGGCTTCTGGCCGCCGTTCGAGCGCTTCAGGAAGGCCGGCTTAGGGAGGTGGTAGTCGAGATCGTCCGACTCCGTGACGGGCGACCGGCGACTGCCCATCGGCGTGAGCTCGGGCTGCTCGGGCTGCTCCGGCTCGGGCTCGCTCGTCGGTCCGGGCGGGGGGTCCTCGGGCTCCGGCTCGGGCCGGTCGGATTCGGCCGCCTGCGCGGGCTCCCCGTAGAGGTCCGGATAGCGCTCGGAGCCGTCCAGAGCCGGCGCCTCCACGTGGGTGGCGCGCACCACCGGCTCCTGGTTCTCGGGTTCGGGCGGGCGCACCGGATCGGAGTCGACGGGCAGCGGAGTCATGGGCGGCAGGAACGGGTTCGGGGTGCGCCGCACCCGTTCCGTGGTGGTGACCGCCGCATCGTGTGTGGCGGTCAAGATGCCCGCGATCGAAGCACCGGTGAGAAGCAGGACGCCGGCCAGCAGCAGGAAGACGAAGAGGATGTGGGAGCCAGCCTCCGAGAACAGCTTGGCGCTCACCCAGAAGAGCGACTCGCCGACGAGGCCCCCGTGGTGCTCGAGGTAGTCGGGGTCGAGGAAGCCGTCGCGCGGCGTGTCGCCCGGGCCGAGTCCCAGCGAGCCCGCGGCCAGGCCGAGCATGAGCGCGGCGCCGAGGCAGAGGGCGCCGGCCTTTAGCGGGTGCATCGACGGCATCACGGGCCGCACGACGAGCAGGGCGCCGACGGCGAACAGCACGATCGGCGCGGTATAGCCGATCCCGCCGAACAGGAAGAGGAGGCCGTCCGCCATCGCCTCCCCCACCCTGCCTCCAGCCCAGCCGAGGTAGAAGACACAGGCGAAGAAGGCAGCGAACGCAACCAGGCCGAGGCCGATGAGGTCCCAGTGGCGTTGCTCGAGCTCGGGCAGCCGGACCGTGGGCCACCAGGCCCGCGTCCGGCGGCGCCCGCGTGCTCTACTGCGGCGGCTGGCCATCCCGGTCGTTTTCGACGGAGCCGCCGCTCACCCTCCCTACCATTCGGACCATGGCCGGCCGACCTCGTGTGCTCGTGGTTGAGGACGACGCCGACATCGCCGGCGTGCTTCGCCGATCGCTCGACAAGGAGGGCTACGAGGTGCGGGTCGCGGGCGACGGGCCGGCCGCGCTGTCCGAGTCCGGACTGTTCGAGCCCGACGCCGTGGTTCTCGACCTCGGCCTCCCGCGTCTCGACGGTGTGGAGGTGTGCCGCCGGCTGCGCGAGGACGGCGACGTGCCGATCCTGATCCTCACCGCGCGCGACGCGGTCGACTCGCGAGTCGAGGGGCTCGATTCGGGCGCCGACGACTACCTCGTGAAGCCCTTCGAGCGTGAGGAGCTGCTGGCGCGGCTCCGCGCGCTGCTGCGGCGGCGCCCGCCCCGCGGCAGCGCCTTCATCGTGGTCGGCGACCTGCGCCTCAACCCCGATGCGCGCCAGGTCTACCGCGGCGACCGCGAGATCGAGCTGACCGCGCGGGAGTTCGAGCTGCTCGAGCACTTGATGCGCAACGAGCGCATTGTCGTCTCGCGCCAGGCGCTGCTCGACGAGGTCTGGGGCTACGACCCCTTCGCGGAGACCAATACCGTGGACGTGTTCATCTCCAACCTGCGCCGCAAGCTCGAGGCGGGCGGCGAGCCGCGCATCCTGCACACCGTGCGCGGCGCGGGCTACGTGGTGAGGGAGCCGTGAGGACCCGGCTGCCGGTCAAGGTCAAGCTCGCGGTCGTCAGCGCGGCGCTGACCTTCGTGATCCTGTGCTTGTTCGCGGTCGCCATCGGCGCCGTCGCAGAGCAGCGGATCCGGGCGGGCTACGACGACGAATTGCGTGCGACCGTGGCCGACCTCGTGAATCGTCTTGATCCCCGGGTTGGCCTTTCCGGTCCCGTGGTCTCGCCCGCCCCCCTCGAGGGCGCGCAGGCGGGCGGCGCCCAGGTGCGGCTGCTGCGGCGGGACGGCACAGTCAAATACCCGGGAGGCCTGCCGCCCCTCACCGAGCCCGGAGCCGAGGGGCTGACCAACGCGGCCGGCTACCGAGTCATCTCGCGCGCCCTGGTTCTTCCCCAGCAGTCGGAGCTGTTCAATCAGCTCGGCGAGCCCGTCTCGCCGCCAGTCGGATGGGTCCAATACGCGAGGCCCCTGGCCACGGTCAACCGCACCGTCAACCGCGTCCGCCTCTTCCTCGGCTTCGGCGTCCTCGGCGGCACGCTGCTGGCCTTCTTCGGCGGGCTGCTCGTCGCCCGGCGCGCCATGCGCCCGATCGCCGGTCTCACCCGCGCCGCGCGCGAGGTTGCTCGTACGCGCGATCCGGACATCACACTTCCGGCGCCCCGGGCGAACGACGAAGTGTCCGATCTCGCGCACACCTTCGAGGACATGCTGCGCGAGCTGAGCGAGGCGCACGACGAAAGCGAGGCGGCGCTTGCCCGTCAGCGGGAGTTCGTCGCCGACGCCTCACACGAGCTGCGCACTCCGCTCACCAGCATCCTCGCCAACCTCGAGCTGCTCGAGGCCGAGCTCCAGGGCGAGCCGCAGGAGATGGCCGCCTCGGCCCTGCGCTCCTCGCGGCGGATGCGGCGTCTTGTGGCGGATCTGCTGCTGCTCGCCCGCGCCGACGCCGGCCGCGAGGCGACCATGGCGCCCGTCGACCTGGCAGCGATCGCGCGCGAGGCGGCGGCGGAGGCGGGAGCCCTGTCCGAGGACCACCCGATATCGCTGGACGCGCCCGACCCCGTGACGGTGACCGGTGTGGCCGACGACCTGCACCGGCTCGCCGGGAACCTCGTCGAGAACGCGCTCATCCACACTCCGGCGGGAACACCGGTGACCGTTTCCGTGCGCCGTGACGGCTCCTCGGCGGTGCTCGAGGTGGCCGACCGCGGTCCGGGGGTGCCGCGGGACATGCGGGAGCGGGTCTTCGAGCGCTTCGCTCGCGCGGGCGGGGATGGAACGCGTCGGGGCAGTGGCCTCGGGCTGGCGATCGTCCGCGCCGTGGTGGACGCGCACGGCGGTCGGGTGGAGCTGCTCGATGCCGGGGGCGGCGGCGCCCGCTTCGTCGTCACGCTGCCCGCCGCGAGCGCCCCGGCGCCGGAGCCGCCGCTCGCCCCGCGGCAGCGCGCGCTCCGATCGCGCCGCTAGCGTGTTCTGACCCTCGAACCCGGATCATCTCGGAGGACCTCACCGTGAAGTCGATCCTGCGCCGGCGTCCATCGCCTGCCCTGGTCATCGCCATGATCGCCCTGTTCGTATCGCTGAGCGGAGTCGCCTACGGCGTCGCCACCGGCTCGATCGACAGCCGGGAGATCAAGAACAACGACGTCCGGAGCGGCGACCTGCGCAACAACGACATCCGCACGAAGGACCTGCGCAACAACGAGGTCCGTGGCCTCGACATCCGGAACAGCACGGTGCAGGGACGCGACGTGGCTCTGAACACGCTGACCGGGAACGACATCAACGAGTCGCGGCTGGGCAAGGTGCCGAGCGCCACCAGCGCGGACACCGCCACGTCCGCGAACTCCGCGGCGACCGCCGGGACCGCCGGGACCGCCGGGACCGCCGGCTCCGTGGGCGGCTTCACGGTGAAGAAGTTCTTCGCCAAGCAGCCTCAGGGCACCGCCGCAACCGAGATCTTCCGCGGCGACACGTTCGTCATCAGAGCGGGCTGCTCTGGCATCGGGGACCCGATCCTGCAGGTCGACGGCCTTGCCGGCGCCCCCGCGACAAACCTGGGATTCCTCCGTAACGCCGCGATGAACGGGGCGGCCCACGGCAGCAACCTCGCGCTCGCGCCGGGATCCAACGTCAGCCTGACCGGCCCGGAGACGTCGGTGACCGGCACCGCCGTCGTAGCGGCGACCGACGGCAGGGTCGCAACGATCGTCTACGCCGCCGATGCCGCCAACGCCTTCGCGGGCGAAGTTGTGTGCGCGTCGCGGGGGACCGTGACCTCGGGCTAAGCGACCGGCACGGCCTCGACCACGCTGTGCGGTCCGGCGCTCGGGACAACCCGGGTCAGCCTTAGCCTGGCTCGCTCGAGCAGCTCCCGGTACTCGGCCTCGGTGCGCTCCTGGCCACCGATGACGAGCATCTCGATGTCGATGAGCTTGGCGAGCGACGGCTCGGTCCCCTCCGGGAGCACGGCCTCACCGAGAAGAAGGCGGGCGTCATCGCCCATAGCCGCACGGCAGTTCTCCAGGATCCGGAGCGCCGCGGCGTCGTCCCAGTCGTGGATGATCTGCGTGAGCACGTACGCGTCGCCGCCGCGCGGGACGAACTCGAAGAAGTCGCCCTCGATCACCTCACAGCGGTCCGCCACGCCGGATGCGGCCAGCAGGCCGCCGGCTCGCGCCGCCACGTCGGGCAGCTCGTACAGGATTCCGCGTGCACCCGGGTTGCGGCCCAGGATCGCCGCGAGCAGCGCCCCGTTGCCGCCGCCGACGTCGACGATCGTGCGGTAGCCGGCGAAGTCGTAGACGTCGAGGATCGAGGCGACCAGCTGCCGCGAGGCCCCGACCATCGCCTGATCGAACACGGCTGCGTCGTTCGGATGCTCGCGGAGGTAGTCGAACAAATGCTGTCCGTGGGCGTGGTCGAACGCGGCGTCGCCGCTGCTGACGGCCTCGATCAGGCTGGTCCACGCTTGGCGGATGAACGGGGACTCGAGCATCATCACCAGCCCGCGCATCGAACCTTCCTCGTCGCGGCGCAGGAGCTCGCTCAGCGGCGTGAGTGCGAAGCGGCCTCCGTCGAGCTCCTCGAAGACGCCGAAGTCCGCAAGCAGCCGGAGCAGGCGGTGGAGTGCCCTGGGGTGCGCGCCAACGGACGGGGCGTCTCGGCGGCCGTGCGCGGCCCCTCCGCAAGCTGGTCGGCGACGCCGAGCCGCGCCGCCACGTTGGTCGACTGTGCCACCCGGCCCCCGCGCATCAGCTCCAAAAGCGCGATCGGCGCCGAGGAATCGGGACGGACCGGGGTCTCGTTGAAGGTCGATTGGTTCTCCATGGCTATCTCCTCGGCTCGACGGCCCGCCGCCGCGTTTATTCCATTCGAGGGCTATCGCGCGTTGTGCGAGCGGCGCCGCAGCGCATCGAGCGCGGCCGCGAGCGCGGGGCGGCGCGCGGCGCCGCGCCGGACGAGGGCGCTCACGTGGCGGCGTGGCGGAGGCGGTGAGACCTCCGCGTAGCGGACCGTCTCCGACCCGAAGCAGGCTAGGGCGGGAAGCAGGCCGACCCCGAAACCCGATGCGACCAGGCTCTGAAGAAGAGTGGCATCGTCGGCGCGATGCACGACGCGCGGCGTGAAACCGGCCGAACGGCAGCTGTGGTCCAGCACGGCGTCGAACTGCGTGCCCGCGAAACCGGCGATCCAGGACGCCTCGCTGAGGCTTGCAAGGGCGACCGGTTCGGACGCGGGATCCTCCTTCGGCAAAACGAGCAGGAGCGGTTCGGTCAAGAGCAAATGCGACTCGAGCCCGCCGGTGGGCGCCGGCTCGACGGCGTCGTAGCTTTCGGACACGAGCAGATCGAGCTCGCCCGAGCGCAACAGGGGGATGCCATCCTCGGGCTCGTGCTCACGGACCGTGCAGACCAGCTCGGGGTGTCTTCCGGACAGCTCGACGATGGCGGGGACGAGCAGCCCGACGGCGGCGCTGGGAAACGCGCCGATCACGATCTCCCCGCGCACGGCCTGGTGCTCGGCGGCGAGCTCGGCCTCGGCGGCGTCGAGCTCCGCCAGAACGCGGTCGGCGCGCGCGACGAGCCCTCGCGCGGCCGGAGTCAGCCGGACCCGCCGTCCATCCCGCTCGAGGAGCGCCACCCCAACCTCGCGCTCGAGCTGCATGAGCGACTGGGACACCGCCGAGGGCGTATAGCCGACGACTCGCGCGACCTCGGCAATCGTGCTGCGCCGGGCCAGCTCGCTGAGGAGCCTCAATCGCCGCACGTCGAGCATCGTTAGCTGAGCTTACGCTCACCCCAAGTCATCGGTGCTTGTGCTTGATCTGAGCCGAGCCATACTCCAGGGGTTCCGTCGACCCATCAGAAGTCCACCAAGCCCGAGCGCTACGAGCCGCTACCCGGCCTTCCCCAGCTGCCCGGCTGGCTTTGGCGCAAGGTGTGCCGCGGAGGGCGGATCGCCGCCGCCGTTGTGCTCGTCGCCGCGATCGCGATCGGCGTCGCGGTCGCGCCGGGGATCCTCGAATCGAAGCAGGAGCGCGCCAGCTCCCTTCAGCGCGAGCGGGCCGAGTTCCGCGCTCACCGCATCCGGAAGCTCGAGGCTGAGCAGCGACCCCGATTCAGGCGCTCAGACTCGGTCGCGCCGGCCGGCGCCGGCGACGAGGAGCGCCTGGCTGCCCGCGCTGGTCTGATGGAGGAGCTGTCCCGCGCGGTCCTGGCCGATTCGCGCCGGCGTGTCCGCCGGGGCGAGCTCGACGGACCGATCCTGCGCGCGGTATGCGAGCCGTTCCCGCGCACCGTCGAGGGCGTCGGCGCCGACAGGGACCTCTCGCGCCGCACCGGCCGCTATTCGTGCGTCGCGGTGACGTCCGAGTTCGGGCGCGGCGAGGCGAGCACCGGCGGGGTGATCGGCCATCAGTACCGGACTCTCGTCGACTTCGAGAGCGGCCGCTACGCCTTCTGCAAGGTCTCCGGTCAGGCCGGACCGTCGCGGGAGCAGCTGGTAACGACGCTCCCCGCGTGCGGCGGGAGATAGGCACCGGCTAGCGCGGGTCTCCCTCATCGACCCGAACACCGGGAAGTATCGGCACGTTCTGCTCGTCTACCCCTACATGGATCCGAGCGGCAGGCTGAAACTCGGGGTGCTCAGATGACGGTCGCCGTCGTGACCGGCGGTGGACGCGGAATCGGCCGCGCCGTGGCGCGCGAGCTGGCGGCCGGCGGCTATGCGGTTGCGGCCGTGTCGCGAACCGGGTCGGAGCTCGAGCAAACCGTTCGGGACATCGCCCGTGGCGGCGGAACGGCCATTCCCATCGTGGCCGACGTTGCTCGCCCAGCCGAGGTGACGCGGGCCGTGGGGGAGGCTCGCACCCTGGGTGAGATCGGCCTGCTCGTGAACAACGCGGGGGTGGGCGGACCAATTGGGGTGATGTGGGACAGCGACCCCGACGCCTGGTGGCGTGCGGTGGAGATCAACCTGCGGGGAACGTTCAACTGCGTACACGCCGTCCTGCCCGGCATGGTCGAACGCGAGCGGGGGCGGATCATCAACCTGGCCAGCGACGCGGGCGCATATCGCTGGCCGCTCGTCTCGCAGTACTCGGTCGCCAAGGCAGCGGTGATCAAGCTCACGGAGAACCTTGCCGCGGAGACCCGTCGACACGGCATCGCGGCGTTCGCGATTCACCCTGGACTGGTGCGAGTGGGCCTGACCGAGCTCTCGCTGAACGGCAAGGCTGCCGACGGCTCCGCGGAGGCGAGCGTCCACGCCTGGGTGCGCAGGCAGGTCGAGCGGGGACTCGCCGTCGAGCCGGACCGCGTCTGCGACCTGGTGGTGCGCCTGGCCTCGGGTGAGGCGGATGAACTGTCCGGCCGCTACATCACCGTCCACGACGATCTCGAGGATCTGCTCGCGCAGGCGGAGAACATCCGGCGCAGCGACTCCCACGTCCTACGTCGGCGCTGAGCGGAATAAAGACGGCCGGCCCTCCGTCGACGAAGGTTATGAACAAGAAAGAAGGCTGGTTCGGCGTGGAGCTTCGTCACCTGGCGGCGCTTGCCGCCATCGAACGGGAGGGCTCGTTCCGGGGTGCGGCGGACAGCCTCGGCTACGTCCAATCCGCCGTCAGCCAGCGGATAGTCCAGCTCGAGCGCCTCGTCGGGACGCGCCTGGTCGACCGCACGGAGGATCGAAGGAGATCGAGGTGACCCCGGTGGGCAAGGTGCTGGTCGAGCACGCTGAGGAGATCCTCTCGCGTGTCCGGGCTGCGCGCGCCGACCTCACATCTCACGCCGATCGCCGAAAGGCGCTCCGGGTCGGTGTATTCCCCTCCGTGGCCACCGGCCTGCTGCCGGGCGTCCTGCGGGAGATTGCCGCGAAAGCGCCCGACCTGCGAGTCGAACCCGCCGAGTCGGCCACCGACACCGCGCTGTCCGAACTCGTCGCGCAGGGCGAGGTCGACGTCGCCTTCGCCGACCTGCCGGTCGCCGCGGGGCCCTTCGAGTCGCGCACGATCCTTCGGGATCCCTGCGTGCTGCTGGTGTCGGAGAGCTCCGACTGGGCCGAGCGAATGGAGCCTCCAACCCTCGAGTCGCTCGCGCAGGCACCGCTCGTCGTCCTCGACGGGGCGCGTTCCTCGGCCGCCCTGGAGATGTGGTTCACGGCGCAGGGCTTCGCGCCGAACGTGGCCGCGCGTGCCGGCAACGAGGCCACTCTCCGGGCGTTCGTCGCTGCCGGCCTGGGGTCGCGATCGTTCCACGTCTGGCCATCGAGCCTCGGGACGCGAGAACGCAGGCGATCGGCCTCGAGGAAGTCGTCCCCGAGCGCCAGATCGCGATCTTCTGGCACCGCGACCGCGTCCACGGCGACGGACTCGAGGTCTTCCGCAGGGCGACGATCAAGATCGCGGGCGACCTCGGGACGTGTGTTCGCCCCGTCGAGCTGGCCGCCGCCTAGCAGGGGCGGCTCAGACCTCGACCACCACCGGCAGCACCATCGGCCTCCGCCGAAGGCGCTCGTAGACGAACTCCGCCAGGTCGTCGTGGAGGTGGTCCTGGAGCAGGTCGATCTCCCGGATCTCTTCCTCTGCCGAGCGGGCCAGCGAGTCGTCAACGGCGGCGCGCAGCTCCTCCACGAAGCCGTCGCTCTCGGTGACGAAAGGCACGCCCCGGAAGATGATCTCGGGGGGAACGACGGAGCGGCCGTCCTGCTCCGAGATCGTGGCCACGACGATAAAGATCCCGTCCGCCGACAGCATGCGCCGGTCGCGCAGGGCCACGTCCTCGATGTCGCCCACGTCCACCCCGTCCACGAAGATCATGCCGGCCTGCTCGCGCGCGCCGAAGCGGGCGCCCTCCGCGTCGATGTCGAGTGGGAGGCCGTTCTCGCCGCGGAAGATCGCCGCGGGTGGTACCCCCACGGCCTCCGCCAGCTCGCCGTGCAGCCGCAGGCGCCGGTGGTCGCCGTGTACGGGCAGCACATAGCGCGGCCGGGTCAGGTTGAGCATCAGCTTCAGCTCCTCCGCGTATCCGTGCCCGGAGGCGTGGACCGGGACGTCGCGCGGGGTGATCACGCTCGCCCCCAGGCGGTAGATGCGGTCGATCGTCTCGTTCACCGCGCGCTCGTTGCCCGGGATCGGGGTGGCGGAGAAGATCACGGTGTCGCCGTCGTGCAGCTCCACGTTCGGATGGTCGCCGTGAGCCATGCGCCGGAGGGCGGAGAGGGGTTCGCCCTGGCTGCCCGTCGAGAGGACGACCAGGCGGTGGTCCGGAAAGTCCTCGATCTCCTTCGGCCCCACGAGCATCCCCTCGGGGATGTCGATGTGGCCCAGCATGCGCCCGATGTTCACGTTCTTGCGCATCGAGCGGCCGACCAGCGACACCTTGCGTCCGAGTGAGGCGGCGGCGTCGACGACCTGCTGCACGCGGTGGATGTTCGACGCGAAGCAGGTGACGACCACGCGGCCCGGGCAGCGCGAGAAGACCTCCTCGAGCTTCGGCCCCACGCTCGACTCGGACGGCGACATGCCCGGCCGGTCGGCGTTCGTTGAATCGCCGCAGAGGAGGAGGAGCCCCTCCCGGCCGAGCTCGGCGAGCCGCGAAACATCCGCCGGCACGCCGTCGACGGGTGTCTGGTCGAACTTGTAGTCGCCGGTCACCAGCGTTGTGCCGAGCTCGCAGCGGAGCGCCACGGCGAACGCGTCAGGGATCGAGTGGGCCATCTTCACCATCTCGACAGAGAACGGGCCCGCCTGGAAGGCCTGGGTGGCGAGCACGTCCTCCACCGGCACGTCGCGTAGGCGATGCTCGTCGAGCTTCGATCGCACTATCGCAGCGGTGAGGGGACCGCCGTAGATGGTGGGGTCGCGGCCGAGCTGGCGCAGCACGAACGGGAGCGCGCCGACGTGATCCTCGTGCGCGTGCGTGAGCACGATCGCCTCCACCGCCTCCGCCCGTTCGCGCAGGTAGGTGAAGTCGGGCAGCACGAGATCGATTCCAAGCTGGTCGGGCGCGGGGAACATAAGCCCTGTGTCGACGACCACGATGCGGCCGTCGTACTCCACGACCGTCATGTTCTTGCCGATCTCCCCGAGCCCGCCGAGAGGCAGGACCCGTAGGGTCCCGGGGCTCACACCCTGGCGAGGAGGTCGTGGCGCTCGAGCGCCTCGCGGATTACCGTCGTCTCCGCCTCGTCCGCCTCGACCAGCGGCAGCCGCAGGCCGCCCACGTCGTGACCGGCGAGGTTCAGCGCCGCCTTGACCGGGATCGGGTTGGTGGTGACGGTGAGGGCCTTGTAGAGATCGCGCAGCCCGTCCTCGATCTCGTGCCGGCGCTCCGGCTCGTCGACGATCCGGCCCATCTCGCGCCCCACGAGGTGCGAGGCGACGAGGATGCCGCCCGCCCCGCCGAGGTCCATCACCTTGGCGAGGATGTCGTCGTTGCCCGCGAGCAGGTCCATGCCCTCGATCGGCGCCAGGTCCTCGTAGCGGGCCTGCTTGACAGCGACGACGTTGTCGATCCGGGCGAGCTCGGCGAGCAGGTCGTTCGGCATGTCCGTCGCCGTGCGGCTGGGGATGTTGTAGGCCACGATCGGCTTGTCGGTGGCGGCGGCGACCGCCTCGTAGTGGGCCTTGATGCCGCGTCGATTGGGCCTGACGTAGTACGGGGTGACGACCAGCACCGCGTCCACGCCGATGGCGGCGGCACGGCGCGTGAGCTCGATCGTGTGGTGCGTGTCATAGGTGCCGGTGCCGGCGATGACCGGGGCGTCGCCGCACTCGGCGACCCCCAGCTCCCAGAGGCGGGCCTTCTCGTCGTCGGTCATGGTCGCGCCCTCGCCGGTGCTCCCGGCCAGCACGAGCCCGTCCGAGCCGTTCTCGAGCAGGTGATGCATGAGACGCACGCTGGCGTCCTGGTCGAGCGCTCCGTCGCGGTCGAACGGCGTGACCATCGCTGTGAGGATGCCGCCGATGAAGCCCACTTCACTCTCCTCGGTTCGCCTCGGGGCACCTTACCGCGCGCGTAGGCCTTCCGGAACAGCCGCTGCAAATGGCAGAATTCCTTGCCGCAAGATGCGGACGGAGCGCGATTACAGCCACCGGACGACGGTCGAGAAGCTCGGCGTCGTGCCCGCTCAGCGCGTGGAGATCGCCGGCGACGTGGGCCCCGGCCTGCGGCGCGACGTCAAGGAGGCGCTCGGGCGCGGGCTGGTTCGCTCCGGTGAGCTGGACGGCGCGATCGTGCTGGTCGAGTCCGAGGAGGAGGCCAAGGAGGCGCTCGTTCGCTACAGGGCCCGCCTCCGCGACACGGGCTATCTGTGGATGATTACCCGAAAGCGGGGACACGAGCGCTACCTCAACCAGATGGCGCTCGTGCCTCACGCAAAGCGGCTCGGCCTCATCGACAACAAGACGTGTTCGATCGACGACGAGCGCTCCGGAATCCGCTTCGTCGTGCCAAGGTCGCTGCGGGGAAA
Source organism: Thermoleophilaceae bacterium (assembly GCA_036519295.1). Taxonomy (GTDB): domain Bacteria; phylum Actinomycetota; class Thermoleophilia; order Solirubrobacterales; family Thermoleophilaceae; genus JACVRW01. The sequence goes on from DATDLN010000048.1 coordinate 31,521, forward strand.
CGGCCGCAAAACGGCCGTCTGATGGCCCGGCTCGCGGGGCGGCCCATAGGCCGCCCCGCTCGTCTGAACTTCTACGGGTGGTTCGCCCGGATGGCGTGCACGTCGGCCCCGTCGCTGATCGTCGACGTGAAGAAGTTGATCACGTCGTCCCCCGCGATCGTCTCGAGCCCCATGTAGTCCCCGAGGAACAACCCGCGCGGGTCACCGGGCGCGAAGTACGAGATAGGCGCGCTGTACTGGTCGAACGGACCGTGGAGATGCTGCTCCGGCTCCCAAGTGGCGCCCCCGTTGTGCGAGTGGCGCAGCCACACGTCGGTCGTCGCGATGCCGTCGCCCAGCACGTTGTTGCGGTCGTCGTAGTAGGTCAGGACGACCGTGTCGTCCGCCGTCACCTCGATCGAGTGGTTGTAGGCCTGGACGGTCGGACCGCCCGTCGACACCACCGTCGGGCCGCTCCAGTGGCGCCCGCCGTCGGTCGACTTGGACATCACGACCCGGTTGATCGGCGTGCCCAGACCGTCCGACCAGACGACGTAGATGTCGCCGTTCGTGGGATCGATCGCGATGTCGGGCAGGTAGTCCTCGGCCCGGATCGGGAAGTTGTCGTCCGGGACGAACAGCTGCGCCGTTCGGATCGGTGCGAGCCGCGCCGGCGCCGACCAGTGGAGGCCGGCGTCGTTCGAGCGCATCACGCCCATGTAGACGCCGTTGGGGCCCCGGCCCGCTCCGGTGAACAAGTTGGCGGTCACGTTGTAGAGCGTTCCGTCCGGCGCGACCGCAATCTGGTTGCCCTGGAAGTACGAGTTGGACTGCCGCATGGGCTCCGGCGTCGACCAGGTCTGGCCCGCATTGGTGGTACGAGAGATCATCGGCTCGCCGCGGAACGCGAACGAGTGCAGATCCGCGTTCTCGCTGTTGCGCCCCCCGGCCGGATGGGAGAAGCGCAGCCAGGTCGCGTAGGCATAGCCCGCGCGGGTCGGATCCCCGGTGACCGAGACCTTGTCGTTCGAGATCCCGCGATCGCCCACGTCCTCGATCAGGATCTGTGGCGCCCGCCAGCCGGTGCCGTTCCACGTGGTCACGGAGATCGCCGAGATCCCGAGCGCCGCCGAGTCGATCGGTTGCCCGATGAAGTACAGGTTCCCGCCGGCGTCGTAGGAGACCCAGGGATCGGTAACGCGCCCGAACCGCTCCGGCCCGCCCTGGCAGGCGCTCCAAGCGACGTCGGGCAGCTTCGACCAGCTCGCGGCACCATTGGTCGACATCCACGACGTCAGCCCCCGGGCGCCGCCGTCCGGCCAGCGGTCCTGCTGGGAGGCGCCGGTAATCTCGCCCGGGTTCGTCGGGTCGACGGCCACCTGTGGCTCCACCTCGGTGTTGTCGTAGGCCTCGGCGAAGTCGGGCGAGGCCCCGAACGGACACCCGGTCAACGTGGACGGCACCGACACATTGACGTCGGGGCCCAAGTTATAGGGAGCCGCAAGCGCGGTCCCCCCGATGCCGACGGCCAGCGTGAGTCCGGCGATGATCGAGCCGACCGTTCTGCCTGGACGCATGGGACCTCCTCTCCCCCGGGACGCAGCGTCAACCGTTGAAACGCCTCAGGGGACCGAAGGTTGGACAGTGGCGCGGATCGCCGCATCCATTACGCCGCGTCATGGCTGCCAGCAGGAGGATTACTTGGACTTCTGGCTGCAGGATGGGACCATGCCGCGATGGAGCTCCGCCACCTGCGCACGATCGTCGCCGTCGCCCACCACCGCTCGCTCACGAAGGCCGGCGAGCAGCTGTTCCTCAGCCAGTCCGCGGTCTCGCAGCAGATCCGCCGCCTCGAGGAGGAGCTGGGGGTCGAGGTGTTCCGCCGCACGAGCCGCAGCGTCGGGCTCACACCCGCGGGCCAGGTGATTCTCGGTTACGCGAACCGGGTGCTGGCCGAGGTGGACGGCATGCACAGCGAACTGGAGGAGATCTCCGGCCTGTTGAGCGGGGAGCTGCGGATCGGAGGCGTGTATCCGACCGGTCCGTTCGACCTCTTCGGGCTGCTGGCAGAGTTCCGGGTCGCACATCCCGGCGTGGCGATCCACATGACCGAGTCCACGCAGGACGACGTGGTGGCGGCGCTGCGCGCCGACGAGCTGGACTGCGCGTTCGCGGCGCTCGACCCCCGCGCGCTGGGTGACGAGTTCGCGGCCACGCTGCTGTGGGAGGAGGAGATCGTCGTCGCGCTGCCCACGGACCATCCGTGCTGTTCGCGGGAGCGGATCACCTTCGAGGAGCTCGCCGCGGAGGACCTGATCGCCTACCGTGACAACTCGGCGCTGCGCCGTCGCCTGGGAGAGGACGATGGCCGAGCGCGGGCTCGAACCCCGCAACGCGTTCGTGTGCACGGAGATGGCGGCTGTGCGAGCCCTGGCGAGCAAGGGCCTGGGGGTGGCGGTGATGCCCCGCTCGGTGGCCGAGCACCCCGGGCCTCCGATCGAGTTGCGGGCGATCGGCCCCGATCGGCTGACTTGGCCGATCGCGCTGGTCTGGCGCGTGGCGCGTCGCCAGACGCCGGCCGGCAAGGCCTTCATCGCGGTCGCCCTCGACTATGCAAAGCGCACCGAGCGCCCGGGGCTCCGGGCGGCCTGACGCCGCGGACGTCGCGCGCGTCCGCGGCTTCAACCGGCTGGTGACCCGGCAGGTCGGGGCCCTGAGCGACCCCTACCTCGGTCGGCGCCCGCTCGGGGAGTGCAGAGTGCTGTTCGAGATCGGCCCGGACGGGGCGACCCCGGCCGAGCTGCGCTCGCGGCTTGGTCTCGACTCCGGCCACCTCTCGCGCATCGTCGGCTCCCTTCAGCGGGACGGCTTGGTCGACGAGGGCCGGCCCCCCGCCGACCGGCGCACCGCTCTTCTCCGCCTTACGCCCTCCGGACGGTCCGAGCTGCGCGAGCTCGGCCGCAGGTCCGACGAGCTCGCGGCGTCGGCCCTGGCGCCGCTCACATCCGAGCAGCGCGTACGGCTGCTGCACGCCCAGGCCGAGGTCAAGCACCTGCTTGCGATCTCGATGGTCGAGATCTCCCTCGAGGACCCCTCGTCGGCCGACGCCGGGTGGTGCCTCGCACACTATTTCGACGAGCTCGCCGAGCGCTTCGAGGAGCCGTTCGATCCGGGCCGGACACTGCCCGCCGACGCGGCGGACCTGGTTCCACCGTCAGGGGCGTTCCTCCTCGCCCGCTCGGGCGGGCAGCCGGCCGGATGCGGGGCGCTGAAGACGCTGCGGCCCGGGGTCGGCGAGATCATGCGGATGTGGGTCGACCGTTCCCACCGCGGCCTCGGGATCGGCGCCCGGCTCCTCGAAGCCCTCGAGGACCAAGCGGTCGCTCTCGGACATCGGCGCGTGCGCCTCTACACCAATCGCTCGCTCGATGAAGCGAAGGCGATGTACCGTGCGAACGGCTACCGGGAGATCGCCCGCTACAACGACGACCCGTACGCCAACCACTGGTTCGAGAAGTCGCTGCCCCGGCCGAGGACCTAACCGGACCCGGCCGCCGGCGGCAGGTCCTCGGGCAGGGCCACCTCCTGCGGCGGCACGCCGCGCTCGTCGTCCCAGGAGGCGAATGCCTCGGCGTCGCGGCCGATGTGCTCCCCGGCGCCGCCCAGCGCGAGCAGGACCACACGATCGGGACCCCGACTAACGAGCTGGCGACGCAGGTCTGGCGCGACCCGGACGAGCTCGCGGGGCCGAGCACGTGCTCCTCGCGCTCGACGAGGAGCGTCAGCCTGCCCTCGAGCACGAGGTAAACCTCCTCCTGCCGCGGGTGGGGGGGATACGACCGCGCTGGCCGGGCTCGAGCACCAGCTGGTTCATCCCGAAGCTGGTCACGCCGAGCGGTCGGCGCAGCGACACGAAGCGCTCACCGGCAGCCGGATCCAGCCGCGAGCGCGCGATCCCGACTCCATTACCACGAATCCTAGGCAAGCGGCTTGCCGCGCCCGCCATCCGCGGGACCCTCAGCGTCTGGGGCGGACTGTGATGTGGATGGGTGCGCTGATGCCGCCTGCGCCGGCGTTGTCCGTTGCCTTAGCCCTCAACGTGTCACTTCCAGACGCGGCTTTCCGCCAGCGGAACGAGTACGGGGCGCTTGTATCCTCGCCGAGTTTCACCGTGCCGTCGGCCCGGAAGAACTCAACCTTCTGGACGGTGCCGTCGGCGTCGCTCGCGGACGCGTTGATGGTGATGTCGGAGTGCCAGGCAAATGACGCGCCCTCTGACGGCGACGTGATGCTGACGGCGGGCGGCTGGTTCGTCGGCGGCGCGTCGGTAGTGGCCTCGGCGATGCCCGAGTAGCCGCTGCGGTTGTCGGACGGATCCACCGCCCGAACCCGATACCGGTAGGTGGTCGACGGCGACAGACCAGCATCGCTGTACGTCGTCGCCGTGGGTGCGGCTACCTCGGCAAAGGTCGTGCATCCCGGACCCTGACAGCGCTCCACGCGGTAACCGGTCACCCCGACATCGTCGGTCGACGCCGTCCAGCCGAGATCCAACCGGCCGGTGCCGCCCGGTGCCGCCGTAAGCCCAGTGGGCGCGGTCGGGGGAGATGTGTCGCTGGCCACCGTGACCATCTTCGCTACCGACGGTACGCCGCTCGCGTCCACGATGAACAGCATGTAGACGCCGGGCGGGGCGACGTTCGCGTTGGCGGGCGCGGTCGCCGCCAGCCCGCCCGCTCCGGCGGTGAAGGTAAGCGGCACGTAGCGCTGCTCCATGTTGACGGAGTGTGTGACGGCGCCGAGCCGGAGGAGCCCCACCTTGCGGATCGCGGCAGCGTCGGGCGTATCGATTTGAAAACCCGCCCCATACGCGACGCGCGCGGGGGCCCCAGCAATCGCCGGGCGCGGCGCGAGCTGGCCGGAGCCGTCCTTCTTGAACAGGTACGGCGGCGTGAACACTTGGGCGTTCTTCGCCAGGTAGCCGACCTGATCGCAGGTGCCGCAGATACCGCCGCCCGAGGAGAGCACACGTCCGTCGGGCAGGAGCAGCGCGGTCGAGTGGTACTGCCGCGTCGCCTGTTCGGCCGCCAGCGTCGTCCAGGTGCCGGTCGCCGGATTCCACAGCTCCGCCGAGTAGACGCCGTTGTTCAGGTCCACCAGCGAGGCCCCGGACGAGTTGCCGCCGGTGGCGAGCACGGTGCCGTCCGCGAGCACGGTGAGGTTGTGCTGACGGCGGCCGAACGCCATCGGCGCCGTGGCCGACACCTGCGGCGTCGCCCCGTTCAAATTGATCACCCGGGCGTCCTTGCTCGAGGATCCACCACCGGCGACCAGGATCTTGCCCACGTCATAGAGCGCGCGGCTCCCGTAGTTGCGGTCGAGCGAGTCGCGCTGGCCGAAGGCCTGCCAGGAACCACCGCCCGCAGGGTTGAGGCTTCGCATTGTCTGGTCGGGACCCGAGTAGAAGGCGCGGCCGTCCGGGGCCACGTCCATCCACGGGTACAAAGGCAGATTGAGCGAAGCTGTGTTGAGGGCCCGCAGGCTGCCGTCGGTCTTGCGCACCTCCGGCATGTCCGGCCCGCCCTCGGTGATCAGCATCTCGCCGTTGTTCAAGGGCGTGACGCTCGGGTACCAGCGCCCGGCCGCCATGTTCGGCCCCAGGCTCCAGGTGTTGGTGTCCGAGTCGAAGATGTGCGTCTGAACGATCCCCTGGAGCTGGGCGTTCTTGTTCCCGCCCGCGAGGAATATGGAGCCGTCCTCGAGATGGGCCAGGCCGCTGCAGAAGACGTTGTAGCCCGTGGTCACCCACACCGGCGTCTGCGTGCCGGTCGCTGGATCCCATACGGTCGCGCGGGTGTGGTCGTGCACCGGGTAGGTCTCGGTTGCGTTGTCTCCCACCGAGTCGTACGCGAGGACCTTCCCGTTCTCGAGCAGGGCCACGTGCACCCCGACCACCGGCCAGTCCACCAATGGACCCCACTGGCCCACGTCCCCTTCGGGCCCGGCGGCCGCGGCCTCCGCCGCCCGGGCGTCGGGCGCGGTGGCGGCGAGGGTGCTCCGCGCGAGCTGCCGCTCCTCGGCGGGACTGTGCGCCACCGAATCCTCCGCCTTGTGGCGCCGAACCGTCTTGACCGAACTGGGGTGCCCAAGCGTGCTTGCGGGAGCTGCGACGGCTACGACGGAGGCCAGAAGGGCTGCAGAGAAGGCGAGCTGGGCCCGGCGCGGGGTCATGCCTCACGCTAGGCCGCCGCATGGGGGATCGGGCGCGATCGATACGAATTTCATCCCCGGGGCGCGACAATCCCGCCGAGGCCACCGACGCGCCCGCCCCACTCCCACTCCGGCCGTCGGCGTCGGAACGGGATCGGTTCGCGCGGGTCCTTCGGGAGCGGTCGCTCGAGGAGCGGATGTCGCCCTGCCGTCGGCCACGACCGCGAGCGTCACGATCGGACGCGCGAAGGACTGCGACTGCGTGCTTCCGCACGCGACTGTGTCGCGGCATCACGCCGAGCTGCGGCGCGAGGGCGAGCGTTGGCTGCTGCGCGACGTCGGCTCGCGCAACGGCACGCGCGTGAACGGCATGCGAGTCCTCGAGCCGATGGAGGTCCACCCGGGTGACCGGGTCGCGCTCGGCGATGCCCGCTACCGGCTAGCGGCGTCTCGCTAGCGGCGCCCCCAGGTCCGCACCACCCGGCGTGCCTTCCCGCAGCCGACGCCCGTGGCGGAGATGACGTCTCCGCCATACGTGCTGGCACACAGTCGCGAGGCGTGCGGCGCCGCCGCAGCGCTGTTGGCCACTACGCTCCGAAGCATGGGCCCGGCAGTCTAGAGCAGCCGCTCGAGCCCCACCGTCGGCGAATGCTCCAGCGACGCCACCTTCCTTACCGCCAGCAGCACGCCGGGCATGAACGACTCGCGCGCCGTCGAGTCGTGGCGGATCGTCAGGGTCTGGCCGGGGCCGCCGAAGACGACCTCGTGGTGCGCCACGAGCCCCGGCAGCCGCACCGAGTGGATCGGTTCGTGCACGTTGCCGCCCGCCTCCCGGATCAGGTCGGCGGTGCGCTTCGCCGTGCCGGAGGGGGCGTCGATCTTCCGGTCGTGGTGGAGCTCGACGATCTCGCATTCGGGCATGTGCGGCGCCGCGCGCTGGGCCAGCTCCATCATCAGGACCGCCCCGATCGCGAAGTTGGGAGCGACGAAGAGGTTGCCGGTGCCCACACCCTCGAGCGAGGAGAAGTCGGCCCCGGTGGTGCCCATGACGCAGTGCACGCCGGCCTCGAGGCAGGCGCGGGCGTTCTCCACGGCCGAGTCGGGCGTCGAGAAATCGACCACGACGTCGGCGTCGCCCAGCACCTCGTGCAGGGGAGTATGGAGCAGGGGATCGGCGCGACCCACCAGCGAGAGGTCGTCGGCAGCGTCGACGGCCCCGCACACTGTCTCTCCCATGCGCCCGGCGGCGCCGGAGACCGCGACGTTGATCATGCCGCGAGCGCCGGGGACACCGCCCCCAGCGCCGCGCGGAAGGAGCCCTCCTCGGCGCCGACGCCGGCGGCCGACATGCCGTCCGGCCGGTAGAGCTCGCGCCCCAGGGCCGCGACGTCCTCCAGCGTCACCGCGTCGAACGCGGCCAGGACCTCGTCCACCGTCATCAACGGCACGCCCATCAGAACGGAGCTGCCGAGCCGGTTCATGCGGGTGAGGGTGCTCTCCATCGAGAGCACGGTGCGGCCCTTCACGTTCTCCCGCGCCCGCGCCAGTTCCTCCTCGGTCACGCCGTTCTCGTGCAGTCGGCGGAGCTCGGTGCCGATCACGTCCATCGCCTTCGTGACGTTGTCCGGCCTGGTGCCGACGTAGACGGCCACCTGTCCGGAGTCCGCGTAGTGGCTGGCGTAGGAGTAAACGGCGTAGGCGAGGCCGCGCTTCTCGCGCACCTCCTGGAAGAGCCGCGAGGAGGTCGAGCCGCCCAGGATCGTGTCGAGCACCCGCAGCGCGAAGCGGCGGTCGTCGCCCCGCGGGATGCCCGGCCCGCCAAGGCAGATGTGGTACTGCTCGGTCTCCTTCTTGAAGAAGCGGAACGCCGGCGCCGGCCCGTTCGGCGAGACGAGCCCCGGCGGAGCCGTCCGGGCCTCGCCGACGGCCGACTGCACCAGCTCGAGGATGCGTTCGTGCTCCAGATTGCCGGCGGCCGCCACCACGATGTTCCCCGGGACGTAGCGGCCGTCGTGCCAGGCGGCGATGTCGGGCACGGGCACCGAGGAGATGACGTCGGCGCGTCCGATGATCGGCCGACCCAGCGGGTGCTCGCCGAAGACCGCCTCGGCCAGCACGTCGTGCACCTTGTCCTGGGGCTCGTCCTCGTACATGGCGATCTCCTCGATCACGACCTGCCGCTCCGACTCGATGTCCGGGTAGGCGGGCCGCAGCACGATGTCCTGGAGGACGTCGAAGGCCCTCTCCAGGTGGCCGTCGAGAAAGCGCGAGTAGACGGAGGTCGTCTCCTTGCCGGTTCCGGCGTTGACCTCCGCCCCCATGGCGTCGAACGCCTCGTCTATCTCACGCGAGCTGAAGCGGTCGGTCCCCTTGAACAGCAGGTGCTCGAGGAAGTGCGAGATGCCCGCCTGCTCATGCCCCTCGTCGCGCGAGCCCGCGCGAATCCAGAACCCGAGCGCGATCGAGCGCACCGAGGGCATCGCCTCGGTGACGACCCTCACGCCCGAGTCGAGCGTGCTGAGTCGCGCCGGCCCAGCGCTCACTCGCTGCGCTCGCGTTCCCGATCCCGGTCGCGGTCGCGGTCGCGCGGCCGCCTGTCGCGGCCGCGGCCGTCGCGCCTGCCGCGGCCGTTGCCGCGGTCGCCGCGCGGGCCCTTGTCGCCCGTGCCCATCGCCGCGAGCTCCTCGGCCGACTTGCCCTCGATCTCGGGGTCGTCGACGAGGCGCAGCCCGATACGGCCCCGCTCGCGGTCGACCTCGACCACCTTGACGTGGAGCTCGTCGCCGCGGTTCACGACCTCCTCGACCGTGTTCGGGCGCTTGCCCGGCGCGATGTTGGAGATGTGAATCAGGCCGTCGGTGCCCTTCGCCAGCTCGACGAAGGCGCCGAAGGTCGTGGTCTTCACCACCTTGCCGGTGAACTCGTCGCCGACCTCGACCTCCTTGGTCATCTGACGGATCCGGTCGACGAGCGCGTCGCCCTGATCGCCCGTCTGGGCGTAGATGCGGACCGTGCCGTCGTCGTCGATGTCGATCTGGGCGTCGTATTCCTCGGACAGCGCCCGGATCGTCTCGCCGCCCTTGCCGATGACCGCCCCGATCTTCTCGGTGTCGATCTGGATCTGCGAGATCCGAGGCGCGAACGGCGACAGCTCGGCTCGCGGCTCCGCGATCGCGTCGCGCATCTTGCCGAGGATCGTCATGCGCGCGTCCCGCGCCTGGGCGAGCGCGTCGCGCAGGATGTCGAAGGTCACACCCGCGATCTTGATGTCCATCTGCAGGGCGGTGATGCCGTCGGAGGTGCCGGCGACCTTGAAGTCCATGTCGCCGAGGTGGTCCTCCATGCCCGCGATGTCGGTCAGGACGATGTAGTCGTCGCCCTCCTTGACGAGCCCCATCGCCACGCCCGCCACCGGCGTCTTGATCGGCACGCCGGCGTCCATCAGCGAGAGCGTCGAGCCGCACACCGAGGCCATCGACGACGACCCGTTGGACTCGAGGATGTCCGAGACCACGCGGATCGTGTAGGGGAACTCGTCGATCTTCGGCACGACGGGCACGAGCGCCCGCTCGGCAAGCGCCCCGTGGCCGATGTCGCGCCGCTTCGGGCCGCGCATGAAGCCGGCCTCGCCCACCGAGAAGGGCGGGAAGTTGTAGTGGTGGAAGTAGTGCTTGGCCTCCAGGAGGCCCAGCGTGTCGAGGCGCATCTCCTCGCGCGTCGTGCCGAGCGCGACGACGGAGAAGGCCTGGGTCTGGCCGCGGGTGAAGATCGCCGAGCCGTGCGTGCGCGGCGCGGGATGCACCTCGATCCAGATGTCGCGGATCTCGTCGGCCGCCCGGCCGTCGGGACGCTTCTTCTCGACGGCGATCCGCCGGCGGATGATGTCCTTCTCCAGCCGGTCGAACGCGAGCTGAACCGCCGCGCGGCGCTCCCTGTACGCCTCCGGGTCGGCCTCGGGATCGCCGGAGAGGGCCTCGATGGTCTCCTCCTCGACCCGATTGGTCGCGTCCTGGCGCTCGAGCTTGTCGGCTACCTGGGTGGCCTCCTCGAGCGCGGGGCCGAAGCGCTCCTGCACCTCGCGCAGGAGGGCCGCGTCGACCTGCGGCGGCGTGACCTCGATCTTCTCCTTACCTGCCTGCTTGCGCAGCTCGTGCTGCGCCTCGCAGAGCCGCTTGATCTCGGCGTGAGCGATGTCGAGAGCGTCGAGGATCTCGGCCTCGGTGATCTCGCTGGCGCCTGCCTCGACCATCAGGATGGCCTCCTCGGTGCCGGCGACCACGAGGTCGAGCGGCGACTCGAGCAGCCATACCTCGTCGGGGTTGACGAGGAAGTTGCCCTCCGCGTCCTGGCCGATGCGCACGGCTCCCACGGGCGCGGGGAAGGGGATGTCGGAGACCATCAGCGCGGCACTCGTGCCGTTCATGGCAAGCACGTCGTAGGGATGCTCGTGGTCGACCGACATCGGTATCGAGACCAGCTGGGTCTCGCGCGTCCAGCCTTTGGGAAAGAGCGGCCGCAGGGGTCGGTCGATCATCCGCGCGGTCAGTGTGGCCTTCTCGCCGGCGCGGCCCTCGCGCCGGAAGAAGCTGCCCGGGATCTTGCCCGCGGCGTACATGCGCTCCTCCACGTCAACGGTCAGCGGGAGGAAGTCGACCTCGCGCGGAGCGCCGGCGGTTGCGGTGCACAGCACCATCGTCTCCCCCGCGGTGACGACCACCGCGCCGCTCGCCTGCTTGGCGAGCTTGCCGGTCTCGAATTGGATCGAGTCTCCGCCGATCTCAAGCGAGACCCGGCTAACTGCATCAGTCATGTGCTTCCTTTCCGCCGCAGCGCAAGCTTGGCTTGCATTCCGGCGTAATCAAGCCGCCTCCGGTTGGCGGCGATCATGTGTACCTCTCGATAAGGAACGCGTTCGATGCTAGCAGCGAGCCTCAGCGGAACCGCTCCAGAAAAGGGCCGGAGGGCACGCCGGGGTGAGCCACGCCGTCCACGAACTGCGTCGGCGTGGTGGCCACGCCGGCCCTGATCCCACTCTGGAAATCGCGCTCGACTCGCTTCGCCACCGGCTCCGAGCGCCGGTCCGCCTCGAAGCGCTCCAGATCCAGACCGAGCTCCCGGGCGCGTTCCCACAGGTGGGGATCGTCGATGTGCGCCTGATCCTCGAGCAGCGAGTCGTGCATCTCCCAGAAGCGGCCCTGCAGGCCGGCCGCCTCGGCGGCCTGGGCGAGCGCTCGGGTGCGCGGGTGCTTCGACTTCACCGGGAAGTGCCGGAACACGCGCGTGATCGGAAGCTGGTCGAGGATCCGATGCGCTCGCGCGCAGTACGGACATTCGAGGTCTGCGTACTCGATCACGAGGGGCCCGGCGCCCCGGACGTGGTCGCCCGGCCCGGGCTTAGGCGGCGGCGAGCTGGTCCAGCGCGTCGAAGATGAGGTTTGCACCCGGAACCTCGAGCGGCGGCGATAGGTACGACCAGGCGACCTTTCCGTCGGGCGCCACCAGGAAGAGCGCCCGCGCGGCGACCCCGTGCTCGTCGGACCAGACGCCGTACCTCTTGGCGACCTCGCCCTTGGGGTGGAAGTCGGCGAGTAGTGGGATCGAGACGCCGAGCTGCTGCTGGAAGGCGCTGTGGCAGAAGGCGCCGTCCACCGAGATGCCGACCATGGTCGCGCCCTGCTGCTCGAGCTGTGGGAGCACCTCTTGGTAGACGCTCAGCTGGTCGGTGCAGACTGGGCTGAAGTCGGCCGGATAGAACACCAGCACCACCGTCCGGCCGCTGAAGTCCGACAGCGAGACCTCGGTGCCGTCCTGATCGGGGAGCGTGAAGTCCGGCGCCGGCGTGCCGGGCTCGATCATCGCCGCAGGCCGAGCTCCCGAATCAACGACCGGTAGCGGTCGATGTCGGCGCGCTGCAGGTACTTGAGCAACCTGCGTCGCTTGCCGACGAGCATCAGAAGGCCGCGCCGCGAGTGGTGATCCTTGCGGTGCTCGCGCAGATGCTGGGTGAGATCGTTGATGCGCGCGGTCAGGAGCGCCACCTGGACCTCGGTGGAGCCGGTGTCGGCATCGCCGCGCCCGAACTGGGAGACGATGTCGCGCTTTGCCTCTGCGGTCAGCGTCATTCGGCGGAAAACCGTAGCAGGCGGTTAGTGGCCGTCTCTCGGCAGGCTTGGCGGCACTGCGGGCCGCGCTGGGGCAGCCCGGGCGCGGCCGGCGGCGCCGACCACCCGGCGAGTGCCAGCGCCCAGCCGCTACGACGCCGCCGCCGGATAGCGCGTCGTCTCGCAGATCTCGCGCGCCTCCACGATGTCCCGCCGCATCTGCTCGACCAAAGCCTCCACCGACTCGAAGCGCTTCTCGCCGCGCATCCGCTCGATGAACGCGATGCGGACGTTCTGGCCGTAGAGGTCGCCGTCGAAGCCGATCAGGTGGGCCTCGACGAGCAGGCCGCGGCCGGTCTCGAAGGTCGGGCGGACGCCGACGTTCACCGCCGCCGGATAGCCGTGTGCCCAGGCCGCGTAGACGCCGTGCCCGGGACAGACGAGCGCGTCGTCCGGCACGATGTTCGCGGTCGGGACCCCCAGCTCGCGGCCGCGACGGTCGCCGACCACCACCTCGCCCTCGAACAGGAACGGGCCGCCCAGGAACTCCGCCGCGTGCTGCACGTCGCCGGCGGCAACGAGACCGCGGATGTGGCTCGACGAGACCGTCTCGCCGGACACCTCCACGAGCGGGACCACTCGCGTCTCGAACTCCGGCCGGGAGCGGAGGAAGTCGGGCGTGCCCTTCGCGGCCTTGCCGAAGCGGAAGTTCTCTCCCACCGACACGCGCTCGGCGCCAAGCCGGCCGGCCAGGATGTCGACCGCGAACTGCTCCGGGCTGAGCGCAGCGAACTCGCGGTCGAACGGGATCATCACGAGCTCCTCAACGCCGAGGCCGGCGATCAGGTCACGCTTGATGTTGAAGGGCGTGAGCAGCTTGGGCGTGGCCTCCGGATGCAGGATCGCGAGCGGATGCGGCTCGAAGGTGAGAACGGTGTCGCCGCCGCGGATGACCTCGCGGTGGCCCAGATGGACGCCGTCGAAGGTGCCGATCGCGACGTTGCGCCGACCGGAGCCGGGCTCGACCTCGGGAAGCGGAGTGACCTTCATCGAGGCGCGAACACTACGACGGGCTGGAGCTCGCGACCTCGTTCCTCCCCCACGGCCAGCACCTCGCCCTCGCGGGTCAGGCGGACGGGACCGCTCTCGTCCGCGGCGGCGGCGACCCGCCGCCCGTGCCTGACGGCGGCGGCCTCCTCCTCGGAGAGTCGGCGCTCGGGCAGGAAGGCGAGGGCCTCGCTCAGCGGCACGAGCCGCTCGGGATCCGCGTCCTCGATGCTGAACGGGCCGATCGCGGTTCGCTCGAGCTCCTCGCAGTATGCGTCCCCGAGCTCGGCGACCAGGCTGCGGACATAGGTGCCGGCGGAGCACTCGATCTCGAACTCCGCCCGCTCGCCCTCGTGCCAGAGCAGCTCGGCCCGGTACACCTGCACCGCCCGGGCGGCGAGGTCGGGGGCCGAGCCGGTGCGAGCCAGCTCGTACGCCCGCCGCCCGCCGACTCTCACCGCGGAGTACGCGGGAGGGCGCTGCATGAGCTCCCCGCTCGGCAGCTCGAGCCGCTCGGGCAGGCGGCCCGTGCGCTCGAGCTTCCCGTCGCGATCGCCCGTGTCGGACACCCAGCCCAGCCTCGCGACGGCGCGGTACGTCTTGGGCAGTCCCATCAGGAAGCGCTGGGCGCGCGTCGCGCGCCCGACCAGCACCAGCAGCAGCCCGGTCGCGAACGGATCGAGGGTGCCGGCGTGGCCCACCTTGGTGCCGCGCGGCAGCTCGCGCCGGACCGAGGCGACGACGTCGTGAGAGGTGACCCCTGCCGGTTTTCGGTGGAGCAGGACGCCCGAGCGCTCGGCCACCTGGCTAGCCGGCGAGCTGCTGGCGCACCAGCTCGCGGAGCCTCTCCACGAGCTCGGGGTACGGCATCGCGGTGGAGAAGCCCGCTGCCTGCGGGTGGCCACCGCCGCCGAACTCGCGCGCTACCCGCGACACGTCCACGCGGGCGTCGGTCGCTCGCAGGCTGACCTTGCGCATCCCCTCGCGCTCCTCGGAGAGCAGTTCTCGAACCAGCACTGCAACGGCGGTGCCCTCGACGGCCCGCATGTGGTCGACCACTCCCTCGGAGTCGGTCTCGAGGGCACCGGTCTCCTCGTAGTCGCCCTTGGTCAGGTGCGCGATCGTGATCGCGCCGTCCTCGTGGCGCTCGACGGAGGCCAGCGCCCGCTCGAGCAGGTGGAGCCTGCGCAGCGGCAGGTCTTCGTAGAGCCGCCGGTACACCTGGTGCGGCTCGACGCCCGCCTCGATCAGTTCGGCGGCCATGCGGTGCGCATCCGCGGTGGTGTTCTCGTACATGAAGCGGCCGGTGTCGGTTACGAGCCCGGTGTAGAGGGCGTCCGCGATCCGAGGTGTGATCTCTGCCTCGACCTCCTTGGCGATTCGCCACACCATCTCCGCCGTGCAGGAGGCGACCGGGCAGACGTAGTTGACCGTACCGAAGCGGGTGTTGTCGTGGTGGTGGTCGATGTTGAGGATGTGGAGACCGTCCGCCTGGAGGAAGTCGACAGGCATGCGGTCGATGTTGCCGCAGTCGAGGAAGATGATCGTGCGCTCGGCCACATCGTCGGGCGGGGCGCCCACCAGCCGCGCATCGAAGGTCCAATTTCGGTACTCCCATGGCAGCGGGAACTCGTCCGGCGACATGTACATCAGCGAGTCCTTGCCCAGCTGCTCGAGGATCCAGTGCATCGCCAGCAACGAGCCCAGGGCGTCGCCGTCCGGGTTTTCGTGAGTGGTGAGCAGGAACTTGTCGGCGTCGCGGATCTCCGCGACGACCTTGTCCTGCTCGCTCTGGAGCGCGGGCGGCGCGCTGTCCATCGGCGTCCTCACCGCTCCTCCTCGAGCAGCTCGGTGATCCGCATACCGCGGTCGATGGAGGCGTCGAAGACGAACTCGAGCGTCGGCGTGTGCTTCAGGCGCAGTTCGCCCGCGATCGACTGCTGCAGCAGGCCGTGCGCCGACGTGAGCCCGGCCAGCGTGTCGGCGCGCTCGGATTCGTCGCCGAGCACGCTCACATACACGCGGGCATGGCGCAGGTCGGTGCTGGTTTCGACTGAAGTCACTGTCACAAATCCAATGCGCGGGTCACTGAGACCCTCGGCTATCCGTGCCGACAGGACCTCTCGGACCGCCTCGTTCACTCTGCGCATGCGGTCGGCCGCCATCGTAGCTACCGCTCCAGCAGATCGGACGCAGATACAAGATGGCATTCCACAGTCGCCCCATCGGGAAACATCGCATCCACGTAACGTTCGACACGCGCGCCCAACTCCCTCAAAGGTCCGGCCTCGCGTCCCACGAGAGCGGCGGTCAGCGTCGATCTCTGCCAGAGGTCGTGATGGTCGGTCTCGGCCACCGCGGCGCCGAAGCGTCGCTGCAGGTGGGCCTTGAGAGAGGAGAGCTCCTTCCTCTTTCCCTTGAGGCTCCCGTTGTCGGGGAAGTGCAGATGGATCTCGATCAGGCAGACGAACGCCACACATCGACTATCGCACGCGTGACCGCGGGACCCGGTCGTACGATGCGGCCGATGAGGATCCTCCGTCTCGCGCCCGGCGACGAGCACGTCGTCCTCGCCGGCGCCGACCTCTTCGACTCTCCACCGACGGAGGCCTGGACCGCCAGGTTCCTGTCGAGCGAGGGCCATCACCTGTTCGTCGCGGTCGCCGATGACCACCCCATCGGCTTCGTCAGCGGCGTGGAGACGACCCATCCGGACAAGGGAACCGAGATGTTCATGTACGAGCTGTCCGTTCATCCGGACCATCGGCGCCGCGGCCTCGGCACAGCGCTCGTCGGAGCGCTCGCCGAGCTCGCCCGCGAGCGCGGCTGCTACGGCATGTGGGTGGGCACCGAGTCCGACAACGCCGCCGCACTCGCGACCTATCGCGCCGCGGGCGCCGCCTCTCCGGAGCCGTGCGTGACGCTGGCCTGGGCGTTTGGGGAGGCTGAAGACGGAGAGGGACGGGAGCGACGCTGATCAGGACAGCGTCTGCTCGACCTGCTTCGTCTCGTAGACCTCGATCACGTCGCCTTCCTTCACGTCCGGGTAGTTCTCGAGAACGATCCCGCACTCGAGCCCGGCGGTCACCTCGCGCACGTCGTCCTTGAAGCGGCGCAGCGATGCGATCCGGCCGTCGTAGATCACCGTGCCGTCGCGCACGAGGCGGCACCTCGCCCCGCGCCGGACCGTGCCCTCGACGACGTAGGAGCCGGCGATCGTGCCGACGCGGGAGGCCTTGAACGTCGCCCGCACCTCAACCGTCGCGACGGTCTCCTCTACGCGCTCCGGCTCGAGCATGCCCTCCATCGCGCCGCGCAGGTCCTCGACGATCCTGTAGATGACGGAGTAGGTCCGGATCTCGACGCCCTCGCTGTCCGCCACCTGGGCCGCATTGCCCACGGGGCGCACGTTGAAGCCGATGACGACCGCGTCGGACGCCGAGGCAAGCATCACGTCGGACTCGGAGATGCCGCCCACGCCGTCGCGGATGATGTTGACCGTCACCTGCTGCTGCGGCAGGCGGGCGATCTGGTCGGCGAGGGCCTCGAGCGATCCCGCCACGTCGGCCTTGACGACAAGGTTCAGCTCCTTCTCGCCGCGCTCGGCCCGTGCCAGCACGTCCTCCAGGGAGACGCGCCGCCCCGCCTGACGCGCGAGCGCCTCCTGCTTCATCCGGACGGCGCGCTCGTTCGCCACGCGCCGCGCTTCGCGCTCGTTCTCCACCACGTGGAAGTGCTCGCCGGCGTCGGGCACGCCGTCGAAGCCGAGTATCTCCACCGGCATACCGGGCGTGGTGTCCTGCACGCGCTGGCCGCGGAAGTCGCTCATGGCGCGCACCCGGCCCCAGTGCTCGCCGGCCACGAGGGCGTCGCCTACCTTCAGGCGGCCCCGCTGGATCAGGAGCGTGACGACGGGGCCGCGGCCGGGGTCGAGCCGCGACTCGATCACGAAGCCCGATGCCTCGGCCTGCGGGTTCGCCTTGAGTTCCTGGATCTCCGCGAGCGTCACGAGCGTTTCGAGCAGGTCCTCGAGGTTCTGCCTCGTCTTCGCGGAGACGTCGACGAACTCGGTGTCGCCGCCCCAGTCCGCCGGCGTCAGCCCCTGCTGCGCGAGCTCGCCGCGCACGCGGTTCGGGTCGGCGCCCTCCTTGTCGATCTTGTTCACCGCCACCATCACCGGCACGCCGGCGGCCTTGGCGTGGTCGATGGCCTCGACCGTCTGCGGCATGACGCCGTCGTCGGCGGCCACGACGATCACAGCGATGTCGGTGACCTTCGCGCCGCGGGCCCGCATCGCGGTAAAGGCCTCGTGTCCGGGCGTGTCGAGGAAGGTGATTACGTGCCCGTCGTGGCGGACCTGGTAGGCGCCGATGTGCTGGGTGATGCCGCCCGCCTCGCCCGCGGCGACCTCGGTCTCGCGGATGGCGTCGAGAAGCGAGGTCTTTCCGTGGTCGACGTGGCCCATGACCGTGATCACCGGGGGCCGCTCGACGAGGTCTTCGGCGGCGTCCTCGTAGACAGGCTCCGGCTCGACCTCCTCTGCGGCGCTCACGATCTCGACCTTCTTGTCGAGTGCCTCGGCGAGGACCTCGATCGCCTCGTCGGAGAGGGTCTGCGTGAGCGTCGCCATCTCGCCGAGCTCCATCAGCTTCTTGATCACCTCGGCCGTGCCGAGGCTGAGCGTCTCGGCTACTTCACGCACCGTGGCGCCGGAATTGACCCTGGTAGGCGGCT
>DATDLN010000049.1:0-7770 GCA_036519295.1 Thermoleophilaceae bacterium
CTGTGGTGGCGCGGCACTCGATACGCAGCGGTCTGGGTGGCCGTCGTCTTCCACCTCGCCATCGAGACGTCGGCATCGGTGCAGGTCTTCTCGTATCTCGGCATCGCCGTGTTGGTGATCTGGGCGGTGCCGTCCACCCGCGATCGGACGCTCCGCATCGACCCGACCGCCGCCCGCCACCGGCGCTGGGCCGCGGTGATCCGCAGGCTCGACTGGCTGGCCCGCTTTCGCGTCGAGACGGCCCCGCCCGGCTCCCGGCTGGAGGTCGTGGACCGGGACGGCACCACGACGCGGGGGTCGCCGGCCGTCGCGTTCGCGCTGAGCCGCCTACCCCTGACAGCCTGGTTCGCGCTCCCGGCGCTGCTCCTCCCCGCTGTCCGCCGGGAGAGGTCGGACCGCTGTGGCGTAGTGGAGAGCCCTCAGGACGCGTAGTGTCCGCGAAATGCCCAACGAGGACTCACTGGAACAGCTCTCCACGGCCGAACTCCACGACCTGGCCGTACGCCGCGCCCGCCGCCACCTCGACGTTCGCTTCTTCTGGCGCCTGATGGAGGTGCTCCCGGTCGCCGAGAGCGGCGCAGGAGAGCTGCGTGAGGCGGAGGCGGACGTGGCGACGATGAGGGCCCACCTCGATGACATCACGGACTCGGGCCGCGGTGAGGTTGCCGAGCTGTTGCGACCGTTCTATCTGGATTACTTGAAGCGCCACGGCGTCGAGGCGTCCGAGGCCGACGCCACCTAGGCGTCCGCTCCAGCCCGGAGCGTGAGCCCGACGCCGCGGCGGGGTGCGTCTTGCGCTCCGTCGAGCCGTCGCGGCGGTGCAGCGCCAGCGTGTAGGCGACGACGACGCGATCGTCGATCGGGAAGAGCTCGTCGAACTGCGGGCGGTCGATGCTGGCGAACCTCGCGGTACTCGCGGCCGCGGGCGAGGTAGCCCGCCCTGTCCGTCGTCGCGCCGTTCCCGTGATGGACGAAGTCGTCCGCGAACGTCGACTCGACCAGGTCCAGGTCGAAGTCCCGGTCGCACATCTTGTAGGTGACATCTCTTATGAACTCGACGGCGTCCACGCTCAGCGTCCGTACCTCTCGCGACCGAGGACAAGTTGGTCCGGCAGCGCCGTGCGCGCGGGCGGCGAGGGCTCGGCCACGACCGAGACCGTCTCCGCCACACTGCGGGTGACCGAGTGGCTCGTGCCGTGCGAGTCGAGCACCACCTCGTCGGCGGCGGACAGGGCGAGCTTGCCCTCGAGGCCCGGGTGCAGTCCGGAGTCCTTCAGGTAGTGCAGCAGGTCCTCGGCCTCGTTCTCGAAGCGCAGCACGCGGACCTTGGCGCCCTCCTCGACGTCGGCCAGCGGCACGCCCAGCTCGCGCTCGCCCTCGAAGATCGGATGGCCGTGGGGGCAGGTCTTCGAGTCGCCGATCGCGCGCAGCATCCGTTCCTCGACCACCGGCGACATCCAGTGCTCGAGCCGCTCGGCCTCCTCGTGCACCTGGTCCCAGGGGATGTCGAACACGTCGGTCAGGAAGCGCTCGATCAGCCGGTGGCGGCGCACGATCTGCGCGGCGTGCTCGTGGCCGCTGTCCGTGAACGCCAGGGTCTTGTCCGCATCGCGGGTGACGTAGCCGTCGCCCTCGAGGCGGCCGATCATCTCGTGCACGGTCGGGGCCGACACCTGCATCGCCCGGGCGATGTTCGCCCCTGTAATCGGGAGACCGGCCTCCTGGAGCCAGTAGATGATCTGCAGGTACTCCTCCTCGGCGACGGTGGCCTGCTCCTGCGACATGGCCGTTCATCCTACCCGCGGCCGGCCCATGGCTAGGATGCGCTGCCGCCGTGGACCTCTCGTCCGCAACCCGCGTGCTCGTGACCGGCGCCTCGCGCGGGATCGGCGAGGCTATCGCGCGCGCCTTCGCGGCGCGTGGCTGCACGCTCGGTCTCCTCGCCCGCTCGACGGATCAGCTTGAGCGGCTGGCCGCATCATTACCGGGCGAAGGCCACATGGCGCTCGAGGGCGACGTGGCCGACGCCGGTTCCATCGCCGGCGCCGTCGAGCGCTTCGGCGAGGTGGACGTGCTCGTGGCAAACGCCGGGATCACCCACTACATGCCGTTCGCCGAGCTCCCGCTCGAGAAGGCCGAACAGATGGACCGTGTGAACTGGCTGGGCACCCTCTACACGGTCAAGGCGGCCCTGCCCGGGATGCTCGAGCGCCGGCGCGGCCACATCGTCGTGATCTGCTCGGGTGGGGGTGTGCGCGGGTTCCCCCACGCCGCGGTCTACAACGGCACCAAGGCCGCGCAGCGCGGGTTCGCGGAGGCGCTGCGCCACGAGCTGCACGGCAGCGGGGTCTCCGTCACGACCGTGTATCCGGGCGAGATCGCGACCTCCCTGCACGATCACGAGCTCGACCGGATGCCCACCTGGTATCGCCTCGACCGCCGCTCGGCGGCTGGTCCGCTGGGTGAGAAGGTGGTGGAGGCCGTCGAGTCCGACCGGCGCGAAGTCTTCTACCCGCCCATCGTTCGGCTGCTCCGAATCGTGAACGGCGTGGCGCCGCGGGGCGCGGACGTCATGCTCCGGCGAATCATGGGCGAGAGCGCCGCGCCGCGACGGGACTGACCACGTCGAGCACCCGCTGCACGTCGTCCTCGGTGTTGTAGAGATGCCACGAGGTGCGCAGCCGCCCGGCCCGGGCGGCTGCCATGATCGCCGTTTCGCCGAGGAGTTCCTTGGCGCCGGGTACCTCGACCGAGACGATGGCCGAGTCGCTCTGCTCGAGGCCGAGGCCGTCGCGGAACAGGTTCGCGAGCCGCAGGTCGTGCTCGTGGATTTGCTCGATCCCGATCTCGAGCAGCAGCTCGAGCGCCGGCGCCGTGCCGACCCAGGAGAACCAGGCCGGGCTCACGTCGAAGCGGCGGGCGTCGCTCGCCAGGCGCAGCGGCGGGCCGTAGAAGGAGGTGTACGGATCGTCGCCCGCGTACCAGCCGGCGGCGTGCGGTGTGAGGCGCTCCCTCAGCTCTGGGCGGGCGCTCATGAAGGCCGTCCCGCGCGGTGACACGAGCCACTTGTAGGCGCCGCACACGAGTGCGTCGAAGCGTCGCCCGTCCAATGGAAGCCAGCCACTCGCCTGGGTTGCGTCGACAACGGTGAGGGCTCCGTGATGGGCGGCGGCGTCGGCGACGTCACCGAGCTCGGCCAGCTTGCCGTTCGAGGACTGCACGGCGCTGAAGGCCACGACATCCGTGCGGGCGTCGATCGCCTCCGCGAGCCGCGCTGCCGGTACGCAGCTCACCTCGATGCCCCTTCCCTGTGCCATGAACGGCCACAGCGCCGAGGTGAACTCGGCCTCGGTCGACAGAACCCGCGAGCGGTCCGGGAGCGCGGCGGCGATGAGCCCCACGAAGTGGGAGACGGCGCCTCCGACCGCCACCCACTCAGTGGGCACGCCGCAGAGCCGGGCGAAGGACCCGCGGGCCGCTTGCGTGGCCTCGTTCCAGTGCTCCCAGCTTGTGCGCCCAACGCGCCAGTCGGCGAGCGCGGCCTGGAGCGCGTCCCACGCCGGCGTCGGCGGCAAGCCGTAGCTGGCCGTGTTCAGGTAGATCCCCTCGGGCTGCCAGAGCGTCCGCGCCTCTTCGATGGTCATCGACGATCAACGCTAACGTCCCGCCCTCGTGGCCCTTCCGCTCACGCCGCCCCTGAAGCCGCAGCTCGCCCGCTCCGCGAAGGAGCTGCCCGCCGGCGACGGCTGGCGCTACGAGCCAAAGTGGGACGGCTTCCGCACGATCGTCTTTCGGGACGGTTCGGACGTACACCTCCAGAGCCGCAATGGACGGCCGATGAACCGATATTTCCCGGACGTGGTCGAGCAGGTGCTGTCGCTGCCGGCGGAGCGCCTGGTGCTGGACGGCGAGATGGTCGTCGTTGTCGACGGGATCCAGGAGTTCGACCTGCTGTCCCAGCGGATCCATCCGGCCGCCTCGCGGGTGGAGCGCCTCGCGCGCGAGACCCCGGCCGAGCTCGTGGCCTTCGACCTGCTCGCCGACGGCGACGAGACCCTCCTCGATCTGCCGTTCGAGGAGCGCCGGGAGCGCCTCGCGGGCGTGGTGGCCGATCCCGTTCAGCTCACACCCGTCACCGCCGACCCGGAGTCCGCGGGTGAGTGGCTCGCCGGCACCGGCGAAGGGGTGATCGCCAAGGAGGCGGACGCGCCATACCGTCCCGGCGAGCGCACGGGCATGCTGAAGATCAAGCGCGTGCGGACGGCCGACGCCGTGGTCGCGGCCTTCCGCTTCGGCAAGGAGCCGGACACCGTCGGCTCGCTGATCCTCGGCATGTACGACGACGACGGCGAGCTGCACATCGTCGGCCACACCTCCGGATTCACCGCGAAGCAGAAGCGCGAACTGATCGAGCTGCTCGAGCCCTACCGAACCGGCGAGCGCGGCTCCGGCGAGCCGAGCCGCTGGAAGTCCGAAGAGGAGCTCGTGTGGGAGGGGCTGCGCCCGGAGCTGGTCTGCGAGGTGGCCTTCGACCACATCACCGGCCGCCGCATTCGCCACGGAGCGAAGTTCCTGCGCTGGCGGACGGACAAGGAGCCGGGGGAGTGCCACATCGCCCAGCTGCGGGAGTGACCCCAGCCCGCCTGCTGGCGCTGCTCGTGGGCATCCTCTGTGCGCCCGCGGCCGCGTACGGGCAGGCGGGCGTGTCGTACCAGATCCCGCCCGACAATCCGTTCGTCGGTCAACCGGGCGCGGCGCCCGAGGTCTACGCGTACGGCCTTCGCAATCCGTACCGCTTCACGTTCGAGCGGCTGACCGGCGATCTGCTGATCGGGGACGTGGGCGGCGCCCTCCGCGAAGAGGTCGACTGGATCGGTCTCCCGCTGCCCGCGGCGCGAACTTCGGCTGGTCGTGCCGGGAGGGCAAGGTGGCCGGTCCGGGCGGTCCCCGCTGCCCCGTGGCGAACCCCGCCGAGCCGCTCTTCGATTACGTGAACGCGGGCGGCAGCGTCGTCACGGCCGGTTTCATCGTGCGCGACGGCGCGCTCCCGGGGCTCGGCGGTCGCGCCCTCTTTGCCGACTTCGCCGGCGGCACCATCCGGTCGCTGCGGCTCGACCCGGCGAATCCCGACGACGCTTCCACTGGGGCGAGCGTTCCCCAACTCGCCTCCTTCGGCGAGGATGCGGTGGGTCGCCTCTACGCGACCGGACTCGGAGGGAGCGTTGTCCGTCTCGCTGCCGGGCCGGGCCCGGGCCTGCTCTCCACTCAGACGATCGGCGGACCATGGACTCAGCCGGTCGCAATCGCCGCCGTGCCGGGCGACGCCGGCCGCCTGTTCGTCGGCGAGCTGGGCGGCCGCGTCAGGCTGATCGTCGACGGCCAGGCCCAGGCGGGCTCGTACCTCGATGTCTCCTCGCTCGTGAGCATCGGTGGCGAGCGGGGCTTCCTCTCGGTTGCCGCGGCGCCCGACTACCAGAGCTCCCGCCACGTATACGTCTACTACACGGACCTCGACGGCGACATCCGAATCGACGAGTTCACGCGGTCGGCGACCGATCCATCGCAGGCCGACCCGGCCAGCCGACGGGGGCTGCTCGTGATCGAGCATTCGAGCGCCGGCAACCACAACGGAGGACAGCTTCACTTCGGACCCGATCGCTGCCTGTGGATCACGACCGGCGACGGCGGCGGCCAGGACGCCCAGTTCGACAACGCCCAGAACCTCGCGACACACAAGGGCAAGATCCTTCGGATCAACCCCGATCCGCCCAGCCGCGGCGGGCCCGCTTGCGGATCGCCTCCGGTCGCGCAGTCCGGCGTCCTCCCTTCCCTGGGTGCGCCCGCCGACACCGTCGCCCCACGGCTGCGCACCCGCATCAAGCGCCGCCAGCGCGTGCTGCGCCTGCGCGGCGCCGTCGCCTACGCCCGCTGTGACGAGCCCTGCTCCATCGCCCCCGGGCGGCACTCTCCGGATCGGCGGCGGCGGTTCCGGATGCTCCCGAGCCAGCCGGGCGGCCCAGGCCACGCGAAGCGCGCGCATCAGGGTGCGGCTGACGAGACGGGGCACGCGCGCCCTGAGGAGGGCGCTGCGACGCAAGCGACGCCCCTCCGTGCGCATCGGCCTACGGGCCACCGACCGGGCCGGCAACCGCTCGCCGCTGGTGCGTGCGACCGTGCGGGTCAGGCGCTAGTCGTCGTCCCGATCGTCCTTCCCGCGGCAGTACGCGGGTGCGCTGCCCACTGGGTCGAAGCAGAGGGCGTCACCCTGGTTCGAGTTCCCCTCGAGGAACCCGATCCTGTCGACCTCGCGCTTGTACCGCCCGTTGTAATCGAGAACGTAGAGGCCGTTGCGCAGGTCGATGACGTAGATCAGCCCGTCCTTGATGATCGGGTAGCTCCACATCACGACCTTCTCGTGTCTACCCGTGTCCGGGTCGGACGAGAGTCGCGGGTCCTCGAGCATGACTTGGTCGAGCGGCTCGGGGAAGAACTCGCCCAGCTGGTACGGCCGCCTCGGGTTCCTGATGCTGATGGCCTGGAACCCGCCGGAGTGCCAGGTGCTGAAGGCGATCCTCGGCGTCAGGGTCGGGTTGTGGGCGGAGTACGAGGTATGTGGCGGATTCCAGTCGGCGCAGGTGGCGGGGTCGTTCTCCGGGATCCTGTACTCCGCCTCGACCGTCGGCTCAGTCGGGTCGGAGATGTCGACCATCCGCGCCCAGCCCCACGGGCAACCGTGGTCCGGCCCGGTGGCCGTCCCGTACACCTCGTCGGAGACGTAAGCCCAGTCACGGTTCCAGAACTTGATCGCACTGTGAGCGCCCGGCCCGGGCCAGAACGGCCGGCTCTCGTTGTTCGTGATCCGGTCGGGCAGCGGCGACGGGGCTCCCTCCGCGAACTCGGACGTGTCGACGACCGCGAAGCCGCCGGTCAGGAGTGCGAAGTACGCCCTTGTGCCGTCGTTGCTGACGGAGAGTGAGTGCAGAGCTCCCGTCGGTATCTGAACGGGTGCCGGCGGGGCGGGGAACTGCCTGTAGCGGTGCAGCCCGCTGTACAGGGTGACGGGCTGCTCGCCGTTCGGCACGCCCGAGATGTCCCAGACGGAGAACGGGCAGCTGGGCGAGCCGCCTCTCACGGCGCACGTCGATCCGGCGTTGCCCGCGAAGATCAGCGCGCGGCCGGGGTTGCGGGGGTCCTGCCACAGGAAGAACTCGTGCGTATCGGCGTTGAACTGGGTGAGCAGCTTGGGGTTGCCGGCATTCGCGCCGCGTATGTCGTAGAAGCGGAAGTTGCTGATCGACGGCTGGGTGCAGTGATGCAGCGTGTCGCCGACTCCGCAGTTCGTGTTCAGGACGATCAGGATGCCCTGCGACTGCCAGACGCGCAGCTCCCGCGAGGACTCGCCCGGCTTGGCGTCGATCGGGGAGTCGGTGAGCAGCTTCGGGGCGGACGGATCGGAGATGTCGACCACCATGATTCCGCCGTGCGGCATGCCCGGGTGGCCGCCGTCGGTCCGGCTGCCGATGTACGCGTAGTCACCGTGAACCGCGATGGCGGCGTTCATGCCGCGATTCATCAGTGGTTCGTGCCCGACCTGCTCTATGGGGCCGCGCTTCGGCTTCGCCGCGGCCGCCGCCGGCAGGATGAGCAGCACCGCCGCGATCCCCACGAGCGCCTTGAACAGAGCTGACCTTGACATGTCCCCCTCCTCGCGATCTGCAGAGCCTTGTCTCCGGGGACGGGGACCGTCAAACCGCCTCGTGACTCCTCATC
>DATDLN010000050.1:0-27653 GCA_036519295.1 Thermoleophilaceae bacterium
GGAGTGTGCAACAACCCGCACACCGGCGAGCCGGACGTGGCGACGACCGGCCCCCAGAACGTCCGTAACGTGTTCGCTCTCGTAACTCCGTCGCTGGCGCAGCCCGTGCCGCAGGCCTGCCTCGACGCGATCTGCAGCCCGGACCGCACGTATCTGGCCGGCGACAGCTGAGACGCTTCCTGCGCGAGGTCAAGCGCTCCAGCGCCCGCTTCACATAGTCAACGGGCTGGCGATCCAGCAGTACTACGTGCTTCCATATGACCGCTGGGAGGGCTACGAGGCCGAACGCCAGCGCATGCTACGCGAGCTTCAGTCGGTGAGGAACGTGGTCTTCCTGAGCACGGACGTTCACGCCACGCTCGTGAACGACGCGCTTCCAGACGCTCGAGCCGGGCGGGCCGCGGAACAGCAACATTCTCGACGTGACAGTGGGCTCCGCCGCGACCGAAAACTACCGGTTCGAGATCGACAGGGCCCTCGGCCAGCCCGGCACCGGCACCCTCGTGGACACTCTCCTTCGAACCCCAAGCCGCCGGGCGGCGTCGGGATGCGGCTCGATCGTGGATCAGTTCAGCTACGGGGAGGTCAGGGTGACGGCGAACCGGCTGACGATCACGCCCAAGGGGATCGACGGCGCGGCGGAGCGCGACGCCGGCGGCCGTGCGGGCCGTTGTGCTGCGGTTCGGGCGCTGACGCTCAGTCCGTACCTTGTGCGGGAGTCGTTGACCGTTACCGCGAAGGATCGCCGCGGCGGAAGGCTCGAGGCTTCCCGCCACTGAGGCTGCGGTATCGAAGGTAGCCTCGAGTCCCGATCCGAGCATGCGCCCTACCCTGTGTCCCCGAACACTCATGACCGGCGACAGTCCCCATCTTGCTGACGCGAGCGCCCGAGCGCGGCGACAGCTCCGCATTCTGAGCATCGTCGCGGAGCGAGTGATCGTCTTCCGGGAAGCGCACTCAGGACGGGCGCGCGCTCGGCACGCGGCGCTTGCGCTGGTGGCGGTCATCAGCTGCTCGCTGTCGGCACCCCCCCTTGTCCAGGCGCAAGAGTCACAGACAGCCCGTGGCGACACAGCCGAGGCAAGCCTCCGGGCGGGGCGCGCCATGGTGATTCAAACCATTCCCCGGCTGCGGGGAGTCACCTTCTCCATCGACGGACGGCGGTTTCAGTCAGACCGGCTGGGGAGGGTGAGTCTTCCCGTGACCTCCAGAGCGGAGCTCGAGCGGCGGGTACAGGTCCTGGACACCGTCGTCCGTCCCGGCGTGCGCGCGAGGTTCAGCGGCTGGTATCGAGGAAGCCCGACGTTTGCGCTCTACTACGCCGTGCGGCTGCGGTTCGTGGACGTCGCCGGCAACGCCATCGATCCCGCCGCCATCGAATCTGTGGAGCTGCTCAGCAGCAACGGGCTCCCAGAGACCTACACCGACTTCGACGGAGGGCGTCGGCTCTGGCTACAAGGCCGCGGCATAGTCCCGGCCGGCCTGCACCAGGAGTCGAAGGATGTCTCACAGGTCGTTCAGCGCGTGGTCGTCGACGACGCCAACGTCGTCAACCAGGGGCAGCAGCGGTTCTACCCCGCGCGGAGCAGGGACGCCCGGATCGAGGTGCTGTTCTTCTCTGCCCGATTCGAGGTACGGGACGCGCTGTTCGGTTTCCCCATCGGCTCGGAGGTCAAGCTGCACTACCCGAGTGGCCGCGTCGAGCGCCACGACCTCGGCTCGGACGGCGACATCCGGTTTCGAGCGCTTCCGCGCGGGCGCTACGAGATCGGCGTCGAGGCTGCGGGATGGTCATTCGACCGGCCGATGTCGCTCTCGCGGGAGCAGAACGTACGCTTGCAGGTGATCAGCTACTTCGACGTCGGCGTGATCATCCTCGGTTTGATGTGCGGGGTGCTGATCATCCTCTTCATAGGGCGCCCGCATCTCATCCCCGTCTACGGGAAGCGGCTCTCGCGACGCGCGGTGGCCGCATCCAATCGCTAGGTGGCCTCGGGCTACGGAAGTCGCCCCCCTCTCGTCGCGCTTATCGTCGTAGCGGCGTTGGCGGTTCTTGCTGCCGCGCTCGGGCCCGCCGCAATCTCCGCGCAGGCCCGTGGCCGCCCGATCCCGGTGCTGGCCTACTACTACATCTGGTTCGACAGGAGCTCCTGGGACCGAGCCAAGACCGATTATCCGAGCCTGGGCCGCTACTCGAGCGACGAGGCGCGGGTGATGCGAGCCCACATCAGGTGGGCCAAGGACGCGGGGATCGACGGCTTCATCGTGAGCTGGAAGAGCACGCCGGTCCTGAACAGTCGCCTCGAGAAGCTGATCCGGGTGGCCCGCGCGGAGCGCTTCAAGCTCTCGATCATCTACCAGGGCCTCGACTTCTATCGCGAGCCGCTGCCGGTGCGGCGTATCGCTGGTGACCTCGACCACTTCATCACGCGCTACGCGCGTGAGCGCGTCTTCGATGCCTTCGGCAAGCCTCTGGTGATCTGGTCCGGCACCTGGCGCTTCTCGCGAGGGGAGGTTGCCAGCGTCACGCGGACCCGGCGCGCGCGCCTGCTGATCCTCGCCTCGGAGCGAAACACCGAGGGGTATCGCCGCCTCGCGGACGTCGTCGACGGCGACGCCTACTACTGGTCGTCCGTCGATCCGGACACCTTCGCGGGGTACGAGGACAAGCTAAGGGACATGGGGCGGGCGATCCATGCGAGGCTCGGTCTCTGGATAGCGCCGGCGGCCCCCGGCTTCGATGCGCGCCTCGTCGGCGGGACCCGGGTGATCGCTCGCGAGGGAGGCGCGACGCTGCGCAAGGAGTTCGCGGCGGCGGTCGGGTCATCGCCGGACGCCGTCGGTCTCATAAGCTGGAACGAGTTCAGCGAGAACTCGCACGTCGAGCCGAGCCAGAAACACGACACGCGGTATCTCCGCATGCTGGCCGACATCATCGGGCAGAGCTCGCGTCCCGACTTCGGTGTCGCCGCCGACTCTAGCGAGGCCGGCGACGGGCCGGCCCTCGGGAT
The DNA here is from genome assembly GCA_036519295.1 of Thermoleophilaceae bacterium. Lineage (GTDB taxonomy): Bacteria > Actinomycetota > Thermoleophilia > Solirubrobacterales > Thermoleophilaceae > JACVRW01. Next base: position 3,012 of record DATDLN010000050.1, read on the forward strand.
CCCGCTGCTCCTGGGGTGGGCGTTCCTCTTCGCCGGCGGCGTCCTTCTGCTACGCGGCCGACGTGCGCATTCCTGAAGCGGTCGCGCCACCGTCAAGGCAGGTCGTGCACTTTCGCTTCCCGACTCCGTGCAGTATGGTCGTCCCCCCCAACGTCGGCCTTCCTGACGGGAAAATGAGGCTGCTTCTAGCGTCGCATCAGGAGTGGGTTTGCGGCTCGCGGCAAGCCTTCGGGCGAGACACCCTTACGGTCCCAGGCTCCTTAGCGCGAGGCCCCTGGGAGGTCGCTCTCGGCATGCTCACCGGCAGACCCATCCTCGGCGGCGCCTAGGCGCGGTCGCAATTGCCGCCTTCCTAGCTCTCGGGCTCGCGGCGTGCGCCGGCGACACCGATCCGGCGACAAACATCACCGCCACCACCGCGACTCCTCTCGAAAACGGTAAGGCGTACTACTTCCGCGCCTGCGGCCAGGACGTGAACGACAGCTCGGCGGTGTGTGCCGGGATACTCAGCTTACGACGTATGCCGCCGGTGATCGCGTGATAGCGGCGGCCGGCGACATCGCCTCCGATCCTGCCGACCCGTTCTGCGACGGTGGAGCGGGCCGGTTCCCGGACAAGTGCCAACAGCGAGCCACCTCGGACCTGCTCGTGAAAGCGGGGGCTGGCCGCCGTGTGGCCGCTGCGGGACAGCCATACAGCAGCGCCTCCCTGTCGAAGATCCAGACCGTCTACCATCCGGCCTGGGGCCGGGTGAAGTCCATCTCCCATCCGGTTCTCGGCAACCACGAGAGCAGCGGCAGGGGGAACTTCGATTGCTTCAACGGCAGCGGTGTTTTCTCCGGGCCGGCCGGTACGCGCGGCAAGGGTTGGTACAGCTACAACCTCGGCGACTGGCATCTGATCGCGCTGCACTCGAACTGTACGAGACCCGCTGACACCAGCGACGTGGTGGACTGCGGCGTCGGATCCGAGCTGGAGCGGTGGCTGCGAACCGACTTGTCCCTCAATCAGTCCCGGTGCAGCCTCACCTGCTGGCACCACCCGCGCTGGAGCTCGGGCCACGACAAGAACAACGACTTCACGCAGCCGTTCTGGCAGGCGCTCTACGACGCGAGGGCCGAGGTGGTCCCGGTGGCCCACAGCCACGACTACGAGCGCTTCGCGCCCATGGACGCAGGCGGCAACCTCAACCGCTCGACCGGCATTCGCGAGTTCGTGGTCGGCACCGGTGACGCCTTCTTCACCGGCAGCAGCTCCAGAGTCACGGGTAGCGAGATCTTCGACGATCAGAACTTCGGCGTGCTCGAGCTCGCCCTCGGTTCGGAGAGCTATTCGTGGCGTTTCGAGTCACAGGCGGGCAGGAGCTTCACCGACTCAGGCACGGCGAGCTGTCAATGAAGCGTCTTGGACTTCTGCTCATGCTCGTGCTCGTTCCAGGCTGCTCGAACGTCACTCCACCGATTCGTGCAACGTTTTACTACCCGTGGTATCCGGAGACATGGTCGACAAGCGGTCATCATGTCTTCTACCACCCGACGCTCGGCTACTACAGCTCTGATGAGCGGGCGGTGGTAGATGCTCACATCAAGGCACTTGACTACGGCAGGTTCGATCTGTCTATTGCCTCGTGGTGGGGCCAAGGTCATCAGAGTGAGCAAACCCGCATACCGCTCCTTTTGGACCGGACCAAGGCACTCGGTTCTGACCTGAAATGGACGCTGTACTACGAGAAGGAGGGGCAGGGGAGCCCGTCCGTAGCCGAGCTTCAAGGTGACTTGGCATACATCAATCAGCGGTATGCGGAGCATCCGGGATTCGCCTGGATGAACAACAAGCCGGTGATCTTCGTCTATGGCCAGGGGGAGTCGTGCGAGACGGTGAGTCGCTGGAAGCAGGCAGCGAGATCGAATTGGTACGTGGTGCTGAAGGTATTTCATGGCCATCTGAGCTGTCCCAGTCAGCCGGATGCGTGGCACCAATACGGGCCCACGAGCGCCGCTCAGGTTCACCGCGACTCGTACGTCATCTCACCGGGCTTCTGGCATGCCGGCGAGCCGCAACCACGCCTAGCGCGTGATCCGGCCAGGTGGGGCCAGAACATTCGCGACATGATCGCCTCGGGCAAGCCCTTGCAGATCGTCACTACGTTCAACGAGTGGGGAGAGGGCACCGCGATCGAGGAAGCCACTGAGTGGCAGACGGGTTTCGAGGGCGCCTACCTCGACGCTCTCCACAGGAACGGCTCAAACTAGAGCTAGGAGGCGGCTACCTGGTGCACGACACGCTTCCGGAGTCGAGCTTGCGCCCATCGCTGGTGATGAAGGCGAAGCCGGCACGACCGGGGGTCAGCGTCAGCCTCACCGCCCCGTAGTGGCGGTCGTCCGAGAAGGCGAGTCGGGCGTCGCGCCGGAGTGGATAGTGGCGGTGACCGCCGGCGCCGCTGATCAGCTCTGTGATGCCGTCGATCGGCCTCAGTCGTTGCATGTTGTGGTCGTGGCCGTTCACGACGAGAGTGGCCCGCCCTCGCAACGCGTCCCAGAGCGGGGCGAGGTCGGGGCGGTCACGGTGAATCCTGCCGGCGCTGTAGCGGGGGCTGTGCCAGAACGCCAGCCGACAGGTTCCAGGAGTGCTCACCTGGCTCTTCAGCCACTGCACCTGAGGCGATCCCTCGTCGTGAGCCTGCTCCGAGTTGAGGCTCAGGATCTGCCATCCGGCCAGCGAGAACGAGTAGTAGTGGGGCGGGCGTCTGCCCGTGATGCGCTTCCAGTAGCGGTCGTAGCCGCCGGCATGCCGCGGCCACTCGTGGTTTCCGGGCGTCGGGGTCGTCTTCCTCGCAAACCTCCCGTAGACCGTGTGGTAGCGGCGCATGAACTCGGAGAACGTTCCGCGCTCGTACACGTCGCCCAGATACAGAAACCGGTCCACTCTGTTCCGCGCGATCCGCCGCACCACGGTATGTGCGGCCGTGCCGCCGTCAGCTCCGTCGCCCACCGCCCAGACGGATGCACGCCGCAGCTTCGACGCCTTCGTGAAGGGGTGAGTTGTGCTCGACTCGGCGGGGCCCCTGAAGCTCCTCTCGGCCGGAGCCGGCGTGGTGCACGCGAGTCCCGCCGCGAGTGCGATCACCGAGACGACAACGAGCAGCAGCGTGCGAAGGCCGCGCCTCGCGTGCGGCCCCGAAGCTCCGGCGGCTGACGGCATCGCCCTACCGGCAACGCCTGGCGTCGTCCGCCTTGCGACAGCCCTCGTAGCGACTGGCGGTGCGCGCATATGAAGAGAGAGCCGGCTGTGGCGAGAAGAGGCTCCCCTGCTGCTTGACCAGGCCGGCGTAGGAGAAGGTGGAGACTCCCTGGTAGGGGGTGGCCCAGGAGTACCAGTAGCCGCGGGCGATGCCGAGCGTGCGACGCTGTTCGATCAGCGCTTGGTAGACCTTTGGAAGCAGCTTTGCCTGTCCGCGTTGGGAGGTTTCCGGGCCGAACTCCTGGCTGCGCGGAATCCGTCCCTTCGCCGCCGTGTAGGTCACCTCGGTCAGGTAGATCGGCTTGCCGCCGTCGCCGCGACGGCGCATGACCGCGCGGTTCAGCTGCACGATCCTGACGACGTTCGACACCTTCTTCGTGTAGGGGTGGAACGCCGCCACGTCGAAGTAGCGCTTGATTCCCGCCTTGTAGAGCCTCGCCAGGGTCTGCCAGCTCACGTTGTGAATGCCTGCAAGCACGACCTTGGCCCCTGGGTCGGTTCCTTTTATCGCCGTGTAGGCCGATTTCAGCAAGGGGGGGTAGTAGCGTTCGGCCGGCTGGCGCTCCTGGTCGCCGAGGCGCGTCGGCTCGTTCCAGATCTGCCACTCGCGTATCGCCATCTTCGGGAGCGTGGGATTCTCAGCCCAGAAGCTGCCGTTCCGGCCGTAGCGTCCGATCAGCGCCTGGAGGTAGGCGGCGTACGTCTGTGGGTCGCTCGGCATGTATGACTTGTAGAAGTGCGCCGTAGGCTGGCCCGAGGCCCACCGCGGTGAGAAGACGACGATCGGCAACACCCTCATGCCGGCCTCGGCGGCCAACCGCACGCTCGCGTCGGTGAACGCATACGTGATCGGCCTTCCATTCGGACCCGGAACGAAGAGACTCCGGTTCGTGGGCGGCACCTCCGCAAGCGAGGCGTACTGCTGAGCTGCCGACCAGTTGAACTGGATGCGCACCGACTCCACGCCGGAGCGGGCCATGAGCCGCGCCTGGCCCTGCTGCGAAGGCCAGGACGCGGTGGGAAAGCCCTGGTCGACGTTGACGCCAAAGAATCCGACCGGCACCTTGCGCTTGGCCGCCCACCCGGTCGGCGCCGTCGCCAGCGACGCCATGAGCAGGAACAGTGCGACCAGCAAGAGTCGACGTAGGTCTCGGCGCCGACGGACCATCTCGTCGCAACGTAACACACGGTCTTCGTGCAGGTTTCGGTTCCGGCCAGCCGCGGCTGCGAAGCTCCGGCTCGAGTTCACCGTAGTCATATCGGACCTGCACCTCGGAACGTGGAGCAGGGACGACTGCTTCGTAGCTCGGTCATGCGGCAGTGGCTCCTCGACGCGCTCGAGGGCGTTGACCAGGTGGTCCTCCTCGGAGACACGATCGAGCTTCGCGATGGGCCGGCCGCCCGGGCAGTCGCCGAGGCGCGGCCTTTGTTCGCGGAGCTCGCGGACATCGTCGGTGGCCGGATCGTGCTGGTCCCGGGGAACCACGACCATCAGCTTGCCGGCGCGCTCCTCCATCGAGGTTATGAGCGTCTCGGCCGGCAGCAGCTCGCGTCAGCGGACGAGCGCCGCTGCTCCGCCCGCTCGCGGCAGCGGCATCGGGCGCGGAGCTGACGCTCGCCTACCCCGGGCTGTAGGTACGCGGGGACGTGTACGCGACGGACGGCCACTACCTGGACAGCCACCACAGAGCGCCGACTTCGAGTTCGTGGCGGCCGCGCTCCTGGCCAGGCCTCGGGGCCTTCCAGCGGAGACCATGAGCTTTCCTGCCTCGGGAAGACCGCGTCTCGCAGCCCCCCTGGCCCGGCACTGCGTGTTCGTCGCCCACAGCGGGCCGCCGCGATTGCACAGCTTGCTGGAGGATCTCAGTGCAATAGAGCTCGAGCAGCAGCTTGGGGCGAGAGCTGGGGTTTGGACTGAGACGCACGGGTCCTACCGGGCCTAGGATGCACGTTCCTTTTGCACCGACATGACGCCTGAGCATCGTCATATTGAATCGCCGCCCCGCCGGGTCCCGATCGGTTTCCGCCTGAGGAACCGCGGCGGCTGCTGAGGTGGCTTATCAGTCCGAGAGACAGGTCCCGGTATCGCTCCGGAAGGGCGGGGGCTATCTCGTAACGTTCTGGCGCCTGCGGTTGACCCGCTTCGGCGCCGTGGGCGCCTCGGGCCTCATCGTCAACACCGCCCTCCTGGGAGCATTCACCGAGCTGGTGGGGATCCCGTACTGGGTCTCGGCCGTGCTGGCCACCCAGGGCTCGACGCTGTGGAACTTCGGCCTCATCGAGCTCTGGGTCTTCCCGGATCGCCAGGAGCGGCGCGCGCGATCCTCCCGGCTGGTCATGTTCCTCGTGATGAACAACGCAGCCCTGCTCCTCAGGGGCCCGATTCTTGTTCTCCTGACCGAGGGACTGGGTGTCTTCTACCTGCTCTCCAACGTGATCTCCCTGGTCACCGTGACGCTCGTCCGCTACGCGATCTCGGATCGCCTGATCTGGGGCGCGGTCAAAGCGGCGAAGGATCCCTCCACGTCCCGCCTCTACGACATCCACAGCATCGTGACCGTCGAGTCGGAGGTCCCGCTCCCGGAACTGGAGCGCTTCGAGGTCGAGGGCTCCATGAGCGCCCCGACGATCACGGTCCGTGTGGGCAAGCTGCGAGCTGAAGCGAATGGAGCGAGCCGTCGTGCTGACAACGGCGCCGGCCTCGAGACGTCGATCGCTCGCCTCCGTTACGACGAGGGCCTGGGCGATCTCGGCTTCGGTACAGCGATCGAGATCGGCGACTCCATCGAGGTGGTGGTCACGCCCTGCTGAAGTGGTCCCCGCACGTGCTGTACACCAATGTCGTCGAGCCGATTCTTCGCTGGGTCTTTGCCGAGCGGGGCTATGCCCTCATCCACGCCGCCTGTGTGGCGTCTGGCAATGAGGCGCTCTTGCTCACCGCCAAGACGGATACCGGGAAGACCACGACCACACTGCGGATCCTCGACAACAATGGCCACTCGTTCCTCTCCGACGATCTGATCCTCCTGGGTCCCGACGGCCGCGTGCTGACCTATCCGAAGCCGCTGACGATCAGCCACCACACGCTGAAATCGGTGAAGACGCCCCTGCTGTCCCGCAAGGAGCGGTTGGCCCTGACCATTCAAAGCCGGCTGCACTCGCGCTCCGGGCGGCGCCTCGCCGTGCTGCTGGCGCGCAGCCGCTTCCCGGTGGCCACGATCAACGCCTTCGCCCAGCTCCTCGTTCCGCCGCCGAAGTCCCACGTGGGCCGACTGGTCCCGACCGTCGAGTCCTCGCGCGAGGCTCAAGCGGCCTTTCTCGTGGTGATCGAGCGAGCAGAGGCCGGGCAGATTACCCTGGACCAGGAGGAAGCAGTCGAGATACTCCTCAGCGCCACGGAGGATGCCTTCGGCTTCCCGCCTTACTTCGTCATCGAGGACTTCCTCCATCGTCGTGAGCGTTCGAACCTGAGGATGGCGGAGCGGAGGATTGTGGCCGAAGCCCTCGACGGTGTTCCAGCCATCCTGCTCTGCGACCCGGCCATGGGCTGGTGGGAGAACGTGCCGCTGTCATCCCGGCCTGCGCAAGCAGACGCCTGACTCTTCCATATGGAGCGACGGCAGCTACGCTGGCCGCTTGACCTTCGGAGGCGCCGCTGAATGAGTCCGCACACCGAAACGGTCCTCGAGCGTCGTACGGTGGCGCAGACGCTCCGGCCGGTCCTTCGCGGCAGGCTGGCGGCATTCCTACTGGCGGGCGCCGCGCTCGTCGGGGGAGTCTTCCTGCGTCTTTGGCAGATTGATGAGCTCGGCTTCAACAGCGACGAGGCTGTCTACACCGGCCAGGCGGGCTCGCTCGCGAACCTGCCGGAGTTCGAGCAGTTCTTCGCGATCTTCCGTGCCCACCCGCTGCTCTTCCAGACGATCCTCTCGCTCGGCTTTCGGCTCGAGCTAGGGGAACCGTTCCAGCGCGTGACCGCGGCGGCGTTCGGGATTGCGACGATCTACCTGACCTACAGGCTCGGAACCGTTCTCTACCACCGCAGGGCCGGGCTGATCGCAGCCCTTTTCATGGCGCTCATGCCCTACCACGTTGTGGCGAGCCGCCAGGTGCTTCTGGACGTCCCCATGACGTTCTTCTCGACGCTGAGCCTGTACCTGATCGCTCGCTTCGCGCAGACCAGGCGGGCGCTCTGGCTCTATGCAGCCGGCGGGGCGCTCGGCCTGGCCGTGCTGTCGAAGGAGACCGCCATCGTCCTGATGGCCGCGGTATACGCGTTCCTCGTCCTCCGTCCCGAGGTCCGGGTGCGGGCGAAGCAGCTCCTGCTCGCCGGTGGAGTGATGGCGGCTGTCGTGGCCGCGTTTCCGCTTGCCCTGTTGATCGCCGGAAGATCCGAAACCGGCGGGAACTACCTCGCCTGGCAGTTCTTCCGGCGAGCCAACCACGACCTGTTCTTCTATCCGCTCAGCGTTCCGCTTGCGATCGGCCCACTGCTCATCGTCGCGGCAGGCGTTGGGCTTTGGCTCCTGCGCCGCCGGCACTCCTGGCGCGAAACCGTGCTGTTGGCGTGGGTAGCGGCGCCGCTCACGTTTTTCGAGCTGTACCCGATCAAGGGCTTTCAGTACCTGCTTGTGATAGCGCCCCCGCTGGCCGTGCTCGCCGCGCGAACGGTGGCCTTCTGGTCTCCCGAGCTGCTGCCGGACCGCCTCCGTTCCCGCTTGGGCGGGGCCTGGGTCGCCCCACTCGCGCTGTTGGTGATCGCCGTGACGCTCGCGGTCCCCAGCTGGTTGCGCATCGAGCCCTCGCGCGCTACCAGCTTCCTCGCGGGATCCGGTGGTGTGCCGGGCGGACGGGAGGCCGGAACGTGGATCGATCGGAACGTCCCGAAGGGGGCTCAGGTCATGACGATCGGGCCGTCCATGGCCAACGTCCTTCAGTTCTACGGCAAGCGCAAGGCGTACGCGCTGTCTGTCAGCACGAACCCGCTGAATCGGAACCCTTCCTACGAGCCCATCCACAACCCCGATCTTCGGCTGCGGAGCAACCAGTTCCAATACGTCGTCTGGGACGCCTTCTCGGCGGACCGCAGCGCCTTCTTCTCACGCGCGCTCCTGGGGTACGTCGACAGATACAACGGCAGGGTGGTCCACACGGAGACGGTCACCAGGACGTCGGAAGGGCGGGACGTCCGTGAGCCGGTGATCGTCATCTACGAGGTCCACCCATGAGGAGGCCGGCGATCGCAGCGCTGGCGGCCTGTCTGGCCGCGGCCGCGCTCGCGGCTCCGACAGCGGGCGCGCAGCAGGACCGGCGGCCGCCGACGAGGACGCCCATCAAGCACTTCGTCGTGCTGATGCAGGAAAACCACTCCTTCGACAACTATTTCGGCACGTACCCCGGCGCCGACGGGCTGCCCGAGGGGACTTGCATGCCGTACTTCCCTCGTGGGGCGGACCCGGCGCTCGCCCGACGCCTCCATGCCGGACCGGGGGGCGTGGGAGCGGCGCTCGGCGGCGCCGCGGTGGCCGACGCCGGTAACCGCCGACGCGGTTCCTCCAGGTGCGTGAGGCCGTACCGCCTCGGCGGGCGCTCGGTGGACCTCCCTCACACGCGCCAGGTTCACCGGCTTCAGTACAACAGGGGACGGATGGACGGGTTCCTCGACGCTCTCCGAAAGGAGGGCCTCGGCCCCGACCCGGCGGTGATGGGGTACTACGACGAGCGCGATCTCCCGTTCTACCGGAACGTCGCCGACCGGTACGTCCTGTTCGATCGCTTCTTCCAGTCGGCGGCGGCGGGCACGCTGCCAAATCACATGTTCTGGCTCACCGGCACGGTGGGCATTCCCAACCGGGGTGACATCCCCGCGCAGGGATTCGGCGATCTTCCGACCATCTTCGACCGGCTCGAGGCGCGCGGGATCTCGTGGAAGTTCTACATCGAGGACTATGACCCGCGGATCAACTTCAGGACCGCAAAGGCCAGCCCGCAGCCGCGCTGGGCGCCCCTGCTCGGATACGCCCGCTACATCGACGACCCGAAGCTGAATAGGCACATCGTCGATCTCGACGAGTACTACGTGGACCTGCAGCGGGGAACGCTCCCCGCCGTCGCCTACATCGCGCCCCACGGCGAAAGCGAGCATCCGCCTCAGCGCCTGCTGGGCGGGCAGAGGTTCACCGGGAGCCTGATAAACGCCCTGATGCAGAGCCCCCGCTGGAAGGATTCGGCCTTCATGTGGAGCTACGACGACTGGGGCGGCTGGTACGACCACGTCCCGCCGCCGCAGGTCGACCGTTTCGGGTTCGGCTTCCGCGTGCCGGCGCTGCTCGTGAGCGCGTACGCGAAGCGCGGCCACGTCGACAGCACCACGCTCGACTTCACCTCGATGCTGAAGTTCATCGAGTACAACTGGGGAGTCAAGCCGCTCGCCATCCGCGACCGGCGGGCAAATAACCTCACGAGCGCTTTTGACTTCTCGCAGCCTCCTCGGCCGGCGAGGTTGATTTCGTATCAGCGAGGCGCCAAGGCGAAGGAGGCGCCGCCGGAACCACGGCGCGACCTGATCTACGTGGCGTACGGCAGCGCATTCGGCGCGGTAGCGCTGCTCGTGGTGCTGGCCGCGCTGCTCCAGCCTTGGAGAGGCCGCAGACCGCCTCGGGGGCCTGGAGAGCCTCATCCCGCGCCGGAGGGCGCGCCGCCGATGGAGCTCGAGCCGTACGTCGGCTCGGGGACGGCACGGCTGCTGCAGTCGACGAAAGGAGGTCTGCCGGCAAGACCCATGCTGCGACCCGCGCGTGACGAGAGCCACCCGCTGGCCGGGCGGGCGAGCCTCGGTCCCGCACTAGCGCTGGTCGGAGCTTGCGCCGCGCTCTTCGGCGCCTTGTTCGCGGCGCCCGAGCTGACCCGGGACGACGGGCCCGACACGGCGAACCCCGCTCCATCCGCGCCCCCGACCGAGACCCCGCCGGCGCCGTCCGCGGGCGGGCCGCGGCCTCTTGCCGGCGCGGCACGCTTGCCACACCTTCGCGAGCGACCTCGGGCAAAGTCTCGGCGACGGCCCAAGCCCCCCCCGCGGAGCCCAGCGCCGGCCGCTCAGGAGCCGCAGCCCGTCTCGAACCCGGCGCCCGAGCCCGTGGCCCCGCCGCCTGAACCCGTGGCGCCCCCGCCCGAACCGGTGGCACCGACGCGCGAGCCGGTCGTCCCCACACCGCCGCCTCAGCCTGTGACCCCCGCGCCTCCGACATCGAACCCGGCGCCGCGTCCTTCGCCGCCGCCGGACCAGCCGGCCGCCCCCATCCACTTCTTCGACTCGGGCGGATGACGCAGGGCGGGAGCCACCCCACCTGCCCTAAACCGGACGGCGTCAATACGCCCCGTCGGCCCGGAATATGGCCGTTCCGGTGCGGAGCAGGATCCGCAGGTCCTTCTTGAGGCTGTAGTTCTCCACGTACTCCCGCTCGACGGCCAGGCGCTCCTGGAAGGTCAGCTGGCCACGGCCGTGGACCTGCATCGGTCCCGTGATGCCCGGGCGCATCTGCAGACGGAAGCGCTCGGGCTCGGTGTAGCGCTCGACGAGCCACAGCTCCTCCGGCCGTGGTCCGACGAGGCTCATGTCGCCGCGGAGTACGTTGAAGAGCTGGGGCAGCTCGTCGAGGCTGGTGCGGCGCAGTACGCGTCCCACGCGCGTCACCCGCGGGTCGCGTCGGAGCTTGTACATCGGCTCCTTCATCTCGTTCACGGGCACCACCTCGGAGATGCGCTCCTGGGCGTCGCGGGTCATCGTCCGGAACTTGAGGAACCCAAACGGCTCTCCGTGGCGCCCGGCGCGCAGCTGCTTGAAGAGGGCGGGTCCGCGGGAGTCGAGCCGGATCAGCACGGCGATGATCACCAGCAGCGGCGCAGTCAGCACGATGCCGACGGCGGATACGGCGATGTCCATCCCGCGCTTGAGTGCAAGCGTGGACCAGGTGGTGTTCCAGGTCCCGTACTCGATGACCGGCATCTCCGCGATGTGGCTGAGCTGGACCGCTGTCCCGAGCATCGCCCGCATGGGCGGCAGGACGCTGAGCTTGACGCCGGTCGCACGGCACGCGGACACCACGCGCGCCAGAGTGGCCTCGTCGAGCTCGGGCACGGCCACGATCAGGCGGTCGACCTCGATCCCGGCGACGAGGTATTCGAGGTTCTCTCTGCTGAGCTCATCGAGCAGGGTCTGCTCCGATTCATGGCCGTTGTCCGACCTTCCCAGCGCCGTGTACTCGCCGAGCACGAGGTGGTGACCCGGTTCGAGCGCCAGCTTGCGGCGCACCTGGTCGGCTAGCTGGCCGCTGCCGAGCACGAGCGCCCGCTCGGGCGGCACAAGGCCGCGCCAGAGGCCCCGGGCAGCGGCACGCAGCGCGAACGCGCCGCCAAGCGCCGTGAGGTACATGGCTGCGGCGGCCTCCACGGTCATGGTCTCCTCCGGCAACACCCGGATGAAGAAGAGCATGCCGGCGACGGACAGCGTTACCCAGTGAAAGATCGGGGCGGCCTCGTCGGTCGTGCGGTGCCAGATCTTCGGGTGGTCGGCGTCGTAGAGGCCTTCGATCTTTGCCAAGACCGACCAGAACGGGAGTGTGCAGAGCACCCATAGGGGGTCGGTGGTTCCCTCGACGATCGTCGCCACGCCAATCGCTGAGAGCATGCACAGCAGGTCGGCCATGAACAAAAGGCGCCGTCTGAGGGCGTCGTTCGGCGGACCCCCGCGCCCACGGAGCCTTTGCTCCTCCCGGGCGAGCGCTGAGGACGCGCGTCCGTGGCCGGTCCGTACGGGCTGCACGTGAGCGTGCCACTGTAGCCAAATGGGGCTGGCGCGTGCGCCAGGCCGCTGGCGTTATCGCAAAGTGCATGAGCTACGGGATCGAATCGTGCAAGGAGTCGCCCGGGGGGCGTACTCAACCGGGCTACCTGGCGCCGCGCGCGTGCATCACCTCGGACAGGCGGCTCTGGAAGCGCTCCTCGGAGAAGTCCTCCGCGTGCGCTCGCAGACGTTCGTGATCCCACCTTCTCCCGGCGAGCTCGCGAACGCCCTCGCGAACCCGCGCCGGGTTCGAGGCGTCCGAGATCAGCACCCCGTCGATGCCGTGACGCACTATGTCCAGCGCGCCTCCCCGGTCGGCGGCGAGCACCGGCGTTCCGGCGGCCAATGCCTCGACCATGGAGATCCCGAAGTCCTCCTCGCCGACGTGGATGAACCCGCCGGCACGGGCGTAGAGTCGCGCGAGTCGTTCCCGCGGGAGCCAGCCCAGCAACTCCACGTTGGGAGGGAGCAGATCGCGCAGCTTGGGCTCCAGCGGGCCTACGCCGACCATCGTCAGTCGCAGGTCGGGAAGTTCCCGGAAGGCGGCCGCGACCTCGAGCGGGCGCTTGTACGACACCAGGCGGTGCACCCACAGGAAGTGGGTGGGATCGTGCTCGACGTCGCTCGGGAAGTCGCCGATCGCTACAGGCGGCGGCACCACCACCGCCTCGCGCCCGTAGAACGTCGCGATCCGTTCCGCGACCGCGGTGGAAATCGCGACGTACAGGTCCGGACGCCGCGCGGCTCGGCGGTCCCACTCGCGAAGGCGCTCCCGCAGCGCGCGCAATGCCAGGCCCTTGATCCCGCCCGCCCGCCCGCTCTCAGCCGCGGGCAGCCAGACGTACCGCATCGGCGTGTGGCAGTAACAGAGGTGGAGCGTGCCCGGACCGGTTCGCACTCCCGCGGCGCAGGCGTGAGACGAGCTGACGACGAGCTCGTAGCCGCGCAGGTCGAGGCTCTCGAAGTAGCGGGGCATGTACGGCAGCAGCAATCGCCAACGGCCGGGCTTGTGCCCGCGTTGCCGAATGCCGGGAAGACGCGCGGCGCGGGACTCTCGAACGATCGCGGCGGCCAGCCGCTCGGGTAGGAGCTCGCGCGCCGCATGGAAGGTGAAGACGTCAGGGTCGCGCTCGAACAGGTCGAGCATCGCCACGACGGTGCGCTCCGACCCGTGGAGGCCCTGGAACCAGTCGTGCACGATGGCCGAGCGCATCGTGAAGCGCGCTGGCGCGGGGCTCATGTGCCGCTCACTCGGCGTCTGCAAGGGCATCGTCGATGACGGCGTCGGTCGCCGCCGCGGCGCGATCCCAGCTGAAGTGGGACGCTCGCTCAAGACCCGCCCGAACGAGCTTTTGCCTGAGCTCCTCGTCGGTCACGGCCTGCACGAGCGCCTCCCTCAGGGCGGCTTCGTCGTCGGGGTCGACCAGCAATGCCGCTCCCCCGCAGGTCTCGGGCAGCGCGGCGCGATCCGCCGCCACCACGGGCACCCCACTCGCCATCGCCTCCAGCACCGGGATGCCGAAGCCCTCGTACAGCGACGGCATAGCGAGCGCCAGGGCGCCGGCATAGAGGCCCGGGAGGTACGGCTCGGGGACATATCCGAGCGCCCGCATGGGAGGCGTCTCGTCGGGGCGAGTGTAGTGCCGCACTGACCCCGCCGAGACGACCCCCACGCCCAACTCGCTCAGCCGGCGTGCCGCCTCGGTGAGGGCGGCCAGGTTCTTGCGCGCGATGCGTGTTCCGACAAGGAGGACGTAAGGCCGCGCAAGTCCGTACGTCCGGCGGACGCGCTCCGCATCGGCGGAGGGGGAGAATCGCTCATCGACCCCGTTCGGCACCACTGCGATGGCGTCGGGGTCGACTCCGAGACCTTCCGCCACCTCCTGCCGCGAGAACTCGGAGGGGGCGATCAGGCGCCGGGCGCGGCGGGCGAGCAGCGGCAGGACCCTGCGGTGGTAGGTCGCGAACTGCCTCGAGTACCACTCCGGATGGCGCAGAGCGGCGAGGTCGTGAATGACCACCACGCTGCGGCGTGAGGCCAACGGCGCCGCGTTCGCCGGGCAGTAGATGGCGCGTGCCCGGCGGGCGGCGACGGGGAGGAGGGCCTGCTCCCAGAGGTGTCCGGCACGCTGGCTGAGCCGAGCGGGCGGGTGCATCACCGCATAGCGACCCGGGCGCAACCGCGGGAGGTGCGCAGCCATCTCGCGAGCGACCCGCTCCACCCCGCCCAGTTCGCGTCGCGCCGCGGCCCGGGCGTCGATGACCACCGGCGCGTTCGCGCGAGTCACTCGCGGCCCGCGAGGCTGGGACGGCCGTCTCGTCGAGCGGCGAGCAGGGCGCGCAGCTGGTCGCGTTCGTAGGCGCCGCCGCGCCGAAGCAGGGCGCGGCCGGCGGCCCGGGTGCCGAACGTCACCGCTTGCGCAGCGTCGTCGAGCGCCAGCCGCAGGCGGCCGCGCTCGGCCATCACCTCCCGGCGCCGGCGGGCGCGCATCTCGGCGTCCCGCCCCCGCAGCGCGCGGTCGACGGAGGCGCCCCCGGCGTGCCGCAGGGCAACGTACGGGTGCAAGAGCGTCGGCGCGCCGGCGTCCGCAGCTCGCAGGCAGAGGTCGAGGTCCTCGTAGAAGAGGAACACATCCGGGTCGAACGGCCCAAGGCGCCGGAGTAGGTCGGTGCGCGCGACGATGCAGGCGGCGACCGCCCATCCCACCGCGCGTGGCCGAGAGCTGCGCCACGGCTCGTAACGCCGCCGGACTGGGCCGGGCATGAGGAACCGCGGGACGGCCGCGGGGATCAGCGCCTCGAGCGTGCCGGGCAAGGGGTGCGCGCTGTCCTGGAGGCTGCCGTCGGCGTTGAGCAGCCGGGGTGCGAGCAGCGCCTCCGTTGTGGCCGCCTCCCGGGCCAGCGTCGCCAGCTTGTCGTCGAGCAGCTCGACATCGGGGTTGACTAGCGCAGTGACCGGCTCGTCCACACGCTCGAGGGCGGTGTTGCAGCCCGCCCCGAATCCGCGATTGCCGTCCAGGGCCACGACCTCCGCTCCGTGCTCTCGCGCGACGTCGGAGCCGCGGTCGCGAGAGCCGCTGTCCGCCACCACCATACGGGGGCGCGGTTCGAGGAAGCGCTCGACGGAGGCGAGGAGGCTCTCGAGGTCGCCCGCGCTGTCGTGGATGACCGTGACCAGCGCGAACGGCGTCATCGCCCGGCCTCGGCGGCCTCAGCAAGCACCGCACGTGTCCCCACCGCGGCCCGGCTCCAGGAGAGCCGCCCGGCGGCGGCCCGCCCGGCCTCGACCAGCTCGGCCCTGAGCTCGCGGTCGCGCTCGAGGCGGAGCAGGGCGCCGGCCAGCGCGTCCGCGTCCCCCGGCGGCACCCGGAGGGCGCCGGCGCCGAGGGTCTCCGCGAAGACCGGCAGGTCGGAGACGACCGCCGGCGTGCCGAGGGCCAGGGCCTCGAGCGGGCTGAAGGCGAAGCCCTCCTCGCGAGACACGCAGGTGAGCGCGAGGGCGTCTCGGTAGAGGGGGACGAGCTGCTCGTCCGGGACATGGCCGAGGACCCTCGCCCCGGAGCCCGCCAGTCGCCGCCTGAGCGACCCGTCGCCCGCGAACACGAGCTCGGCTCTTAGACCGGCGGCCCGAGCCCGGGCGTGGGCCTCCACGAGCAGATCGGGGCGCTTGCGCGGCTCGAGCGCGCCGACGGCAAGCACGTAGCCGGGCTCGAGCTCGGCGTCGGCTTCGTCGCCCCGCTTGCCCGGCGCTTGCCGCGCCGCTCCACCGTCGCTCACCGGCAGATGCCTGCCTGGCCCGGAGGCCACGGTCACGACCTTCTCTGCGTCCAAGCCCCACTCGGCGATCAGCTGCCCCCGCACCTGCTCGGACACCGCGATGACGCGATCCGCCCGCTGCGCCAGGCGGCGGGGACGGGCGATGCGGTGCCATACCCGCTCGTAACTACTGAAGTCGCGGGCCCGGTGCTCGAACGAGAGGTCGTGCACCGTGAGCACGAGGGGGACGTCGGCCGACATCGCGAGGGGAGCGACCGCGGGCGCCCACAGCACGTCGCACCCGCCCACCATCCTGTCCACCCGCGGGCGTCGCGTCAGGGCCGCGGTGGCGAAGAGCGGGCGACTGTCGACGAGTGTCGAGCGGACGATGATGTTCGGACGCGCGACGAGCCGCGCCACTCCCGGGTCGGGCTTCCCAGGGACGAGGACAGTGAAGGAATCGTCCGGCCGGGCGCTTGCCAGGGCGGGTAGCAGAGACTCCAGGTAGCGGGCGACCCCACGCCGACCGGCGGAGGCTCTCAGGCTTCGACCGTCAACCCCTACCTTCACGCCCGCCCGCGCGCCGCCCGCTGGCCCCGCTCACCGACCTCGCCTGAGGGCCACCCCACCCACGAGGAGCACAGCCCCCAAAACGGCCGCAAGCCCAACCGGAAGCCCGGTGCGGGGAAGCACGTCGGACCCGGTCGCGGACGATCCCGTGGCGGTCGCGCCGAAGCCCCCACCTGCGTCGCTGGAGCCGGACGCGGTCGAGCCTGTGCTCCCCCCGACGGCGCCCGAAGTGCCGGAGCCCGTGTCGCCGCCCGTCTCGGCGCCGCCGCTGCCGCCGCCCGCGCCGCCGCCTCCGCTGGCGCCGCCCCCGCCGCCACCGGAGCCGCCCCCGCCGCCCTGAGGCGATTCCTGGAACGGGTCGACGTACTGCTCGTCCCCGGCGCTCTGGGCGAGCGAGCCGGCCGGAACGAGGAAGACCAGTCCAGCGAGCAGCAGCAGAAGGAGGGCGGCACCACGCATTAGGGGATTCCTAGCAGATCCTCTCCATCATTCGCCGCAGCTGGCGAGCCTCCACCGGAGGTCGCGCCTGGAAGGGCGCGTCTTGGGTTCGGCGCTCGGGCTCCCCGGCTGGCGGCGCCTCCATCCGGCGGCGCGGGCGTTCGCTCCACGCCAGGGCCGCAGCGCCGAGAAGCAGCGCGATCAGCGTCAGCGCGGGCATCTCCCAATCCCAGTCGAGGCCGGCGTGGATCGCCCAGGCCGCGAGGCCGCCTGCCAGCCCGGGGGCCGCCGCGGGCTCGAGTCGGTGCAGCCGGACCAGGCCGGCACCGACCCCGCCGAGGAAGAGCAGGAGCAGCACAAGCCCGATGAGGCCCAGCTCCGCCGCGGTCTCGAGGTAGAGCGAATGGGCGTCGGCCGACTCGTCGACGCGATCGCGCACCTTCCGCCACTCGACTAGGAACCCTCCCGATCCAACCCCGATCAGGGGCCGGTCGGCCCAGCTTTCGGCGGCCACGCGCCAGTAGCGGTATCGATTGCTGTCGACCGATCCGAGCCGCTCCGCGCCGACCGTACGGTGCGGGGAGACGCCCTGGGGCGCCCCCTCGAACGCCGTGTACGCGAACGCCCCCACCGCCAACGCGACGACACAAAGCGCGAGCACCACCGCTGGCCGCGACACGCGGCCCCACGAAAGCGGACTCTGCCGTCGCGGTGGCCGGCTGACGATGGCGACCGCGACGAGAGCCAGCAGGACCAGCGCGGTCAGCATGAGCAGCCCTTCCCCCGGGTCGCCGCGCTGGTTGAGGCCAAGGGACTCCACGGTAGAGAGGCGGCTCGCGACGAGAGCGGCCACAGCCCCGGCTCCCAGGACCGCGATTGCGCCTCGCAGCTGCGGTCGGCCCTCCGGGGCGAACGCGATCAGCACCACCAAACCCGCCGCGACGGCGGCGAGCGCGCCGCGCGAGAAGGTCAGGTAGACGCCCAGGCCGATCGGAACCCCCGCAGCGGCGGCGGCTCCGCGAAGAGCCTTCGGACGCGCCGGATCGCCCGCGATTCGGACCGCGAGCACCAGGCCGATCGCGGCGACGGCCCCTTCCGCGTTCCAGTACGTGAGCGGCTGCTCGAGCCGCCCCGCCGCAGTGCGGCTGCGGTCGAGCTGAATCAGGCCAGGCAGCAGGCGCTCGGCCAACCCGTATCCGACGACCGCCAGCACACCGAGCGCCACCGCCGGCTCTAACCAGCGCCGCACGGCCGCACCACGCAGGAGCGCGAGCGACGCCGTGAAAGACGCCAGGTACAGCAGCAGGCGCTGCAGATCGTCCTGCGCGCGCCCGCCGAGGGGCGCCCAGATGAGGGACAGCGCGGTCCAGGCGGTCAACAGGAACAGGCCCGCCAAAGCGACGCGGCCCGCCGTGGAGGTCGGCAGCGGTGTCGGTGCCAGCGCCGCGGCGACGACTACGAGCGCCCACGCGGCGATGCCGGCGATCAGCCGGGGCCGGTCGAAGAAGCCTCCAGAGAAGAACGCGAGCGCCGTCGGCCCACCGATCAGGACCGCCGCGCCGAGCGCGAGCACCGATTTGCGCATCCTCTCGGGCACCCTAGTGCACCTTGCTCCTACACTCGCCGGGTGACGCGCACCGCCCTACTTCGCATCGCGTTGGTCGCCGTCGCCCTCCTTGCGGGCGCGTGGATCGTGCTGAGTCTTCGCTCGGTCGAGCTCGAGTCGGACGGGCGAGCGGTGCTCGCGAAGGCACAGCGCGGCCCGATCACAGCTTCCGAGCTGAGCCGCGGTCGGAGTCTCCTGCAGCGCGCCGGCCGCTTCAGCGCGGACCAGGGGCCGCGCATCGTCGAGGGTGTCCTGCTCGACAGCGCGCACCGGCCCGAAGAGGCAGCCGCCACCGCGGAGCGGGTAGTTGAGGACGAGCCCGACAATGTCGATGGATGGATCGTCCTGTACCTCGCCTTGAGCCATCGAGAGCGTCGGCCACGCGATACAGGGCGAGCCGCGGAGGCGCTTCGCATGGTGCGCAGCCTCAACCCCTTGGCGGAGGAGGTCCTACGTCCACCCAGATCCGGGGGAAGTAGCTAGACCGCGCCGCTCGTGTGGCGGACCCCTCGAACGGTCGCAGGCCCTCGCTGGGCGCGCGACCGAGGCACGGGCCGCACGCGCCGTCCTGCGCTCGCACCGCAGAATGCGCCGGTGATCCTGCGCCCGGCGCATCGGCAGCGGCTGAGCCACGCCCCGTGCGATTGGGATACAACCTCGGCGTGCGACCCGCGCGCCTGGCACCTGTCCTCGCCGCACGGGGCCCCACCCTCGCCCTGTACGCGCTTCTGCTCGCGGGGATCGCCTTGCGCGTTCTCGCTGCGGCGAGCTGGTGGCCGGTCGTACCGACCTTGGACGACGCCTACTCGGATCACACAGGCCGGGACGCTTTCTCGGATCCGCTTCACCCGGCGGGCTACGGACTCATCCTCGGAGCGCTCGGGACGCTTACCCGGGAGCCGGCCGTACACATCATGCTGCAGCACCTGCTCGGGGTCGCTTCGGCCCTGCTCCTGTACTACGCCACCCGACGCGTCACCCGTTCAGGGTGGGCCGGGCTACTGCCGGCGGCGTTCCTGCTTCTCAGTCCCGATCAGATCTTCCTCGAGCACGCGATCCTGTCCGAGAGCTGGGCGGTCTTTGCAATGTCAGTGGGACTTGCCGGCGTCGTGTGGGCGTTCGACGATGGGAGCGCCGGTTGGCAGTGGGCGGGCGCCGCCGGGGCTGCGTTGGCGGTGTCGGCCACGATCCGTTCCGCCGGGACGGTGCTCATCCCGGTAGCCGTTCTGGTATTGGCAGTGCAGCCCCCCGGTCGACTCAGCAATTGGCGTGCCCGCTGGCGTGCGCCCCTGGCCGCGGCTCTTGGCGCCGGACTCATCCTCCTTGCGTACGCGACCGCTAACTCCGCCTATGGGAGCCGCTTCGGGATCACGCCGTCGCCGGGCTGGTACCTCTACGGCCGGGTGGCCCAGTTTGCCGACTGCAAGCAGTTCACACCGCCCCCCGGGACCCGCGTCCTGTGCGACCGGCGGCCGCCGGGCCGGCGTCCCGGAAGCTTCACCTACCTCTTCAACGAAACGTCTCCAGCGCCGCGCCATTTCGGACCCGTGGGCCAGAACGACGCACTCGTGGGGGCCTGGGCACGCCGGGCTCTCGTTGCGCAACCCGTAGGGATGCTCAAGACCACCTGGGAACACTTGCGGCTCTACTGGATCCCTGGATGGCGGCCTCGCCGGCTTGGAGAGGCCACCGATCTCGATCCCGGGCTCGACTTCGCCCACAACAGCATCTTCCGCCCTGCGATAGAGGCTCGTCTGAGGAGGTTCTTCGGCGAGTTCGGGATCACCGAGTGGCGCACCGGCCTCCGCGTGCTGTCGAGCGCCCGCCGGGTGGTCCGGTTCGGATCAACCGCCCTCTCGATCGCCACGCTTCTCGTGCTGCTCGGTCTGCTGCTCGGCTCGCGGCGCAGCCGCGCTGCGGTCCTACTCTTCGGCGTCGGCGGCCTCGCCTTGATTGTCGCGCCGTCGCTGAGCGTCGACTACTCATGGCGCTACGCTGTCCCGGCCGCCGGTCCGCTTGCGGTGGCAGCCGCGATCACCCTTACCGAGCTGGCGCGCCGTGTGAGCGGCCGACGCACGGCGAGCGCAAGCGCGGAAGGCCGCGAGCCGAGGACGGCCGAGGTACCCGGCTAGCCCCAGATCGTCCGGGGCGCCGCGCGAGCGGTGGAACTCGATCAAACGTGCCGATGCCCACGTCGGCCACGCCGTCGGCACAGGTGGCGCAGAAGGCGTCGGCGTGAAGCCGCTCCCGGCCCTCGGCACGGAGCCGTAGTCGCGGTATCTTCGGCCACGCCGGCGTCACCCGCAGCGTGAGCAGGGTCAGGTTCGGGAGGTGCACTGCAGCAGGTACACGTCTTGGAGGCCGTTGAGCGCCTGAGGACAGAGTGCGACCAACCGGCCGGGAAAGCGCTCGGCAGCCGCGTTGCTCACGAAGGCCTCGTCCACATAGGCGGTGCCGTAGTGATCGGCGCTCAGGCGCCCGCGAGTCTCGTTGGCCTCGTTGTAGAAGAAGCCCTCTGTGACGCGCCTGAATAGGCCTCGCTCCGCTTCGGCGACGTTGACTTCGAAGGCATGCATCCCGAGCGTCGAGAACACGAGAACGCCATCCTCCTCGAGCAGCTCGCCGAGTCGCCTCAGCCACGGTCCCCACTGCGCCAGCGGAAGATGGCTGAAAAGCGACACGACCACGATCACGTCGTAGCGGCCGTCGTGTACGAGCTCGTCCGCGGCGCTTGTGGAGTAGAACCCACGCACGCCGAGCCCTCCACGGACGAAGTCGACAGCGCGGCGGTCGATGTCGGACACGGTGGTCCTGGCCGGGTCCACGAGGTGGACCAAGTGCCGCGTGACGCGACCCCAGCCGCAGGCAAACTCGAGCAGGGAGCGGGTGTCTTGAAGCGAGAAGCCGTGGTCGCGCAGCACCTTCTCGACCTCCGCAGCGTTCCACTCGCCCCCTTGGAAGTACGAGCGGACGGCGTGGTAGTAGCGGAGGGCCGGCTTGTCGGCGGCGACGTCGAGCGAATACAGCAGCAGCTCGTCGTGGTCGTCGATGTCCGCCAGGAACCGGGCGCCGTACTTCAGCCGGTACCTCTGCGCCGCGACGGCGCGGACGAGCGGCCGGTGCAGCTTCCTCAGCCACGGCCGAAGCGAATCCGGCACGAGTCCGACCACCTTCGGACCCCACCGCTCGGCGCCAGCCGCCAGCAACGCCTCCGCGCGAGTCCCGTGGATGAAGCTCCGCCGAGGGTGGTCTGTCGAGACGTCGAGCAGCGCCGGGGGCCTCAGCACGCGCGGGACCGTACCAACTCGCATGGCCCGGGGCTCCGCGCCGGCGCCCTGTAGCGCCGGACCCGCGCGGGCGCGGTCGAGCCCGGGTAAGCTTCTCCGCCGTGTCGAGGATCGTCGTCCGCAAAGACTTGCCGCGGCCACGAAACGATCTGCATCCAGCTTGAACGAGGCCGCCGGGCTCACGGTGCTCGTTGAGAGCCCACTTCCCGACCCGCTCCCGGTCGGCCGGGCCACGGCGATCTACTGCGCGGGCCGCTGCTGGCACCGAAGCCGGCATGTCGCCGCGCTCGAAATCGCTGTCGAGGGCGTCCGCCAGCCCGTCCGCACCGCCGGCATGCCGCGACCCGACGTCTACGCCGAGGTGCACGGACCCGGCTGGGCCGGCCCGACTTCGCCCGACGATCCCGAGGGACACAGCTACCGCAGCGGGTTCTGGGTCACCCTCCCCATCCCAGCGCGACCAGAGCCCGGATCCGTCGACCTGCGCGCTGTGGCGCAGCTTGAAGGAGGCGCGGAGGTGACCGCGCCCCTGGGCACGCTGCGGGTGGACGAGCGGCAATCGCCGCGGCCCTGCCCCGACGTGCCGGCCTGTAGCGAGCCGTGCCTGATCGCGATCTGCATGGCGACTTTCGAGCCCGACGCCGCGCTGTTCAAGGCTCAGGTGGACTCGATCCGCCGGCAGACGGACGACCGGTGGATGTGCGTGATAAGCGATGACTGCTCCTCGCCCCAGAACTTCGAGCGCATCCGGAACGCGGTCGGGGACGACCCCCGCTTCCTGCTCTCACGGGCGCCAGAGCGGCTTGGCTATTACCGCAACTTCGAGCGCGCTCTGGCGATGGCGCCCGCCGAGGCGGAGTTGATCGCGCTCAGCGATCAAGACGACCGCTGGCACCCTGACAAGCTCGCCCTGCTTCGCGACGCGCTCCGCGGGGGCGCCGGGCTCGCCTACTCCGATCAGCGCTTGGTGCGACCCGACGGCCGCGTGCTGTCGGAGACGATGTGGCGAGGGCGACGGAACAACTACACCAACATGGCCTCGATGCTGATCGCCAACACGATCACCGGCGCCGCCTCGCTCATGCGCCGCGAGGTCGCCGATCTGGCGCTCCCGTTCCCGCTTACGCCAGGCCTGCAGTTTCACGACCATTGGATCGCCGTCGTTGCGCTCGCTGCCGGCGATGTGGCCTACGTCGACCGCCCGCTTTGCGACTACGTCCAACACCCGGGGGCCGTGCTGGGCCGGCCCGACAAGGGCGACGGCGGGGGCGGGCGCCTGGCCGTGCTGCGCGGCGGTGAGTTCGATCGCTGGCGCCAGCGCTACTACTTCGGCTACCTGGCGCGCGAGATACAGGCGCAGGCGGCGCTGGCCCGGTGCGAGGGACGCCTCACGGGCGCGAAGCGGAGCGCGCTCCGTCGCTACGTCGATGCCCAGCACTCGCTCACCGGTCCGTTGTGGCTGGCGGCCCGCGGTCCGCTGCGGGCGCTGGCGGGGCGGGGCGAGACGAAGCGAACCGAGTGGGAGCTCGTGCAGGGCATACTCTGGCGACGGCTGATCGCAGCGCGGGCGCGGCGTGAGCCGTGGTCTGGGGGCAAGGTCCTGGACGCGGCATATCCGCCGCTCGAGCCAACGGGCTTCGAGCAGCGGGGTCTCCGGCGCTGGCGGGCGAGCCTTCGACAAGACTGACGGATTATCGATTTGACAGCGCCGAGCGCAGACGCCATGGCAGTAGCCACGCAGCGCCCCTCACCGATCCGGCGGGCGGGCGCCCCGGTCGTGCTCGAGGCGCGCGGCGTGGAGAAGAGCTTCCGCATCCCCGTCCATAAGGTCGACACGCTGCGCGAGCGCGCGACGAATCCGTTCGCCCGCGCCGAGTACCGGGAGCTGCGCGCCCTCGCCGACGTGTCCTTCGAAGTCCGTGCAGGCGAGTTCTTCGCGATTGTCGGTCGCAACGGGTCGGGCAAGAGCACCCTGCTCAAGATCCTTGCCTCCATCTACCGTGCCGACGCGGGCCGGGTGCGCATCTCGGGCCGCCTCGCGCCCTTTATAGAGCTCGGCGTCGGATTCAACCCCGAGCTCACCTCTCACGAGAACGTCATTCTCAACGGGGTCCTCATGGGCCTCACCAGGCGCGAGGCGCAGCGGCGGCTGGACGCGGTGCTGGACTTCGCAGAGCTACGCGACTTCGCCAACCTCAAGCTCAAGAACTACTCGTCGGGGATGATGGTTCGCCTGGCTTTCTCGGTCATGGTTCAGGCCGACGCCGACATCATGCTGATCGACGAGGTGCTGGCGGTCGGCGACGCCGCCTTCTCCCAGAAGTGCATGGATGTCTTCCGCGAGAAGCGCGCCGCCGGACGCACGCTGGTCCTCGTGACGCACGATATGGCAACCGTGCAGGCGCTCTGCGATCGCGCCATGGTGCTCCACGACAGTCACGTCGCCTACATGGGCGACCCTGAGGAGGCGGCACTCCGGTACTACCGCGTCAACTTCGAACGGCCGGCGCGTACCGAGCTTGGTGCCAGCCTGATTCCGGACGTCAACGTGCGGCTCATCGACGCCTGGCTCGAGAACGAAGCCGGCGAGCGCGCCGACAATGTCGAGCAGGACCGGCCCTTCCGCTTCAACGCCGTGGTCGAGGCGCGGCAGGACCTCGAGGGAGCCGTCTTTTCGTTCTCGTTCCTGAACGAGCAGGGCCAGGAGATCTTCGGCTTCTACCGCGCCTTGGAGGCGCCAGAAGGCGAAGCTGACATCGTCCCGGCCGGGCGACGCGTCAAGATCAGCGGCTGGGTGGAGAACCGGCTCCTGCCGGGTCGCTACTTCGTCAGGTCGTGGATCCTCCGGGATCGCACCGAAGGGGACCTGGCCATGCACGTCCTGCAGGTTCTCGACTTCTTCG
>DATDLN010000051.1:0-36705 GCA_036519295.1 Thermoleophilaceae bacterium
CGCTTCGACCGTCAGATCGTGGTCGACCGTCCCGATCGCAAGGGCCGGGTGAAGATCCTCGAGGTCCACACCCGCGGCAAGCCGCTGGCCAAGGCGATCGACCTCGACACGCTGGCCGGCCAGACCCCGGGCTTCACCGGCGCCGACCTCCAGAACCTCGTGAACGAGGCCGCCCTCCTATCCGCCCGCCAGGGGAAGCGCGAGATCGACCACCTCCAGCTGGAGGAGGGGATCATGCGCGTGATCGCGGGGCCGGAGAAGAAGACCCGCGTGATGTCGGAGAAGGAGCGGCGGGTCACCGCCTTCCACGAGATGGGCCACGCCCTGGTCGCGCACTACCTGGAGAACACCGACCCGGTGCACAAGATCTCCGTGATCTCGCGCGGCCAGGCGCTCGGCTACACGATCTCGCTGCCGACCGAGGACAAGTTCCTGACCACGCGCGCGGAGCTGTCGGACACGATGGCCATGTCCCTGGGCGGCCGGGCGGCCGAGGAGATCGTATTCGGCGAGGTGACCACCGGCGCGTCCAACGACTTGGAGAAGGTCACGGCCACGGCCAAGCAGATGGTCATGCGCTTCGGGATGTCCGAGAAGCTCGGGCCGCGAACGTTCGGCCACGAGCACAGCCAGCCGTTCCTGGGGCGCGAGTTCAGCTCCGAGCCGGACTACTCCGACGAGATCGCGCGCGAGATCGACGACGAGATCCGCCGCATCGTCGAGGAGGCCCACCAGACGGCACGCCAGGTCCTGGCGGACCACCGCCAGCGACTGGACCTGGTCTCCGACATCCTTCTCCGCCGCGAAACGATCGAGCGCGAGCAGTTCATCGAACTGCTCGAGGGCAAGTCCGAGGAAGAGGTCTTCGGGTCCGAGGCGCCGCCCGTGCCGCTGCCGCCGCCGGCGGCGCCGGAGGCTCCCGAGCGCAAGCCGGAGCGGACGCCGAAGCCCCTGCCGCGGCCCGGCCTTGCCGGCGGCACCGCCGAGATGCGCGGCTCGAAGTCCGAGAAGCCCGGACCCGCATAGGCTTAGCGCGACTCGGCGTCGACCCGCCCGGTGTCGGCCAGGAACTGACGCAGATGCCGCGCGAGCTCCGCGGGCTGGTCCTCGGTAAACCAGGGTGTAGCTGTCGGGGACCTCCACCAGCCGCCCTACCTCGACCCCTGCCCGGTCGCCACCGTCGCGCTGGAGGTCGCAAGCGCCAACGATCGGCTCCGACAGGCGACGGCCGACGTCTTCGGGAGCTGGCTAGACGGCGCCACCGAGCGCTACGCCGCGGCGAGCATCCCGGAGGCGAGGGCTCGCGAGATCGGCATTTCGCTGATCGCCGCTCTCGAGGGCGCGTTCGTGCTCAGCCGAGCGCTGCGCAGCACCGAACCCCTCGAGATCGCCGGCCGGGCGGTGACCGCCCGGGTGCGGGAGGAGCTTTCATGATCGCGCGGCGCGTGAGCTCACGGCGGCATGGGTGGCGGATCGACGCAATTTCGTTTGGCCGATTCGGTGCAGTATCGAACGCCCGGCGTCATCCTGATTCCGAGGTGAGAGGCTCGCTCCCGGCTTCCGCTTGGCCGCACGTTCTGGCTCCAACGGAACGGAGGATCCTTGTCGAGATCTCGTCGCGCGGCGGTAGCGTCCATCGTCACCGCGGCGGTGCTCGTACCACAGGCGGGCGCTGCGCACGGCTCGGGGTCCGCCCCCGAGGCGACGGCCGGGCAAAACCGGGTGCTGCTCATCTACAACTGCAAGCGCGGGAAGTACAAGCCGACCACGGTGATCGTCAGCTGCGCGGACGCGAACTTCCGCGTCCGCGGGATCCAGTGGTCGAGCTGGACGCGGCGGGAGGCGAGGGGCCGGGGCACGGCGCTCGTGAACGACTGCGATCCGAACTGCGCGGAGGGCACATTCCATCGCTACCCGATCCACCTGCGCGCGTACCGGCCGCGGATGACGGGCGGCTGCGTGCCGGGCTCGCTCTTTACGCGGCTCGGCTGGCGCTTCCCCCGAGGCAGGCTCCCGAATTCGGAGGCGATCGGCCGGACGACGCTCGTTTGCCCCCCGAGCCGGGCGTAGCCGCCGCTACACGCCCAGCACCGCCGCCACCTGGGGGTCGGCCAGCGAGCGCGCCGTAAGCGAGGCGCCGTCAATCGGGACGTCGGGGAAGTACGGGACGGCGACCACGTAGAGCCCCGCGGCCAGCGCCGAGGCCACCCCGATCGGGGAGTCCTCGAGTGCGGCGGAGCGCTCGGGCGCGGCGCCGAGAGCCGAGCAGGCGTACAGGTAGAGGTCGGGCGCCGGCTTGGGCTCGGCCACGTCGTCGGCCGTGGCCACCACGTCGAAGCGACCGTTCAGGAGGCCCGCGCCCGCGAGCACCCGCTCCACGAACTCGCGCCGCGAATTGGACGCCACCGCCAGCGGCACGCCGGCGCCGTGCAGGGCGTCCACCAGCTCGCGCGCCCCTTCCCGCGGAGAAACCCCGGCGAGCGCCTCCTCCATGACCAGCTCGTGGAGCTCGTCGGTCAGCGCCTCACCCTCCCCGGGGCGGTCCAGCATCGCCTCCAGCATGACCGCGGAGGTGGTGCGCGAGGTGCCGATCAGGGCCCGCTTGTGCTCCACCGTGAAGACGCGCCCGCGCCGGGCGAACAGATCCTCCTCGGCGCGGGTCCAGACCGCCTCGGTGTCGAGCAGGAGGCCGTCGTTATCGAAGACCACGGCTTGGAAGCGGCGCGCCACGGCCGCCGACCATACTCATCCCCGTGAAGGCTCCGGTCGTCATGGGCGTGGTGAACGTCACACCCGACTCGTTCTCGGACGGCGGCCTCTTCGTCGACCCCGATGCCGCGGTTGCGCACGGCCTGGCCCTGGCCGAGGAAGGCGCGGCGATCCTGGACGTTGGCGGCGAGTCCACCCGTCCCGGCGCTGCGCCCGTGTCCGAGGAAGACGAGCTTCGGCGCGTGCTCCCCGTGGTCGAGGGGCTGGCGGCGGCGGGCCGGCGCATCTCGATCGACACCACCAAGCTCGTCGTCGCCCGTGCGGCGCTGGACCGCGGCGCCACGATCGTGAACGACATCTCCGCGTTCCGTTTCGAGCCCCCGCTGGCCGGACTGGTGGCCGAGCGGAAGGTGCACTGCTGCCTCATGCACATGCTGGGTGACCCCCGCACGATGCAGGAGGACCCGCGCTACGAGGACGTCGTCTCCGAGGTGAAGGCGTTCCTCGAGGAGCGGCTCGCCTTCGCGGTCCGGGAGGGTGTATCCGAGGATCGCGTGTGGCTCGACCCGGGCATCGGCTTCGGCAAGACCGTCGCGCACAACCTCGAGTTGCTGCGCCGCCTCGGCGAGATCGTCTCCATCGGGCGGCCGGTGGTGGTGGGGACCTCGCGCAAGAGCTTCCTCGGCAAGCTGGCCGGCGGAAAGCCGGAGGGCGAGAGGCTGCCCGGCACCATCGCCACCAACGTGCTCGCCCTGGAGCGCGGAGCGAGCGTCTTCCGCGTGCACGACGTCGCCCCCGTCGTGGATGCGCTCACGGTCGCCGCTGCTACGGTCAACAAGTGACCTGGGACCGCGAGCACGAGGGCGAATTCGACGACCTCGAGGACGACGACGAGCTCGACGAGGACCGCGCCGCCACTCCTCCGGCGGTGACTGTCGAGGTTACGGGCCTCTCCCTCTACACACGCCACGGGGTGAGCGACGCCGAGCGCGAGATAGGCCAGCGGCTCGTGTTCGACGTCTCGTTCGAGCTCGACGAGTGCGACGCGACGGTGACCGACCGCGTGGAGGACACCGTCGATTACGGCGAGGTGTGCGAGCAGGTTGCCCTCGCGGCGCAGGAGCGCCAGTACAAGACGCTCGAGCGGCTCTGCTCGGCGGTTGCCGACCGGTTGCTCCAGCGCTTCGGCGCGGAATCGGTGAGAGTGAAGGCTACGAAGCCCGAGCCGCCGATCCCGCTCCCGGTCGACGAGGTCTCCGTGGAGGTCTGGAAGGAGATCTAGCAGCACTTGACCGGCTACCTCGGCCTCGGGTCGAACGAGGGCGACCGGCTTGGCAACCTCCGGGCCGCCCGCGACGAGCTCACCCGCCCGGGCATCCAGGTCGAGGCCTCGTCTTCCGTCTACGAGACCGCGCCGCAGGGCCAGGTGCTCGACCAGCCCGACTTCCTGAACGCCTGCCTGCGGATCGACACCGAGCTCGGTCCGGAGGAGCTGCTCGACGCCTGCAAGGCGGTGGAAAGGGAGCTCGGCCGCACCCCGGGCGGGCCGCGCCACGGCCCCCGCCCGATCGACGTGGACGTGCTCCTGCTCGGAGACATTCGCTGGAGCTCCAAGCGGCTGAGGCTTCCTCATCCGGAGGTCACGAGCCGCCGCTTCGTGCTCGAGCCGTTGCTCGAGCTCGACCATCGCTTGAGGCTGCCGGACGGGACCGCGCTCGCTGACGCGTTCGAGAGCGTGTCCGACCAGCGGGTACGGCGCGTCGGTCCGCTCTAAGCCGCAAGCACCCGGCTCGGCCGGGTGCGCGCGGATCGCTGACCCCCCAAGCGGGGGGTTTCGCGCCCGCTCCAGTTTCGGGAGATGGGTCGTCGCGGGAGTGTGAAGGTGTGGAGGAGACACCCGAGCTGGCCACATTCCGCGGCGACGACGACCCGTCGCTCGTGGCTGCCGCGCTCGCGTGCCGCGCCTGTCTCTCGGGGGACGTGGAGTGGGTGCTCAAGGTCGACGACTTCGACGGCCAGGTCGACGTTCGCTGCCGCGCCTGCGGGTACGTGCGAACGGTGTCGCTCACCTCGGAGCAGGCCCTCCGCCTATCGCTGCAGGGCGCGTAACAACACGCCCGGAGTAGCGTGTAAAGACAGGAAATGGCGGATCGCCAAAGCCTGTCGCTGCGCACCGACGCGCTCGACGTGATCGTTGAGCTGCTGGGTGAGGTGGACGCCGGCAGCGGGTTCTACGACCGGCTCTGCGCGGCGCTCTGCCGGCTCGCCTCCATGGAGCGCGCCATCCTGATGCTCTACGACGACGTCCGGCAGCTCGTCGTGCCGGTGGGCAGCCACGGCATCGAGCCCGGCCTGCTCGCTGAGGTCTACGGCACGCTCGAGGAGACTCCGATCGCCCAAGTGGCGTTCGCCGAGGACCGCGTGGTCGAGGTGAGCGGCGAGCTCGAGCGTTGGCTTCCGGCGCGCTACGCGCGATTCGGCGGGATCGACACGCTCACCTGTACTCCGGTGTCGGCGGGCGGCCGCTGGCTCGGCGTGATCCTCGCCGACCGCGGCGGTGGGCCCTTCCAGCTCACGGACGACGAGCGCCACGCCATGTGGACGCTCGGCAAGACGGCGGCGCTCGCGGCCAGCGTTCGGATCGCCACGAGCCAGCAGGGCCGGGCGCGGCTGCTCCAGTCGCGCATCGACCTCGCGCGCGAGATCCACGAGCGCGTCGTGCAGCGCCTGTTCGGCGTGTCGCTGGTGCTCGGCTCCGAGGTCGGCTTGAGCGACGAAGCCCGCCGGCGCTGCAACGAGGAGATGCAGGGAGCGTTGGCGGACCTGCGCGAGGCGCTCGAGCGTCCGCTGGCGCCGCCCCCGATCGACACCGGCGCCACCCTGCGGGCAGAGCTCGCACGTCTCGGCCGCCATTACCACGACCTGCCGCTCGAGCTCGACTGGCAGGACGGCGTGGAGGTGCCGGACGAGCTCGAGCCCCTGGCGCAGTCGGTCCTCGCCGAGGCCCTTCGGAACGCCCACAAGCACGCCCACCCCACCAGCGTGCGGGTACAGGTGGGGCAGAGCGACGGCACCTTCGTTCTCGAGGTGCGCAACGACGGCGCGCAGCCCGGCTCGCGCGGCACCGGCCTGGGGCTGCGGCTCGCGGCGGTCGAGGCGCTCCAGCGCGGCGGCGTGGTCGAGTTCGGCCTCGAGGGGGACTCCGAGTGGCGGGTCCGGCTCGTCCTGCCGG
Source organism: Thermoleophilaceae bacterium (assembly GCA_036519295.1). GTDB lineage: Bacteria > Actinomycetota > Thermoleophilia > Solirubrobacterales > Thermoleophilaceae > JACVRW01. Next base: position 5,942 of record DATDLN010000051.1, read on the forward strand.
TCGGGGACGGCTCCGGGGAATGAGCCCGGACCGCAATCTGCGCGTGCTCGTGGTCGACGACCACGACGTGGTGCACTGGGGCTTTCGACTGCTGCTTACGGAGCAGCCCTGGGTGGAGCGCTGCCTCACGGCCGCGAGCGTCGAGCAGGCGCTCGAGATGGCGCGGCGCTACGAGCCCCATGTGGCGCTCGTGGACCTCTTCCTCGGCGAGGAGTCGGGCGCCGAGCTGTGCGAGGCGATTCGGCGCACCTCCCCGCGTACGCGGGTGCTCCTCATCTCCGGAGCGGGCTGGATCTCGCCGCAGGCAGCCAAGGCGGCCGGCGCCTCCGGCTTCGTGTCGAAGGACTGGTCCGCGAACGACGTGGCGATGGCGGTGCGCATGGTGGGCAAGGGGATGACCGTGTTCTCGCCGCGCTCCGAGCAGCCCTCGGCGCCGCTGTCCGAGCGCGAGCGCGAGGTCCTCACGCTGATGGCATCGGGCGCCACCAACAAGGAGATTGCCGAACGCCTGTTCCTCTCCCCTCACACGGTGAAGGAACACACGAGCGCGCTGTACCGAAAGCTCAAGGTGCGTAATCGCGCCGAGGCGGTGCGGCGCGCGGAGCGGCTTGGCCTGACGGCGTAGCGCCGCTCGGCGGGTCCCCCGTCATTCCCTGGCCACCCCCCCGACCGGGGGGTACGCCGAGCGACCGTGCTAACTCCGCTCCCGCCTTTGGCATACGTGAGGTATGGCCGGTAACGGACAAGTTGCGCTGCTGTTCCCTGGGCAGGGAAGCCAGACACCCGATATGCGCGAGCAGGTGGAGCGCCATCGCCCCGACCTGCTCGAGCTCGCGGAGGCCGAGGTCGGCGACGACCTCTTCGAGCGCGCGGGAGAGGGCACGCGCTGGGCTCAACCCGCGATCTTCTGCGCCGCGCTTGCGGGCTTCGATGTGCTCCGCGATCGGGTGCAGCCGGACCTGATGGCCGGCCACTCTCTCGGGGAGATCGCGGCGCTGGCGGCCGCGGACGCGCTCACCGCCGAGGACGGTCTCAGGCTGGTGGCCGCCCGCGGCCGCCTCATGCAGGAGGCCGCCGAGCGGGCTGCCGACGGCGGCATGGTCGCCGTACGCGCACGTGAGCGCGCGCCGGTGGAGCAAATCGCGCGGGAATGCGGCCTCACCGTGGCGAACGACAACGCCCCCGACCAGCTCGTGCTCTCCGGATCGGACGACTGCCTTGCTGCGGCCGAGGAACGGCTACGCGAGGCCGGCGTGCGCGTCAAGCGCCTTCCAGTGGCGGGCGCGTTCCACTCGCCCCTCATGGAGCCCGCCGTCGAGCCATTCCGCGCCGTCGTTTTGGAGACGGAGGTAGGCGAGCCGAGCGTACCGGTGCTCTCGTGCGTCACCGCTGCCCCCTTCGACGACATACGCGAGCGGCTCGTCCAGGCGATCACCCATCCGGTGCGCTGGCTCGACGTGATGCGCGCGCTGGAGAAGGACGGCGTGACCCGCTTCGTCGAGACCGGCCCCGGGCGCGTGCTCTCAAACCTTGTCCGCAAGTCGCTGGACGGCGTCGAGGCGGACGCCCCCCTAGCCATGGAGGCTGCCAATGCCTAGCACGGACGCCAGAGCGGCCGCGCGCGACGCCGCCGCGCTCGACCCCACTGCGGTGGCGACGGCGACCCCGCCGTCCTGGGATGGACGTCGCCTGCGCGCGGCCGCTCTGGCGTCCGTGGCAATGGCAGTGCCGGATCGGGTCGTCCGCAACGACGTGATCGCCGAGGGCGCCGGGGTGACCGAGCAGTGGATCGTGCACCGCACCGGCGTCGAGGAGCGTCGCTTCGTCCGCGATGGCGAGCGCCTCAGCGATCTCGCCGCGGACGCAGGCCGGCAGGCCCTGGAGCAGACCGGCGTCGACGCCGCGGACCTCGACCTCGTGCTGGTGGCGACCATCGCGCCCGACGAGCTGAGCCCGAACGCCGCCCCGCTCGTTGCACTCGAGCTCGGCGCGCGACGGGCCGGCGCCATAGACGTGGGCGCCGCCTGCACCGGCTTCCTCTCCGCGCTCGCCCTGGCCGCCGCCCAGGTGGAGGGCGGGCGCTGCGACCACGTGCTGGTGATAGGGGCCGACGTCTTGAGCCGCTTCACCGACCGCACCGACCGCGGCACCGCGGCGCTGTTCGCCGACGGCGCCGGCGCCTCAGTCGTCGGACCGGCGAACGGAAGCGGCGGCCGGATCGGCGACATCGTGCTGCACGCCGACGGCGCCGGTGCGCCGGCCATCTACGCGACCCGTGAGGAGCAGATGTTCCGCATGCAGGGACACGACACGTTCAAGGCGGCCGTGCACCGCCTGTCCGAGTCGACCCTGCAGGCCGTCGAACGCGAGGGCATCACGCTGGACGAGATCGACCTTTTCGTCTATCACCAGGCCAACGCACGCATCCTCGCCGCGGTCGCCGAGCGCCTCGCCATCGAGCGCGACCGGGTCATCGACTGCATCGACCGCTTCGGCAACACCTCGTCGGCCACGCTTCCGATCGCGCTCGCAGAGGCCAAGAAGCTCGGCAAGCTCGAGCACGGCTCGACGGTGCTGCTCGGCGCCTTCGGCGCCGGCTTCACCTGGGGCGCGGGGGTGATCGAGTGGGCGCCATGAACGGCAGACCACTGGGAAGCGCCCTCGTGACCGGCGCCTCGCGCGGGATCGGCGCCGCCATCGCCAAGGCGCTGGCGAACGAAGGCTGGCCGGTCGGGGTCAACTACCGTCAGGACGCCGACGGCGCCGAGGCCGTGGTCAAGGAGATCACGGACTCGGGCGGCAGAGCGCTGGCGCTGCAAGGCGACGTGGCCGATCCCGAGGCGGCCGAAACGCTGTTCAAGACGCTCGAGGACGAGTACGGCCCCGTGCTCGTGCTGGTGAACAACGCCGGCGTGCGCGCCGACGGCCTCTCCCCGCAGATCGACGACGACGACTGGCAGAAGGTGATCGACACCAACCTTTCGGCCGCCTTCCGGCTGACGCGCCGTGCGCTGCGACCCATGATCCGCGCGCGCTACGGGCGCGTCGTGAACATCGCCTCGATCGTCGGCCAGCGCGCCAATCCGGGGCAGGCGAACTACGCCGCCTCGAAGGCCGGACTGGTCGCCCTCACCAAGACCGTCGCCGCCGAAGTCGCGAAGCGGAACGTGACCGTCAACGCCGTGGCCCCGGGCCTCATCGAGACCAACATGACCGAGGGCATCGGAGACAACCTTCTTGAGCATGTGCCGGCTGGGCGGGCCGGCACGCCGGACGAGGTCGCCGATTGCGTGCGTTTCCTGGCGTCTGACGGCGCCGCGTACGTCACCGGCGTGTGCCTCACCGTCGATGGAGGACTTACCGCCTAAACCCCGAGAAGGAGGAGTCAAATGTCGACTACAGCAACCAGACAGGAGATCGAGCAGCGGGTGTACAAGGCGCTGGAGGAGTTCGGCGCCGAGCCCGACCAGATAACGGGCGACGCCGAGTTCGAGTCCCTCGACGTGGACTCCCTCGACCTCGTCGAGCTGGCGCAGATCGTCGAAGAGGAGTACGGCGTTCAGCTCAAGGGCGAGGACATGGAGGGCATCAAGACCGTCGGGCAGGCCGTCGACCTGGTGACGTCGAAGCTCCCATGAAGCGCACTGCCGTCATCACCGGCGTGGGCGCCGTGACCCCCCTCGGGGTCGGCGCCCGAACCCTGCACGAGCGCTGGTCGGCAGGGCGGTCCGGGATCGAGGACGGTTTCGGCCGGGCCAGCGAGTTCGAGCCCAAGGAGCACCTTTCGGTCAAGGAGGTGCGGCGCTCGGACCGCTTCACCCAGCTCGCGCTCGCGGCCGCCAAGGAGGCGATCGAGGACGCGGGCTGGGGAGACGGCTCGCCCGGCGACCCCGACCGGTGCGCCTGCGTGATCGGCACCGGGATCGGCGGGATCGGCACGCTCGAGGCGCAGCACATCGTGATGCGCGATGAAGGCGCCGAGCGGATCTCGCCGCTCTCGATCCCGCTGTTGATGGCCAACGCCGCCGCCGGCGTCGTGGCGATGAAGCACGACCTGCACGGCCAGTCATTCGGCACCGTGTCCGCCTGTGCGGCGGGGGCCCACGCGATCGGCACGGCCGCCCGGCTCATCGCCTACGGCGACGCCGACAGCGTGGTCACGGGCGGCAGCGAGGCGGCGATCACTCCGCTCGCCACAGCCGCCTTCGCCAAGATGGACGCGCTCTCCGACAGCGGCATCTCGCGCCCATTCGATCGTCGACGCGACGGCTTCGTGATGGGCGAGGGCGCCGGCATCCTCGTACTCGAGGAGGAGGAGGCCGCCAAGGAGCGCGGCGCCCGCATCCTCGGCTACGTGCGCGGCTACGCGTCCACCTCGGACGCTCATCATCTCACCGCGCCCGAGCCGACCGGCCGCGGCGCCGCGAAGGCAATCGAGCTGGCGCTTCGAGACGCCTCGGTCGGTCCGGAGGACGTCGTGTACGTGAACGCGCACGGCACCTCCACGCCGCTCAACGACCGCTCCGAGACGAACGCGATCAAGACTGCGCTCGGAGAGGAGCGGGCCGGACAGGTACCGGTCAGCTCGACGAAGTCGGCGATCGGCCACCTCCTGGGCGCTGCGGGTGCCGTGGAGGCGATCGCCACGCTGCTGGCGCTGCGCGACCGGATCGCGCCGCCGACGCTCAACTACCAGGAGCCCGACGAGGGGCTCGACCTCGACTACGTACCGAATGAGGCACGGCCGCTCCAGAACGGAGACGGCCGTGCGTTGGGGATCTCGAACGCGTTCGGATTCGGCGGGCACAACGCAGTGCTCTGCCTGGAGGCGTCTTGACACAGGCGCCGCCGACGAACGACACCGCGCTCGCTGAAAGGAGACACGCTCGATGAGCGCACTCGCCGAACGGACCAACGGCCGCTTCGAGGCGGTCCTCGAGAAGCCGCGTTCGCTCGCCGCACAGGAGCGGCTGGAGGCTCTCTGCGATCCCGGTTCGCTGCACGTCATCCGCTCGACCGTGTTGCCTCGGCGCGAATCGCGCCGGGTCTCTCCCGGCGACGGCGTGGTGGGCGCGGCCGGGAGGATCGCCGGACGCCCGGTGTTCTGCTACGCGCAGGACCAGAGCTTCGTGGGCGGCTCGCTCGGCGAGGCACATGCCGACACGATCGTGCGCGTCATGCGCCTGGCGGGCCGTGCGGGCGCGCCGGTTATCGGGTTCGTCGCGAGCGGCGGGGCGCGCATGGACGACGGCCTCGGCGCCCTCGGAGGCTATGGCCGGATCTTCCGCGAGAACGTGGCGCTGTCGGGCCGCGTGCCCCAGATCTCGGTCATGGCCGGCCTGTCGGCCGGTGGCGGCGCCTACTCTCCGGCGCTCACCGACTTCGTGGTGATGACCGAGCAGTCGGCCATGTTCCTGACCGGCCCCGGCGTCGTGCGCGAGGTCACCGGCGAGGATGTGGACGCGGCCGGGCTTGGCGGGCCGAAGGTGCACGAGCGCAACGGGGTCTGCCAGTTCGTGGCGGAGGACGACCTCGCTTCCACCCGACTCGTTCGCGACCTCCTCGCCTATCTCCCACAGCGGGCCGGAGAGACGCCGCCGCACGCGCCCCCGGCCGACCCGCCCGGCGGCGACCCGTCGGCGGTGGTCCCGGAGGCGGCGCGTCAGGTCTACGACATTCGCGACGTGATCCGGGGACTCGTGGACGAGGGCGGGATGCTCGAGGTGGCCGAGCGCTGGGCACGCAACATGGTCACCGCGTTCTGCCGCATCGACGGCCGGCCGGTGGGCGTGATCGCGAACCAGCCCTGGTATCTGGGCGGCGTGATCGACGCCGCTGCCGCGCAGAAGGCCGCCAAGTTCGTCCGCACCTGCAACTCGTACGGCCTGCCGCTCGTGGTCCTCGTGGACACGCCCGGCTTCCTTCCGGGCACCAAGCAGGAAGGCCTCGGCGTGATCCGCCACGGCGCCAAGCTCCTGCACGCGTTCGCCGAGGCCGTGGTGCCCAAGGTCACGGTCGTGGTCCGCAAGGCCTACGGCGGCGGCTACATCACGATGAACTCGCGCGACCTCGGCGCCGACCTCGCGCTGGCCTGGCCGAGCGCCGAGATCGGGATCATGGGCTCGAGGCAGGCCGTCCAGATCGTTCACCGGCGCGACCTCGCGGCCGCCGACGACCCGGAAGCGGAGCGCGACCGGCTGGCGGACGAATACGCCGACGAGCACCTCACGGCCGACGTGGCGGCACGCGAGGGCTTCGTCGACGAGCTGGTGGAACCGACCGAAACACGTGAGCGGCTCGCGGGCGCGCTGGCGGCGCTCTCGCTCGCGGGCCGCTGCGGTAACGGCCCCGGCAACATCCCGCTGTGAGGGCCCCCTCCCTCGCACTCGTCCGCCTCTGGCGGCTGCGAACCTTCGCCTTGCGGCGTCCTCGGTGCTCGCCGAGTGCTCAGTCGGAGGCCGTGTGACCACCTACGTCGCCATGGGCGACAGCTTCACGGCCGGTCTCGAGCCCGGGAAGCCGCGCTGGCCCGACGAGCTGGCGGACGCTCTTGGCCCCGACGTGCGGTACGAGAACCTGGCCGAGGTGGGCGCCACCAGCGAGCAGGTGGAGCGCGAGCAGCTGCCGCGCGCGATCGAGCTCGAACCCAACCTGGTGACGCTGATATGCGGCGCCAACGACGTGCTCGATTCGACCCGCCCAGACCCGGACGAGTATGCGGTGCGGCTGTCGCGGATGTTCGCCCGCCTGCGGCGCCGGGCGCCGCATGCCGAGATCCTTACGGCCACCTACCCCGACCTCTCGCGCTTCCTCGACCTGCGCCCCCGCTCTCGCGCCCGGGTTGAAAAAGGCATGAAGCTGTTCAACGCCGCCTGTCGCGCCGTGGCGCGCCGTCACGAAATCGTGTTGCTCGAGGGCTTCGATCACCCGGCGGCCGAACGCCGAGGGACCTTTGCGGACGACGGCTTCCACCCCTCGGCGGAGGGCCACCGCCGGGCGGCCGCCGAAATTCTCCGCTCCTTGAGCTCCCGGATCCGGGGCAAGGAGACGGCTCCAGCATGATCACTTTCGAGAAGAGCTTCGACGAGCTCGCGGTGGGCGAGCGCTTCGCGACCCGCGGCCGGACCATCGGCGAGGCCGACATCACCGGCTTCGCCACGCTCACCGGCGACACGCATCCGCAGCACACCGACGCCGAGTGGGCGGCCGGCAGCCGCTTCGGCGAACGAATCGCACACGGCCTGCTGGTGCTGTCCTATGCGGCCGGGCTGATGCCCTTCGAGCCCGAGCGGGTGGTGGCGCTGCGGCGAGTGGGAGACGCGGTCTTCAAGCAGCCCGTCAAGATCGGCGACACGATCCACGTGGAGGGCGAGGTGACCTCGAAGGCCGCGCTCGACCCGGAGCACGGCCTGGTGGAGACCCGCTGGAGGGTGATGAACCAGCGCGGCAAGCTCGTCCTGCGCGTCACGGTGGAGCTCGTCTGGAAGCGCAGCAGTACGATGCCGCCCGTGGAGGAGCCGCGGACGGACGCCCAGCCCGTCCTCATCTAGATGCTGGAAGGCAAGCGCCTGGTCATAACGGGCGTGCTCACCAAGGGGAGCATCGCCTACTCGGTCGCCGAGCGCGCCCAGCAATCGGGCGCCGAGATCGTGCTGACCGGCTTCGGCCGGACGCGGCGGATGACGGAGCGGGCGGCGAAGGGGCTGCCCTCTCCGACCGACGTGCTCGAGCTCGACGTCAACAACACCGAGGATTTCGAGGCGCTCGTGGCCGACCTCAAGAGCCGCTGGGGCGCGGTGGACGGTGCGCTTCATGCCATCGCCTTCGCTCCCGGGGACGCGTTGGGGGGTCAGTTCCTGAACGCTCCGGCCGAGTCCGCCGAGGTTGCTTTTCGCACCAGCGCCTATTCCTTCAAGGCGTTGGCGGAGGCGCTGGCGCCATTGATGGGCAATGAAGGAGGCTCGCTCGTGGGCCTGGACTTCGACGCCTCCGTAGCCTGGCCGGTCTATGACTGGATGGGCGTCGCCAAGGCCGCTTTGGAGTCCGTATCGCGTTATTTGGCGCGCGACCTTGGTCCCTCGAGTGTGCGCGTGAACCTCGTCTCCGCCGGGCCGGTCGAGACGCCGGCCGCCGGCGGTATCCCCGGCTTCGATCAGCTGGCCGGGCTCTGGCGCGAGCAGGCGCCTCTCGGTTGGGACACCGGCGACCCATCGCCGGTCGCGGACACCGTGTGCTTCCTGTTGTCCGACTGGTCGCGCGGGATCAGCGGCGAGATCGTGCACGTGGACGGCGGGTTCCACGCGATGGGTGCCCCGCTCGAGCACGGATAGCCTCCCGGGCGTGCTGCTCGCGATCGATGTCGGCAACACGCAGACGCACATCGGGATGTTCGACGGCGACAAGCTCGTCGAGCACTGGCGCCTGCACACGGACCGCGACGCCACCGCGGACACCCTCGCAACCAATCTTTCGAACCTGCTCGGGCTCAGGGACCTCGGGATGCGCGACATCGACGCCGCGATCGTCTCGTCCGTGGTGCCGGTGCTCGGCCACGAGTACGAGGAGCTTTCCGGGCGCTACCTCGACGGGGCGCTCTTGAGCGTCGGACCGCAGGTCAAGATCGGGATGCCGATCCGCATGGACAACCCGCACGAGGTCGGCGCCGACCGGCTCGTGAACGCCGTGGCGGCCTACGAGCGCGTCGGCGGCGCCTGCATAGTGGCCGACTTCGGCACCTCCACCAACTTCGACGTCGTCTCGCCCGATGGCGACTACATCGGCGGCGTGCTCGCCCCGGGCGTCGAGATCTCGATCGAGGCGCTGGCGTCGCGGGCGGCGCGGCTGTTCACGGTCGACCTCGAGCCGCCCGAGCAGGTGATCGGCAAGAACACCGCCGCGGCGCTCCGGTCGGGAGTGATCTACGGCTTCGCTGGGCAGGTGGACGCGATCGTCCGCCGAGTACGCGAAGAACTGGGCGAGGAGGCAACCGCCCTTGCCACCGGCGGCCTGGCGGCACCGATCGTGCCCTTCTGCGAGGAGATCGACGAGGTCGACGACCTACTGACCCTGACCGGCCTGAAACTGATCTGGGAACGAAACCGAAGCTGAGCCGTAACAGTCGCGCGCCACAGGTCACGCGCGGGGCGCGAACCTGGGCCGCATGGGCGACGCTATCTACGTTGACCGCCATAGTGACGGCAAACGCAGCGAGGAGGACGTTGACGGGGCGATTGCGCGCCTCGCACGGCGGCAACACGGCCGGATAACGCGACATCAGCTGCTCGATCTCGGCTTGGGCGCGGATGCAAATTGACTACCGGCTCGCCCATTCCCGGTTGTGGGTGGTGTACCGCGGCGTGTACGCCGTCGGCCACGACGCTCCAACGAGGGAGGCGAATTGGACGGCGGCGGTGCTGGCGGCGGGGGAGGGCGCTGTGCTCAGCCACCGCGATGCCGCCTCTCTGTGGGGGATCCGTCCCAACGCTCGCTCCGTGATCGAGGTGACGACGCCACGAAGCCAGCGTCCGCGCCAAGGGATCCAGTTCCACCGTTCCTCGCTGCCCTCGGACGAAGTCACCGTCGAAGACGGGATCCCGGTCACGACCGTGCCCCGCACACTCTTCGACCTGGCAACAGTCCTGAGGCCCCGGCAACTCGAGCGCACTCTCAACGAGGCCGAAGTGCGCCAGCTCTGGGACGAAATTTCACTCCTTGACCTCCTTCGCCGCTATCCGCGCCGCCCCGGAAGCCGGACGGTGAGAGCGGTGCTCGAGGCGCGAAACGCCGGAGCAAAAACGATCCGCAGCGACCTCGAAGTGCAGTTCCTCGAGTTCGTCGACGCCGCGGGCTTGCCCGAGCCCAAGATGAACGACGAGGTCGAAGGACTAGAGGTCGACGCCGTGTGGCGAGAGCAGCGCGTGGCCGTGGAGCTCGACAGCCGGACCTTTCATCTGACCGCCGCGGCGTTCGAGACCGATCGGGAGCGCGACCGAAAACTCCAGGCGGCGGACTGGCGTCCGATCAGGATTACGTCGAGGCAGCTGAAGCGCGACTCTGGACGATTAAGGCACGACCTGCTCAGGCTGCTCGGCCTCACTCCAGGTGATCGACCGTCCGCTCGACGTGATCGGCCAGGTTCAGCGCGTGGTCGCGGACCAGGCGCTCGGCGAGCTCGACGTCGCGGGCCTCCAGCGCCTCGATGATGTGCATGTGATCGACGATCGAGCGTTCGGCGCGATCGTCCTCGCCCAGCGAGCGGGTGCGGATCGCGCGCACGTGGACGAGCAGGCTCTCGGCGATGCTCGTGAGCAGAGGCGAGTGGCTCAGCTCGATGATGCGCTGGTGGAAGCGGAGGTTGGCCACCGAGTACTCGTTGAGATGGAACCGGACCTCGTCGGTGTCCTCGAACTTGGAGAACAGCGTGCGCAGGCTGGCGATCTCCGCGTCGGTGGCCTGCTCACACACGAGGCGGGCCGCCATGCTCTCGAGGGCGGCCCAGACCTTGAGCATCTCGATGATCTCGGCCTTGCTCTTGCGGACGATGTAGATGCCGCGGCGCGGCATGATGCGCACGAGACCCTCGTGCTCGAGCCGGGCGAGTGCCTCGCGCACGGGCGTCCGGCTCACGCCGAGGTCGGCGGCGAGGCGCTTCTCGTCGAGCCGGAGATCGGCGTCGGAGTGGTACACGTCCATGGCCAGGATGGCGTTCCGCAGCGCGTCGTACGCGAGCTGCGCCACGCTTGTTCCGGCGTGTATCGGCGGCACCTCGAGCGAGCCGCTCAACTCGTCGTGGACAAGCTCCCGTTGTCCTGACGGCGGCTCGGACGGCACGGCGTTACGAGCTCCCTCAATGCATCTTGTCTACCAGATCCCAGATCCGAGGCTCAACGGAGCGCGGGGCCGGCGCGTCGTCCCGAGGCCGGCCCGCGTGCCGTGCCGCTACCGCCCGGCGATCGCAGCGAGCTTGCCCGTCGCCCTCAGAACGTGCATTCCGGTGTTGGCACGATCGACGATGTAGATGAAGCCGCGGTTGTCCACCTCCACGTTGTTGGTCTGGATCGCCGTCTTGCAGCGCTCGACCCCGTTCACCGTGATGCAGCGGGGATCCGTGTTCTCCGTCACCTCCGGGATGTAGAAGCCAACTTCCTTCGGCGCGAACGGGTCGCGGATGTCCACCGCCCGCACGCCCGCGTTGAAGTACGAGACGAACACGACCTTGCGGTAGTAGATCGGGGTCATGTTCTCGTTCGAGGAGTGCGCGCCGAAGCGGCCCCCCCGCGAGCAGAACTGACCTGACGGCTCCGGGACGTGGTAGTTCGAGATGACCTGGGGCGTCGTCTCGTCGGTGATGTCGGCGAGAAAGACCATCTGGTGGGCGCCTGAAGTGCATTCGTTGCTGGTCGCCTCGTTCACGATGACGACGATGTCGCGCCGGCCGCCGCCAGGGAACCGGGAGTCCTCGGCGACCGTCAGGTCGAGCACCGGGAACGTCGTGTGTGCCCCCCACTGCGATGACAGGTGCAGCTGGGAGATCTCGGGGAAGGCGAGGTTCTCCGGCGTCGGCTCCGGCGGACCCATAATGAGCTTCTCCCGGTCGACGATCTGCATGATGCCGTCGCTGCTGGTGCCGTACCCGAAGTAGACGCGGTTCTTCTCGGGCACGCTGATCGGCCCGTGCAGGTCGGTGGGCACGTCGCCGGTGGATCCGGGCTCCTGCCCGACCAGCCCGAAGTCGCGGATGTGGACTGGGTTCGAAGGATCGCTCAGGTCGAAGACCTGCGTCATCCGCTCGGCCCGCCAGCCGGGCACGCCTGAGACGAGGTACGCGATGCCGGTGCTTGTCTCCCACCAGCTCTTGTGGGTGTCGTTCAGCCCCGAGACGACGGTCGTGGCGAGCGTCGGCCGCCTGGGGTTGGTCACGTCCCAGATCTGATGCGCGGACCCCTCCGGCCCGCTCGAGTTCCGAGTGCGCAGTAGGTAGACCTTCGTGGGATCGCCCTTCGGCAGATCGCTGCCGTTGGCCACGCGCACCATCTGCGCGCCGCCGCCCTCGCCGGCCCCGGGTGCGCCGGGGATGTGGAACAGGTACCGCGGGCGACGAACGTTCGTCACGTCGATGATCGACGTGCCATTCGGCTCCTCCACGCCCGTAAGCGGGTTCACCGCCGTTCCGGCGTGATGGCCGACGTAGGCGATCCAGCGCCGGGCGCTCCGATTGAACTCGATCAGGGGCTGGTAGGCGGAGCGTGCCTGGAGGTCGTCGAACCCGACGAGCTCGAGGTTCTTCCGCTCGGCCCTGTCCCTTCCTTGTCGCCGGCGAGCACCCTCCGCCGCGGTCAGCCCCCCGGCGCCGGCGGCGGCAGCCGCGCCAGCGGCAGCCCCCATGGCGAACTGACGACGCGAGATGCCGCCCCCCGATGCACTCTCTCCCATGATCCCGTCTCCTCCCGTGTCTCTCGGGTCAACTACGACGTCACGGCCATGGGTCCGCGGGCGGTGATCGGGCTCGAGCCGAGCACCTTGGAGCCTCTTGCGTGATCGAGGGCGCACCTCTTCGCAGCATGTCTCCGGGTGAGGAGGAGAAGGAGCCGCCCTCGTCGGCCTCCCTCATGAATGCCGGTATACCAGATGCCTAATACAGCGGTCAAGCGAATTTGTGCAGGCGGACCGCGCCCGTCTGGCGGGGCCGTCCGGGCGGGGCCGTCGGGTCCGTCCCGACGCGACGACCGCGGTCCGATTGCGGGCGAATTCTCCGGGTCCGGCTAGGCTGCCGGGCGTGCGTCGCCTAACGGACTCGTGGAGCGTCGGCGGGCTCGAGATCCGGAACCGGCTGGTCCTCGCGCCGCTCGCCGGGATCGGCAACTGGTTCGTGCGGCTTCAGGCCAAGCGCTTCGGGGCGGGGCTCGTTGTATCCGAGATGGTGTCGAGCTTCGGGCTGGCCCATGGCAACCGGCGCACGGTGCGCGAGTTCCTCCGCATCCATCCGGGCGAGCATCCGGTGTCAATACAGCTGTTCGGCCACGACCCGGCGGTGATGCGGGAGGCGGCTGCGATGGCCGCGGCCGCGGGGGCCGACGTGATCGACCTGAACATGGGCTGTCCGGTCAGGAAGGTGTGCCGGACCGGCGCCGGAGCGGCCCTGCTCGCCGATCCGGACAGGGCGGTGGAGATCGCCCGCGCCGCGCGCGAGGGCGGAGGGCTGCCGATGACGGTGAAGCTGCGGCCGGGGCACGAGCCCGGCGAGCGCGACGGCGTCGAGCTCGCGCCGCGTCTCGTCGAGGATGCCGGCGTCGCGGCCATCGCCTTTCACCCGCGCCACGCCTCTCAGCAGCACTCGGGCGCGCCGGACTACGCGCTCGCGCGCGAGCTCGTCGAGTCGCTGCCAGTGCCCGTTCTGGTGTCCGGCGGGCTCTCCTCGGACGAGCGCGCGCTGAGCGCGTTCGAGGAGAGCGGCGCCGAGGCGGTGATGCTCGCCCGCGGGTCGCTCGGCAACCCCTGGCGGTTCGGGAGGCTCCTCGGCCTCTACCAGGGCGAGCCCTCGCCGGCCGAAGTGGTCGCCGAGCTCCGCTGGGTGATCGGGTGCGCCGAAGAGCATCTCGGCGTCGAACGGGCGGGTCGCTATCTACGTAAGTTCTATCCCTGGTACGCCGCTCGGCTCGGTCTTACAAAGCGCGAGCAGCAGCCCCTCGTGACCGCTCCCACCACCGTCCACGCGCGCGAGGCGCTGTCCGCGATCGCACACGGCGAGCGGGGCGTCGCCGCGTAAGGCCGGTGCTACACTGCCCGGTCCCTCCGGCGGTCCGTACAAGCGGGGGGTTTCTTTATGGCGACACGAGAGACAGTCCTCACATCGGAAGGCCTCGAGGAGCTGAAGGCCAAGATCGAGCATCTCCGCGGCGCCCGGAGGCGCGAGGTGGCCGAGCGGATCAAGGAGGCTCGGGAGTTCGGCGACATCGCCGAGAACTCCGAGTACGACGACGCCAAGAACGAGCAGGCGATGCTCGAGAAGCAGATCTCAGACCTCGAGGAGCAGCTGCGCAACGCCCGCGTGATCGATGCGAGGTCGGTCGACACGGACGTTGTGAGCGTAGGCGCCACAGTCCACGTCAAGGACCAGAAGACCGAGAAGTCGACTAAGTTCAGGATCGTCGGCTCGGCCGAGGCCGACCCCTCGGACAACAAGCTCTCGAACGAGTCGCCGGTCGGCAAGGCCCTGCTCGGCCACAAGCGCGGCGAGACGGTCACGGTCCCGGTCCCCCGCGGGCCGGCGCGCAAGCTCAAGATCACGAAGATAGAACGGTCCTGATCCCGCCTGGCGGCTGCGAACCGGCGCCCGGCGGCGTCATCGGCCCTCGGCTTGCCCAGCAAGCCTTCGGGCCTGCTTCCTTGCCAGGCTTGGTTCTCGCTCGCCAGCCGGGATCAGGGAACGTGTCTTAGGGTTCCCGCCCGTGGACGACCGCCGCGCGAAGCTGGAGCGCTTGCGCGAGCAGGGTATCGACCCCTTCCCGCATGAGTTCAAGGGCGTGACGCCGATTGCCGAGGTGCACGCCGCCCACGACGACCTCGACGCGGGGGAGGAGACCGACGTTGCCTACCGGATAGCCGGCCGCCTCACCGCCCGGCGTGGCCACGGGGGCGCCGCGTTTCTCGATCTGGTGGACCGGAGCGGCAAGCTCCAGGTGCACGCCAAGCGCGACGTCCTGGGTGAGGAGTCCTTCGAGACGCTGACCTCGCTCGATCTGGGGGACGTGATCGGGGTCGACGGCACAGCCTTCAAGTCCCGCCGCGGCGAGCTCACCCTCAGGGCGACGGGCTGGACCCTGCTCGCCAAGTCCCTGAGGGCTCCGCCCGAGAAGTTCCACGGACTGGAGGACGTGGAGACCCGCTACCGCCACCGCGAGCTGGACCTGATCGCGAACGACGAGATCCGCGAGCTGTTCATCCTGCGCACCAGGGTCGTACGGGCGATCCGGCGCTGGCTCGACGACAGGGGCTTCCTCGAGGTCGAGACGCCGATCCTCCAGCCCCTGTACGGCGGCGCGCTGGCGCGCCCCTTCGTGACCCACCACAACGCCCTCGACCGCGACTTCTTCCTCCGCATCGCCGACGAGCTCTACCTGAAGCGCCTGATCGTCGGGGGGCTCGAGCGGGTCTACGAGATCGGCAAGGACTTCCGCAACGAAGGCATCTCCCACAAGCACAACCCGGAGTTCACGATGCTCGAGTGGTACGAGGCCTACGCCGACTACGAGGACATCGCCCGGCGGCTCGAGGAGCTCATCGCCTATGTCGCGGCGGATGTCGGCTACGAGGGGCCGGTCGACTTCAACCCGCCGTGGAGGCGTGTGACGCTGCGGGACGTCATCAAGGAGAAGACCGGCCTCGACATCGAGAAGGACGAGCTTCCCGGCGACGGCACCTGGGCGAAGCGGGTCGACGCGCTCCTGTCGAAGCAGGTCGAACCTGAGCTCCAGAGCCCGACCTTCGTGCGCGACTACCCGAAGGAGCTCTCCCCGTTCGCCAAGGACCACCGTTCGCAGCCGGGCCTCGTCGAGCGGTTCGAGTGCTTCGCCGCCGGAATGGAGTTCGCGAACGCCTTCACCGAGCTGAACGATCCCGACGAGCAGCGAGCCCGCTTCGAGCAGCAGCGCGTGGACCAGGCGGCGGGCGACGAGGAGACGCAGCCCTACGACGAGGACTACGTCCGGGCGCTGGAGCACGGAATGCCGCCCACCGGCGGCATCGGCGTGGGCATCGACCGCCTGGTGATGATCCTGAGCGGCCGCACCTCGATCCGCGAGGTGGTGCTCTTCCCGGCGATGCGGAGCTGAGGCCGCCCGGCAGCCCGGGGAATCAGCCCTCGACGGCGTCCTTGAAGGCCGCCTCCGCCTTCCGGACCTTCTGGCCGCTCTCCACCAGGGCCTGGGTGGCCTCGGCCGCCTCGGCCGGGTCGCCCTCCTTAGCCGAGGCGCTCAACGCCTTGAGGTCTCCCCCGGCCTGCTTCAGGGAGGCGAGCAGCCTGTCGAACTCGTCCGACGCATCGTCGGGCGGCTCGAGCTTGGAGAGATTCTTCCGCGTCTGATCGAGCCGGTCGGCGAGCTTCTCGTACTGGGCTGCCAGCGCCTGGTTCGACTGCCCCTCGCCGCCGCTGAGCGAGGCGCCGATCTGGTCGCCCAACGAGCTCAGCGGCCGGACGGCCTCGTTGTACTGGTCCTTGAAGTCGTTGGAGTCGCCACCGCAGCCGACGGCGCCAAAAAAGAGAGCCAGGGCAGCCCCGATCGAGGCGAGGACGCGAGTCACGATGGGCCAGCGTAGCCCAATTCCCACGCATCACCCAGCGTTTACGGCTCGGTTAAGCCGAAAACCGGCTTGGAGGGCGTTGGTAGACTCGCCTCGGTGGCCGGTGGTCCCGCACCTTTGTCTCATCCGAATCGCCTAGTCGTTCGATCTATAGGGAAAGGAACGGGAATCACCCGCCCCGACGAACCCGACAGATAAGAGAGCAAGCCGTGTTTGAGCGCTTCACCGAACGGGCCCGGCAGGTGGTTGTCCTCGCCCAGGAAGAGGCTCGAATCCTCAAGCACAACTACATCGGTACTGAGCACATCCTGCTCGGCCTCCTGCGCGAAGAGGAGGGGCTCGCAGCGCGCGTCCTCGAGTCGCTTGACATCACGGTGGAGCGGGTGCGGGCCCAGGTCGTCCGCATCGTCGGCTCCGGTGAGGAGGTCACCTCCGGCCAAATCCCCTTCACACCGCGGGCGAAGAAGGTGCTCGAACTCGCGCTGCGCGAGGCGCTCAGCCTGGGGCACAACTACATCGGGACCGAGCACATCCTGCTCGGCCTCGTGCGCGAGAACGAGGGCGTTGCCGCGCGCATCCTGCTCGATTTCGACGCAGATTCCGAGAAGATCCGTAACGAGGTCATCCGCATGCTGTCCGGCCCCGGCGGGCGCCAGGGCCGCGCCGCCGCGGGCGCCGGCGCCCAGGGCGAGGGCAAGAAGTCGTCCAAGCTCCTAGACCAGTTCGGCCGCAACCTCACCAAGCTGGCCGCCGAGGCCAAGCTCGACCCCGTCGTCGGGCGCGAGACCGAGATCGAGCGGATCATGCAGATCCTCTCTCGCCGGACGAAGAACAACCCGGTGCTGATCGGTGAGCCGGGCGTCGGCAAGACCGCGGTGGTCGAGGGCCTCGCCCAGCGCATCACGAGCGGCGAGGTGCCCGAGCTGCTCAAGAACAAGCAGATCTACACGCTCGACCTGGCCGCGCTGGTCGCGGGCTCGAAGTACCGCGGCGAGTTCGAGGAGCGCCTGAAGAAGGTGATGAAGGAGATCACCCAGCGCGGCGACATCATCCTGTTCATCGACGAGCTGCACAACCTCGTCGGCGCGGGCGCCGCCGAGGGCGCGATCGACGCGGCAAGCATCCTGAAGCCGGCGCTGGCGCGCGGCGAGCTGCAGACGATCGGCGCCACCACACTCGACGAGTACCGCAAGTACCTCGAGCGCGATTCGGCGCTCGAGCGGCGCTTCCAGCAGATCCGGGTCGACCAGCCGACGACCGAGGAGACCGTCCAGATCCTCAAGGGCCTGCGCGACCGCTACGAGCAGCACCACCGCGTCGGGATCACCGACGAGGCGCTCGGAGCGGCCGCGGAGCTGGCCGACCGCTACATCTCCGACCGCTTCCTCCCCGACAAGGCGATCGACCTCATCGACGAGGCCGCCTCTCGCGCGCGCATCAAGTCGATGACGGCCCCGCCGGTGTACCGCGACCTCGAGGAGGAGATCGAGACCACTCGCCGCGACAAGGAGGCCGCGATCGAGGCGCAGGAGTTCGAGAAGGCCGCGAACCTGCGCGACAAGGAGCGCCAGCTGACGAACAAGAAGCGCGAGCTGGAGGAGCAGTGGCGCTCGGGCGAGTCGGGCGAGCGGCCCGAGATCGGCGAGGAGGCCATCGCGGACATCGTCTCCATGTGGACGGGCATCCCGGTGTTCAAGCTCACCGAGGCCGAGACGCAGAAGCTCATGCGCATGGAGGAGGAGCTCCACAAGCGGGTGATCGGGCAGGACGCCGCGATCGAGGCGGTCTCGAAGGCGATCCGCCGCTCCCGCGCCGGGCTCAAGGACCCGAAGCGCCCGACCGGCTCGTTCATCTTCCTGGGGCCGAGCGGCGTCGGGAAGACCGAGCTGGCGCGCACCCTCGCCGAGTTTCTGTTCGGCGACGAGGACGCGATGGTGCGCATCGACATGTCGGAGTACATGGAGAAGCACTCCGTGTCGCGGCTAGTTGGCTCCCCGCCCGGCTACATCGGATACGACGAGGGCGGCCAGCTCACCGAGGCCGTGCGGCGCAAGCCGTACAGCGTGCTCCTGCTCGACGAGATCGAGAAGGCGCACCCGGACGTGTTCAACATCCTGCTCCAGATCCTGGAGGACGGCCGGCTCACCGATGCCCAGGGCCGCACCGTCGACTTCCGCAACTCGATCGTGATCATGACCTCGAACGTGGGCGCGTCGGAGATCGCCAAGAACACCGGCATCGGGTTCACGGTCGGCGACGAGACCGGCATCACCTACGAGGACATGAAGAACCGGATCATGGGTGAGCTCAAGAAGGTCTTCCGGCCCGAGTTCCTCAACCGGATCGACGAGGTGATCGTCTTCCACAAGCTCACGAAGGAGGAGATCACCGAGATCGTCGAGCTTCTCCTCAAGCGGATCCGCGAGTCGCTGGCCGAGCGCGAGCTGTCGCTCAACCTCACCGGCGGCGCGGCGGACTTCCTCGTCGAGCAGGGCTGGGACCCGGCAATGGGCGCGCGCCCGCTGCGCCGGGCCATCCAGCGCTTCATCGAGGATCCGCTGGCGGACGAGGTGCTCTCCCAGTCGATGCCGCCGGGCTCCACGGTGGAGATCGATCGCTTGAGCGATGACGAGCGGGCCAAGCTCGCCGAGTCCACGGACGGCGATGTGAAGGAGATGAAGATCACGGTCATGAAGCCGCGCGAGCGCGAGGCCGTGGGCGTTGGGGCGAAGCGCGGCGAGGGTGAGGGGTCGGACCAGCCCACGCCGGAGGAGCCGTCGCGCTCGGGCGACCTGCCCGACGACCCCGATGTTCTGCCCGAGATCCCGGACGCGCCGCCGGCGCCCGAGGGCGAGGGCGAATCCCGCGAGTAGCGCCGCGGAGCAGATACGAGACTGAGACGAGCCCCGCCCCCGGCGGGGCTCGTCGCCTAAGGGCAGGAATACGCGGATGAGAGACGGCGTCCGTGTTGCTGGACACCCTTTCTGCGGAGGATAAGACTAGGCACCATGGCCCAAAAGCTCGCGCCCACAGCGGTCGCTGCGCCGCGCGCCTCCGGACGGCCGTTCGTGGGGCGAACGGGAGAGCTCGGCGAGCTCCGCGGCGCGCTCGACGAGGCGCACGACGGGCGCGGGCTCCTGGTCCTCCTGAGCGGCGAGCCGGGGATCGGCAAGACGCGCCTGATGCAGGAGGCCGCCCGGGAGGCCGGCGAGCGCGGCTGGCGGGTGGCGGCCGGGCGCTGCTGGGAGGAGGGCGGCGCGCCCGCGTACTGGCCGTGGATCCAGGCCGTACGGGCGCTCGGCGGCGACGTCGAGCGTTTTGCCGCGGCCGCCGGTGGATCGGGCGATCCCGAGACCGAGCGCTTCCGCCTCTTCGACGCGGCCGGACAGTTCCTGGTCGACGCCGCACGCGACCGCCCGCTCATGGTCGTTCTGGACGACCTCCACGCGGCTGACGCTCCGTCCCTCGTGCTGCTCCGGTTCGTGAGCGAGGCGATCTCGGACGCTCCAATCCTCGTCGTCGGCTCCTACCGCGAGCGCGAGGTGCGACTCCACGACCGCCGCGAGTCGTTCGCCGAGTTGATCCGCCTCGCCACGCGGATTTCGCTCACGGGCCTGAGCGTCGACGACGTGGAGGCCTACCTGGCTGGCGTCACGGGTCACGAGCCCTCTCGATCCATGTCGGAGCGCGTTCACACGCTCACCGGCGGCAACCCGTTCTTCCTCGGCGAGGTTGCTCGGGTGGTCGCGCACGACGGCTTGACTGGAGCCGATGCCGGTCTCGACCCCGTGGGCCGCGTCCCGGACGAGGTCCGCACGCTCCTCCGCCGTCGAATGGCCGATTTGCCGGACGAGACGGTCGGGGCGCTGCGCGTGGCCGCCGTGATCGGCCGTGAGTTCCACCTCCGCGTGCTGGAGCGAACGAGCCCGCTGAACGTCGCGCGTCTGCTCGAGGTCCTCGCCGAGGCAGCCGACGCAGGGGTGGTCTCGGAGGACCCCGCCATCCCGCGGCGGTACGCGTTCGTCCACGAGCTCGTCCGGGAGACGCTGTACGACGACCTGGCGCCGGCGAGGCGCCTCGAGCTCCACCGGACCATCGGCGCGGTGCTCGAGGAGCTCTACCGGGGCGATCTCGATCCGCACCTCTCGGAGATCGCGCACCATCTCTCCCTTGCGGCGCCCGTGGGAGACGTCGGGGAGGCGATCGACTATCTGGTTCGGGCCGGGGACCGGGCGGCGGGCATCCTCGCCTATGAGGAGGCGGGCGTGCACTACGAGCGGGCGCTCGACCTCCTCGGCGCGGCTGAGGCGGCCTCGCAGGAACGCCGCTGCGAGCTCCTCCTGCGACTTGGTGACGCTCGCTGGCGGGCCGGCGACACGCGCGCCGCACGCGCCAGCTTCGAGGAGGCCGCGGAACTCGCCCGCCGCCTGGGCGACGGCGAGATGCTTGCCCGCGCCGCCCTCGGCTACGTGATCGGGCTGGGCGGCTTCCTGCTGTTCGCCCGGTTCGAGGCGGGGGCGACGGGTATGGGACTGCTCGAGGAGGCGCTCGCCGCGCTTCCGCCGGAGGACAGCCCGCTTCGGGCGCGGGTGTTGGCGCGGCTCGCCGTGGAGATGTACTCGTCGAACGAGGTGGAGCGGCGTCTCGAGGTGTCGGGCGAGGCCATCGAGATGTCGCGGCGGCTCGAGGACTCGGAGGCGCTCGTCACGGCCCTTCACGCGCGTCACTGGGCGCTGGGGGCGCCCGAGATGGTGCACGAGCGGCTCGACAAGACCGAGGAAATGCTCGCCGTGGCCGCCGAGCTGGGAAACCAGGAGCTCGCCTTCCTCGCGCACAATGCCCGCTTCCATTGCCTCCTCGAGTTGTGCGACGGCCCGGGCGTGGACGCCGAGATTGCGGCCATGCGGGACCTGGCCGAGCGGATTCAGCAGCCCTTCTACCGCTGGCACGGGGTCTGCCTGCAGGTCATTCGCGCCACTCTCGACGGGCGCTTCGACGACGCCGAACGGCTGGCGCGCGAGGCCCTTCGCATAGCCCGCCTCAGGCACAGCGAGTACGCGGCCTACGTCTACGAGTACGCGCAGATGGTCGCTATTCGCTGGGCCCAGGGCCGGCTCGACGAATACTGGCCCGAGATCGCCCAGCACGGCGAGCGTTTCCTCTGGATCCCGCGCTGGCGCGACGCGCTCGCGGCCGCCGACCGCCGCGACCGCAGGATGGCCGCGGCGGAGATCGCGCGGCATTCCGGCAGCGGGTTCACCGACATTCCCAGGGACGGCTTCTGGCTCCTGCGCCTGTGCTCGCTCACCCACGCGTGCATCCTGGTCGGCGAGGAGAGGGCTGCCAGGCGACTCTACGATCTCCTGCTCCCCTTTGCCGACCGCAACGCCGTCTCACTCAGCCAGCAGCCCCTGGGCCCGGTGGCCCTGCGGCTGGCGATGCTCGCCGCCATGGTCGAGCGGTGGGAGGATGCGGAGCGCCACTTCGAGACGGCGCTGGCTCGCTGCGACCTGCTCGGAGCCAGGGCCATCCGCGCCCGGGTACTCCTCGAGTACGGGCGGGCGCTGGCCGCGCGCTCCGGTGACGGGGACGACGAGCGCGCCGCCGCCCTGCTCGACGACGCGAAGCGGCTCGGCGAGGACCTCGGCCTCGAGGGGGTGCTGCGCCGTATCGCAGCGCTGGCGCCGGTCGCCGAGCTTCGGCCGCGCCCGAGCGGCGCGGAGGCGCGGCTCACCCGGGAGGGCGACTTCTGGACGATCGCGTACGCGGGGAAGACGATGCGGCTGCGCGACGTCAAGGGGCTGCGGTACATCGCCTTCCTCCTCGCCGCCCCCGGCACGGAGGTCCACGTCCTCGAGCTGGTGGCGGCTGCGGAGGGATCGCCGCGCGGCGCCGCCCCGCCGGTGGGCGATGGCCTGCGCAGCGCAAGGCCGGCGGATCTCGGGCCGATGCTCGATCGGCGGGCCAGGGAGGAGTACCGGGCACGACTCGAGGATCTGCGGAGCGAGCTCGAGGAGGCCCGGAGCTTCGCCGACGACGAGCGGGCCGCGAGGCTCGAGGAGGAGATCGACGCCCTCGTCGAGGAGCTCGCGCGAGCGGCGGGACTCGGTGGCCGCGACCGGCCGCTGTCCTCGCCCGCGGAGCGAGCTCGCGTGAACGTGACGAAGGCCATCAGGACCGCGATCAAGCTGCTCGAGAAGCAGTCACCCGATCTCGCGGACCACCTGACGGCATCCATCCGCACCGGCCGCTTCTGCTCCTACGCGCCGCCCGGCGAGGCGCCGCCGCGCTGGGTGCTCTGAGCCTCGATCGCCGGGCGGCACAACTGTTCCGTCGTGATTCACGCCTAGTAGGTAACTGGTCCAACCGGAGAGGAGAAGCATGAGCACTTTGGCCACAGCGGCGGAGGCTGCCCGCCGGGAGCTTGGGAGCGCGTTCGGCGGACAGCTGATCGGGCCCGAGGACGCCGAATACCCGGAGGCCCGCAAGGTCTACAACGCGATGATCGACAGGCGGCCGGCGCTGATCGCGCGCTGCACGAGCGCGGACGACGTCGCCGGGGTGGTCCGTTTCGCACGAAACCACCAGCTCGACCTGGCCGTCCGCGGAGGCGGGCACAACGGCGCCGGGCTGGGGACCGTCGAGGACGGCGTCGTGATCGATCTCTCGCCGCTCAGCGAGGTCGAGGTCGATCCAGACGCCCGCACGGTTCGGGTAGGCGGCGGATGCACCTGGGGCGAGGTCGATCGCGCCACGAACGAGCACGGCCTCGCCACGCCCAGCGGGATCATCTCGACGACGGGAGTCGGGGGCCTGACCCTCGGCGGCGGTCTTGGCCACCTCACGCGCAAGTGCGGCCTTGCGATCGACAACCTGCTCGAGGCCGAGATGGTGCTGGCGAGCGGCGAGCGCATCCGTGTGAGCGCCGACGAGCACCCCGACCTCTACTGGGCGATCCGCGGCGGCGGCGGCAACTTCGGCGTGGTCACCTCCTTCCAGTTCCGGCTCCACGAGGTGGGCACGGTCATCGGCGGCCCGACCTTCTGGCCCGTCGAGCTCAGCGCCGAGGTCCTCTCCGCCTACCGCGAGTTCCTGCCGAACGCGCCCCGCGAGCTGAACGGCTTCTTCGCCTTCGCCACGGTGCCGCCGGCGCCGCCGTTCCCCGAGGAGATCCACCTGCACAAGGTCTGCGGGGTCGTCTGGTGTTACGTCGGCGGCGAGGAAGAGGCGGCGAAAGCCATGGCGCCGCTGCTGGAAGCGACGCCCGAACCGCTCCTGCACGGGGTTCACGCGATGCCCTACCCGGCGCTGCAGAGCGCCTTCGACGGGCTCTATCCGCACGGGGACCAGTGGTACTGGCGCGCCGACTTCGTCAAGGAGATCCCCGACGAGGCCGTCGATATCCACGCCAAGTTCGGCGCCGAGATGCCGACCCTGAAGTCGACGATGCACCTGTACCCGATCGACGGCGCCGCCCATGACGTGGCTTCGTCCGACACGGCCTGGAGCTACCGCGACGCGAACTGGGCCACCACGTACGCGGGCGTCGACCCCGATCCGGCCAACGTGGACGCCATCCGGAAGTGGAGCATCGACTACTTCGACGCCCTGCATCCGCACTCGGCCGGCGGCGCCTACGTGAACATGATGATGGACGAGGGCCAGGATCGGGTCCGCGCCAGCTACCGCGACAACTACGACCGCCTCGCACGAGTCAAGGCGACGTATGACCCCGACAACCTGTTCCACGTCAACCAGAACATCGAGCCGAAGGCATAGCGCCGTACGCGACCTCCTGGACGCCGTCGCGGGCCACGCGGCCGACTACCTCGAGTCGCTCCCACAGCGACCCGTGGAAGCCGCACTCGGCCCGTCGGCGGCGCGGGAGGCGCTGCGGGCGACAATGCCGGACGTGCGGCGCGAAGCCTCGACGCGGCGCGAACCCCGACGCGTTCGACCTGACGCGGCCATAAGCAGCAGAAGGTCGAACGCATTCCACACGACCGCCATGGAGCGTGTTGGTGCGGCTGGATGATCCACATCCGAGCAGCACTGCCGCCGCCGTCGTGGGGCTCGTCCTCGATGCGGTGAACCGCCGCGACGCCGACGCCCTCGTCGAGCTCCTCGACCCCGACGTCGAGCTCTTCCCGATACTCGCCTCGCTCGAGGGCGGCTACCGGGGGCACGCCGGCGCGAGGCGCTGGCTTCGCTCGCTCGAGCTCGACTGGGAGGTCTACGAAACGAGGCTCGAGCGGGTCTTGGATTTCGGCCCTCGGCGCTGGGACTCGGCGGCTGGGATGCTCGGGGCCGTACGAGCGGCGTCGAGCTTCACACGCAGCCCGGGGCCTGGCACGCGCGAGTCCGGGAGGGGCGGGTCGTGTGGTGGCGTACCTACACGGACCGGGCGGAGGCGCTCCGGAGCCTGGCGCGAGTGGAAGCCGAGCCGGTCCCCGTGGGCAGCGCGACCTGACTGCGGGCGTCCAGCTCGCGCTGGCGCCCCCGATCGTGCTCATGGCACCATGGGCTGCGAACAGCCCATGGCAGCAGAGCCACAGACAGCGCAGCAGGCGCTCGCCGCCGGGCACGAGTCCCTGGCGCGAGGCGCGTGGGACGAGGCGCGCACGAGCTTCGAGACGGCGCTCGCCGAAGGGGAGTCCGCCGAGGCCTGGGAGGGGCTCGGCTGGGCGGGCTGGTGGCTGCACGATGCCGAGCTGACCATGCGCGCGCGGGAGCGTGCCTTCCGCGCCTTCCGAACCGCCGGCGACCGGGCCGGCGCCGGCCGGGTGGCGGCATGGTTGGCATCGGACTTTCTCGAGTTCCGCGGGGAGGACGCCCCGGCGCGCGGCTGGCTCGAGCGTGGCCGTCGCATGCTCGACGGGCTCCCGGAGCGCGAGGAGCACGGTTGGCTGGCGCTCAACGAGGGCTCGTACGTGCTGAACGTGAGCGGCGACCTCGAGGAGGCGGCCGCCCTCGGCGGGAGGGCGACCGCGCTCGGGCAGGCGCTCGGCGTGCCCGATCTGGAGGCCGTCGGTCTCGCCCTGGAGGGCATCACGATGGTGCGGCGCGGCGGGGTCGAGGACGGCATGCGCCTGCTGGACGAGGCATCGGCGATCGCCGCGGGGGAGGAGCTCCGCTGGCCGATCTCGCAGGGCTGGGCGCTCTGCTACCTGATCTCGGCATGTGAGGGAGTGGGCGACTTTCCGCGCGCCACGCAGTGGTGCGAGGCGGCGCGGGGGATCGCCGAGCGCTGGAACGCGCGTCAGATGATCGGGGTCTGTCGCAGCGCGTACGGCAACGTGCTGGCCACGGGTGGGGACTGGCCCGCGGCCGAGCTCGAGCTGACGGCGGCCGTGGTGGACCTCGAGGCCGCGCGCCCCGCGATGGCCGCCGGCGGGGTGGCCCGGCTGGGGGAGCTGCGCGCCCGTCAGGGCCGAGCCGACGAGGCGCGCACCTTGTTCGAGCGCGCGGGTTCGCACCCCCGCGGGCTGGTCGGCCTCGGGAGGCTGGCGCTCGACGCGGATGACCCGGCCGCCGCGGTCGACGCCGCCGGGCGGGTTCTGCGCCGCCTGCCGGAGGGATCGGTGCTCGACCGCCTGCCGGCCCTCGAGCTCCTCGTGCGCGCCCGCGCGCGTCGGGGCGAGGTCGATGCCGCGCGTGAGGGATGCACCGAGCTCGAGCGCATCGGCGCCGACCTCGGCACGCCCTACGTGCGCGGGCGAACGCGGCTCGTGGCGGCTCAGGTGGCGGCCGCCGGCGGCGATCACGAGCTCGCACGCCGGGCCTCCGAGGACGCGGTGGACCTGCTCGTCGAGGCGGGTGCGGCCCACGAGACGGCCCTGGCCCGCCTCGAGGTGGCCCAGGCGCTCGCCGGCCTCGGGCGCGACGAGGCAGCGGCCGCCGAGCTGCGGACCGCGCGGGACGCCCTCGTCGCGCTCGGCGCGGAACGGGACGTCGCGCGCGTGGACGCCGCAGCGGCGGGCGACGGCCGGGAGCGCGAGGCCGAACGGCGATCGCTCGGGGAGCTCACTCCGAGGGAGCTGGAGGTGCTGCGATTGGTCGCCCAGGGGCTCAGCGACGCGGAGATCGCCGACCGGCTGGTGCTGAGCCAGCACACCGTGCACCGCCACGTGGCGAACGTGCGGGTGAAGCTGCGGCTGCCCTCACGGGCGGCCGCCGTGGCGTACGCGGCCCAGGCCGGCCTTTTGTAGCGCCGGCCGCCTGGCCGATTCCGGCCATCTTCGCCAGATGGCCGGGAATGGTGAAGCCCGGCCCGCCGTCCCTGCTTAGCGTGGTGCACATGATCTCGCGCACCGACGCAACAGCACTCGACGAAATCCGCTCTCGTCTCCCCGGCGCCGTCCACGAACCCGGCGATCCCGAGTACGCGGAGGCGTGCACGCTCTTCAACTCCATGATCGAGCGCCGGCCGGCGCTCGTGGCCCGCTGCGAGACGCCCGACGACGTGATCGCCGCGCTCGCCCTCGCCCGCGAGCGGGACCTCGATATCGCCGTGCGTGCGGGCGGGCACTCGGTCGCCGGGCTCTCGCTCGTGGACGACGGCCTCGTCATCGACGTGCGCGGCATGTCCGGCATCGAGGTCGATGCCGAGCGGCGAATCGCCCGCGTGGGCGCCGGCGTGACGTGGGCCCAGCTCGACCGCGCCACCCAGCCATATGGTCTCGCCACGACCGGGGGCCGCGTGTCGACCACCGGCGTGGCCGGGCTCACGCTGGGCGGAGGGTCCGGCTGGCTCGAGCGCAAGCACGGGCTGGCCTGCGACAACCTCCTGGCGGTCGAGCTCGTGACCGCCGACGGCGAGCTCGTGCGCGCCTCGGAGGACGAGCACCCCGAGCTGTTCTGGGCGCATCGCGGCGGCGGCGGCAACTTCGGCGTCGTCACGTCGTTCGAGTTCCGCCTGCACCCGCTCGAGTCCGAGGTCCTCGCCGGGCTGGCGCTCTATCCCGCCGAGCGGGGGCGCGAGCTGCTGGCCCTCTACCGGGACGTAATGCGGGACGCACCGGAGGAGCTCAGCCTGGCGTGCGGATATCTCACTGCGCCCGCCGAGCCGGACATCCCGGAGCACCTGCACGGCCGGCTCGTCGTGGCCATCCTCGGCATGCACGCCGGTCCCGTCGAGGCGGGGGAGGAGGCGCTGGGCGAGCTGCGGGCGTTCGGGCCGCCGGAGGTCGACTTCTTCGGGCCCATGCCCTACCCGGACTTCCAGTGCATGATCGACGACCCGCCCGGCTACCGGAACTACTGGACCGACGAGCACCTGACGGACCTGCCGGACGCGGCGATCGAGGCGATCGCCAGCCGGTCCGAGGAGCTCCCGCCGGGTCCCGCCCAGCTCTTCATCGTCGCGTGGGGCGGCGCGGTGGCGCGAGCGTCGGAGGAGGCCTCGCCGCTGGGCGGCCGCGACGCCAGGTTCGTGGTGCACCCGTTCGCCCTCTGGGAGGACCCCGCGGACGACGAGCGCATGATCTCGTGGGCGCGCGCCTTCCGAGAGGACCTGCGCGAGTTCGCCACGGGCGCCGTCTACCTCAACTTCATCGGCGATGAGGGCGAGGCGCGTGTGCGCGCGGGCTACGGGCCGCGCAGCTACGACCGCCTGGCGCGCATCAAGGCCGAGTGGGATCCGGAGAACGTGTTCCGTGCGAGCGGCAACGTGGCGCCGTCGACAGGCTGATCGCGGCGACGCCCCGCTGATCGTCGGGGCCGTCGGGATCTCCGCGCTCGGCGACTTCCTGCTCTGGATCCCGCTGACGCTGCACCTGCAGCGCATGACCGGGTCGGGAGTGGCGGTCGCCGGGCTGATGATCTGCCTCTGGGCGCCGGTCGTTCTGCTGGCGCCCGCGGCGGGTCTGCTCGCCGACCGCGTCGAGACGCGCAGGCTGTTGATCTGCGCCTCGCTGGCCCAGGCGGCGATCGCGGCCTCGCTCGCGCTGGCGCTCGACTCCGCCGCGGCGATCCTCGCCCTGGCGGCGCTCCTGGGAGTGGGCTTCGCCGTGGCGCAGCCGGCCGAGTTCGCGCTCGTCCCGGCGATCGCCGGCTGCCGTCGCCTCGCGGCGCTGAACGGACGCGTGGAGACGGCGCGCTACCTGGGCATGACGGCCGGGCCGCTGATCGGGGGCGCGCTCGCCGCGGCCGGCGGCACCACGGTGGCGATGCTCGTGAACGCAGGAACCTTCGTCTGCGTCGCGCTCGCCGGCGCCCTGCTGCGCACCCGGCGCGAGCCCGAGGCGGACCCGAGCGAAGAGCGATCCCGGGCGCGGGACGGAATCGTGCACCTGTTCCGCGACCGGACCCTGGGCACCGTGCTCGCCGTGGTCTTCGTCTCGCTGCTGTTCATGAGCGCGTCGATCACCGCCGAGGTGTTCTTTCTGAAGGAGGACCTCGGCGCCGGCGACGCCCTCTACGGCGTGGTCTTCTCGTGCTGGACCGTGGGAATGGTGTTCGGGGCGCTGGTGGTCTCCCGGCGCGTCCCGGCCGCGGCGATGCCGACGGTGGCGCTCGCCGCGGTGGCGGTGCAGGGCGCGGGCCTGGGGCTCCCCACCGCCTGGCTCGTCCTCGGTTTCGCGGGTGCGACGTGGTTCACCGGCGGGATCGGTCACGGCGTGAAGAACGTGCTGGCCCGCACGCTGATCCAGGAGCGCGTGCCGGCGCGCCTGCACGGCCGGGCCTTCGCGGCCTACAACGGACTTCGGAACGGCGCTGAGCTGGTGGCCCTCGCGGCGGGCGGACTGCTCGTGGCGGCCGTGGGAGCGCGGCCCAGGCTGGCCCTGGCGGGAGCGATGCCGGTGCTGGCCGCTGTGGCGGGCGTCATCGCCTATCGGCGCGGAGCGGCCGGCGCGCGGCGGCGGCCGGGAGGGCGGCAGGACCCGAGGTCTCCAGAAGTTTCTTCAGTGACTTTGTCGACTTAGAAGAGCCGCGCGTTCGACCTTTTGCTGCCATATCCCGCGGAAGGTCGAACGCGTCGAGTGCCGCCCGCCGCCGAGCCCCCTTCGGTGCCGTCGTTGGCCTCGCGGCACCGCGCGTTATCGCTCCGAGCGCAAGCGCTGGAGGAGAAACGTCAGAACAGCTGCAGGTAGCGGTCGATCTCCCACTGGGTGACCTGGTCGTGCCATTCCTTGAACTCGGCCTGCTTGGTGCGCACGAAGTAGTCGACGTAGTCCTCGGTGGCAGTCGCGCCGAGCCCGGCGCGCAGGACGTCGTCGCGCTCCAGCTCGCGCGTGGCGTCGAGCAGGTTGGCGGGTAGGAGCTCCACACCCAGCTCGGCGCGCCGCTCGTCGGTCAGCTCGTGGAGGTTCAGCTCGGTGGTGGGCTCGCCGGGGTCGAGCTTCCGCTCGATCCCGTCGAGGCCGGCCGCCAGCACCACGGCGGCGCCCAGGTAGGGGTTGCACGAGCCGTCGACGGTGCGGTCCTCCACCCTCCCGGGCGCCGGCACACGCAGCATCTGGGTGCGGTTGTTGTAGCCGTAGCTCACGTAGACGGGGGCCCAGCTCGAGCCGCTGCGGGTGCCCACCACGAGCCGCTTGTACGAGCCGACGGTCGGCGCCGTGACCGCGATGTAGGCCCGGGCGTGGGCCTTCAGCCCGCCGATGAAGTGGTAGGCCAGCTCGGAGAGGCCCATGCCGCGAGGGTCGTCGGAGGGGTCCACTTCGAACAGGTTCTCGCCGTCCTTCCACAGGCTCATGTGGAAGTGCGCGCCGTTGCCGGTCAGGTGGTCGAACGGCTTGGGCATGAAGGTGGCGATCAGGCCGCGCTCCTGCGCCAGCGATTCGACCATGTAGCGGAAGAAGATCGCCCGGTCGCAGGTGGTGAGCGCCTGCGCGAAGTCGAAGTTCTGCTCGAACTGGCCGTTCGCGTCCTCGTGGTCGGTGGCGTAGTTGTTCCAGCCGAGCCAGGTGACGTTGCGGGCGACCTGGGAGACGAAGTCGAGGTTGCGGGTCAGGCCGCGCATGTCGTAACAGGGCTGATCCAGGTTGTCGAGCGGGTCCGCGAGCTCGATCGTGCCGTCGTCGCGCCTTCGGACCAGGAAGTACTCGAGCTCGGTCCCGAGCATGAACTCGTAGCCGAGCGAGCGTGCGCGCTCGAGCTGGCGCCGCAGGATCGTCCGCGGGCAGTAGGGCCACTCCTCACCCTCCACGTGCACGTCGCAGGCAAGGCGTGCCACCTCGGGACGCCAGGGAAGCGGAGTGAACGTGGTGATGTCCGGCATCGCCGCCATGTCGGGATCGTTCGGTTGCTGGCCGATCGCGCCCGCGGCGAAGCCCGCGAAGCCGGCGCCCTCGCTCAGCAGGTCGTCGAGAAGGCGCGCCGGCACGAGCTTCGCGTTCGGCTTGCCGTACATGTCGACGAACTGGGCAAAGAGGAATTCCACATCGTGTTCTCGGATGTAGCGCTCGACGTCCTCGCGCGACTCGGGCGCGGTGAGGGGCTGGCCGTTCATGGCGGCAAGGTAT
>DATDLN010000052.1:0-2391 GCA_036519295.1 Thermoleophilaceae bacterium
TATCCGTCGTCGAAGCGGCTTGGGAGCTCCCATACGGGGTCGCCGCCGAGGGCCCGCAGCGTGCGGACGAGCATGGCGGTGGAGCAGACTCCGTCGACGTCGTAGTCGCCGCACACCGCGATCCGCGACCCGCGCCTCAGGTGATCGTGGATCAGCTCGCGGGCCGCCGACACGCCCGGCAGGGTCAGCGGCTCGTGGCGCTCCTCGGCCGCGAGGAAACGGCGTGCCTCCTCGAGCTCGCGAAACCCCCGCCGCACGAGCACGGCGCCAACCGCGGGCGACACGCCGAGCCCCTGTGAGAGCCGCCTCGCGACGGCCACCTCGTAGGGCGCGCAGCTCCATCGTGACGGCCTCTCCATCCGGCGCATCCTCTGGGGAAGAGCGGACGGAATGGACGACCTCGCCCCCGGCGCAAGAATCGTTGCATCCGAGCGGAGTGACCTGTGAGGTTTCTGAAACCCGGCGTAGCATCCCGCCCAGTGATTCGCCCGCGAGGCCGGAGGGTTCCACCGGCCCCGCCCACTCCACCAAGGGAGGTCCTCATGCGACGCATCACGTCGCACCGGCCGTCGCCCGCAATGGTTGTCGCGTTCATCGCGCTGCTGCTCGCGCTTGGCGGCGGCGCATACGCCCAGCTCCGCATCCCGCGCAACAGTGTGGGCACCGCCCAGCTCAAGCAGGGTGCGGTCACGTCAGCGAAGGTGAGAAACGCGTCGCTGCTCAGGAGGGACTTCAGAGCCGGGCAGCTTCCGGCAGGTCCACGTGGGCCGGCAGGCCCGGCCGGACCGGCGGGCGAACGCGGAGCGACCGGTGAACGGGGGCCGGCGGGCCCGGCTGGCGCAACGAACGTGACCTTGGTGCTTGGTCAGGAGCAGTCGGGCAGCTCGATCGCCACCTGTCCAACGGGACAAAGAGCGACCGGCGGCGGCGGCTTCGTGGCCCAGGCGCCTGCCGCGTACCTCTACGATTCCTCCCCGCCTACGACAGCGCAACCGCCGACGGCGTGGGAGGCGCAAGCAGCTCAGGTGGCCGCCCCCAACAATCCCGCGATGGTCCAGGCGTACGTCGTCTGCGCAGCGCCCTAACCACCGTCACGCTTCACTCTCCACCCAGGCTGGTCCGGTTGCGTGCCGCAGAGGCGCGCTTCCGGACCTGGTGTGAGCCGGCGCGCGTGAGGCCGTGATTGGCTCGCGGTCCACCCGCGCCGCCCACAGGTGGGAGAGGGCCAGCCCTATCGCTGCGCGGGGAATCGCCGATCTGGGCCTGGGCCAACCCGGTGCCGCTCTGCCCGGGCACCGTGACGGGTTGACGGCGAAGGAGGAGTAGACAGAACGAAAGGGTTCGCCCCTCCGCTTACCTCAGCTGCCGGCTGCCTCCGCAAAGCGCTTCAGCGCGTACGGCCAGGCACCGGCCTCTTCGAAGCCGACGTGGTCTTCCGCGCGTCGTCGCCGTGGCGCTCCCTGCCGCGGTGCTCGAGGTCGACCCGTGTGAAGCCGTCCTCGCCCGAGAAGCGCACCTCCACCTCCCCGCCTTGGCGGGATCCGGTTGCGGCGAGCGGTCGGCTCCGATCTGCCAGGTGAACACGAGCCGGGCGGGCGGCTCCCATGCCGTGACGCCGCCCCAATGCAGGAGCAACCCGTGAGTTCCGCGCTCGTAGGCGGAGCCGCCCTCGCGGGGTTCGATGCCGATCTCCTCGAGCGCCTCCTGCGACCAGGAGAACTCCTTCGGCCACCACGAGCCCATGCCGCCCGTGAAGAGCTCGAAGGCCTGCTGCGGCGGAGTCGACCGTGACCTCCGCGCGGATCGGCTCTATCAGTGCGAGCCCGCGCGCGTGAAGCCGTGGTCGATCCCGTGCTCGCGATCCAGGCGCGCGCCCCAGACGTAGGAGACGGCGAGGCCGATCGCCGCGCCGGGTATGGCGATGAGGGCCTGAACGAGCGCGGTGTCGTTCTGCCCGGGCACCGTGGCGCCGTTCACGGCGAAGCCGAAGATCACCGACGCCACGACCGCGGCCAGGAACGCGCCGACGATCCCACCCCAGAAGCGGTCGGGCAGGAAGACGGTGAAGTGCCAGACCGCGATACCCATCATGGCCCAAACGAGAAGCGACACCGTCCTACCTCCTCCCGTGCTTCTTCCGGGATCGCTGGCGCTTCGGCTTTGGCTTGCCGGCGCCCGCCGTGCTCGTGACGCGGGACTTGGCACGGCCGGCGGGAGCTCCGTCGCCCGCGCGGGGCGCGCCGTCGCCGGCCGGGGCCGGCTTGGCGGGACGGGTGGGCGGCGGCTCGGCTTCCTCACCGGGCGGCGGCTGGGCGGGCTCCCGAGTCGGAGGGGCGGGCTTTGCGGCCGGCGGCTCGGCATCCCTCGCCGCTGCCCGCTCTGCATCTCTCG